>CBIFWW010000129.1:0-9431 GCA_966186435.1 uncultured Enterobacteriaceae bacterium
TATCCCTGCGCGCACCAGTTCGTGGTCATCAACAAGAAGAACGTTGATCAAAGGACTATTCTCCAGAAAAGGGATAACGCTACTGATAGCTTATGGGCGCTATATTAACGTTTTTTGGAACAAGTTAAAAATGCAAAAAGTTGCAAGATGCGATCCGTGGCGGATGTTTTATCAAAATTACGTCTGATTTGGCCTGCTATATAACAATAATGATTGTTATTAGAAGAAGACGTAAACAAATGGCAACCCATGTTTACAAGCAGATTGTTAAGCCACCATTAATACCCTAGCTAAATGGCAACCAAAATATAACATATTATAAACAAACTAACGTGCGGCTTGATCGTTGATTACTACTTAATTATTTCAGATTGTGCTGATTTTTTATACGATAAGAAGCCGCTAACACGCACAGGTGAAGTCTTAGCAGGGCTTGTGCTATAATCCGCACCCTTGCTGCTGCCGTTATGCTTAACGGCGATTGATTCAAATACAGAGGAATTAAATGAGTACCCCTGATTTTTCCACCAAAGATAATATTGAACAGATGGCTCTGGAATTAAGTTGCCTGAAATCTTTATTCACCCAAATGCTGAAAGCAATGGGTCAGGCTGATGCCGGTAAAGTGATCATCAAAATGGAAAAAGAAATCGCTGCAATGGAAAACCAGTCACATGCGGAAGTTTTCACAAACACTGTAAAGCAAATCAAACAAGCTTACCGCCAATAATCGGCCTCAGGGCAGCCGGGCTACCGGCCTGCCTGCCTGCTTTTTAGATTAAACCAATCGCCGCGGCATAGCAGGCAATCTGGGTTTTATTCGGTGCAGAGAATTTCTTTTGCATATTCTTTTGGTGGAAGTTAACCGTATTCTCAGAAATGCTGAGAATCATCGCTATTTCACCGGCAGTTTTACCTTCCCCAGTCCATTGCAATATTTCCCGCTCACGTTTGCTCAATTTCATTGGCCGGGATTCCATGGCCGGATCGCTCATTCGCATTAAATGCATGGAACTCCATTCCAGTAGGTGCTGCAAAATAACCGATAATTCATCCTGTGGGTATTCGCGCGGGATCAGGCTATTATTCGCCACGGAAAGCGAGGTCATTGCACGGTTAGGTATAATGGTGCATTGGGTGAACCCCTGGCGTAGCCCAAAGCGCTGTGCTGCCAACCACAATTCACGGCTTTCGCTGAAAAGCTCATCATCCCAAACCAAAAAGCCGCATTCGACGTTCTGGTGCATGAGGAGTGGATCAATTGCCGAATAGTTTTCAGCTCTATAGTGCTCGATCCAACGCAGTGGATAAGTTGATTTAACGGTAAATTTAGGGCGAGTAAATGGCACTGGATGGCGTACACAAAACGCATAGTAATCAAAGCCCATATTGCAAATTTGCCGCTGCAATAATTGATACAGCTCTGCTGAGCTTTCAATAGATTGGAAGGCAGTCGTCATCTCTCTGCGCCAGCTAAAAAAATTGTCGCCCCACATCTTCAACAACTCCATCTACATTTGTTAACAAACAAGTAGCTGAACGTTAACACACACATTAAATTTATTAATGTATTTATTACTTACTAAAGGAAAAAATGCTCCCCACGCCACAAAATTTAGAGATTTTAGTGGCTAAAAGAGAGGAAAATTTTGCCAGTATATGGAGATATGCCTTTTGAAGAATATGAATTGCTGGCAAACGGCATGCGCACTTGGGAGTTTGCATCCGACATTCACTCGGGGAGGCGATGTAGGCCAACGCCCTTCTGGCTTGACCTAAGAGTGGTTAAAAAGGTGTATTTTGATGGCTGGATATTATTGCATACGGAATTTTTCGAAGAACCGTTGGGATCTCGGCTATTGTGGAGTGGCAAGAGAAAAAGCGCTGAAATCAGCGCTTTTTCTGGCTGGTGACTGGTTAATGGGTGACGTCAGCACCGAACCATTTTTCTGACAGCTTGGTTAAGGAGCCATCTTGCTGCATGGCAGAGATAGCATCATTCACCGCTTTCAACAGATCTTCGTTACCTTTGCGGATAGCCACGCCGGACTCCTGACGGGAAAAGGCATCTCCGGTCACTGCCAGGTTGCCGCCGGTTTTCTTTACCGAATCCAGCGCGGCCAGGCGATCCACCAGAATGACGTCAATAAGGCCTACGCGAAGATCCTGATATTTGGTCGGGTCATTGTCATACGTGCGAATATCCACACCCTGCACATTTTGGCGCAACCACTCTTCGTAGCTAGTGCCTAGACCGACGCCGACTTTTTTACCTTTGAGATCTTCCGGCTTCTTAATGCTGCCTTGATTGCCCCTTTTAACCAACGCCTGAACACCAGAAACGGTATACGGAATGGAGAAGTCATATTTCTTCTTACGGGCATCGGAGATGGTGACCTGATTAATCACCACGTCGATACGTTTGGAATCCAGCGCTGCCAGCATCCCGTCCCATTGGGTCGGCTTGATATCCGCTTTCACACCCATATGCTGGGCCAGTTGCTCAGCGAACTCCACTTCAAAACCGGTAATTTGACCATCATTTCCCTGGAAACTGAACGGCGGATATGTGCCCTCCAAGCCTACCTGCAAAGTGCCACGTTGTTTTACTTCATTAAGCAGGTTTTCTGCGGCGAAAGCAGGTACGGCGGCACTGGCTACCACGGCCAGTGCCAGAGTGCCAACAATGGCCCGGCGAGCAAAAGATGCACAAGTCATGATTACCCCAAAAGCAGTGATATTTTAAGATAGTTTAAGGCGCTGGCTTAAAACGTCCAGCATAGCTCGGTTATAAGTTATTCCTAACAAATATACCAACCTGAAACTAATTATACTAATGGGTATCATTCTATAAACTTCATATACTTACGCAAAGCAATGCGATAATTATTGGTGCTGATTTTAGGCAACCATGGGGCCAGTACTTGATCAAGCCGTCCTTTGGAAAGTTGGTGCTGCGGTATGGGTTGTTCCGCTAAATGTTGGCCCAGGCGGCGTAGGCGCACCACGTATTCACGAACGGTGCCAAAGCTCATATCAGTGTTATTTAACAGGTATTGTTTAAAGCCAACAATATCGAATAGTGGATCGTGCGCTTTACAATGTAGCTCTCCACAGAAGCGGCATAACGCCTCCCACTCGTGTTGGATAGACTGCCAGCGCGCCGGATCTATCGGCGTATCCAGATGAGCAATGACGCTCTTATTCACTACTTCACCACAATGCACGAGAGTAACACGGTCCAGCAACTTATGGCAGTATGCGCAGTGAGTTTGGGTGTATTTGAAATCTTTTAGGTAGCGACTAAGAGGCCGGTGCTTGTCAGCTTGCATGATGATTATTCCTCGCTCAGGCAAAGATTTTTTGCGACATTACCCGCGCTACTACATGGTTTGCAGGCGGCTACGCAGGCGCTTGATTGCCTGGCTGTGCAACTGGCTCACCCGTGACTCCCCCACTTCCAGTACTGCGCCAATCTCTTTGAGATTAAGCTCTTCCTGGTAGTAAAGCGTCAACACCAGCTGTTCCTTCTCGGGCAAGGCTTCAATAGCCTCCATTACGCGCTGGCGTAAATCCCCTTCCATCAGTTGATGGAGCGGGTTTTCATGGTGGTGATCCTCGGTAACCAGCTCAATGCCATCACCATGCTCTTCATGCCACTCATCGTAGGAGAAAAGCTGGCTATTGTTGGTATCCAACAACATCTGGCGGTAGTTTTCGAGCGGTACATTAAGCCGCGCCGCAATTTCAGTTTCCGTGGCGTTTCGGCCCAATTCCTGCTCCAGTTGCCCCAGAGCTTGCGCCATTTCCCGGGCATTACGCCGGACGCTGCGCGGCGCCCAATCACGGCTGCGCAATTCATCCAGCATAGCGCCCCGAATGCGCTGCACTGCGTAGGTGGTAAATGCCGTTCCTTGCAGGGCGTCAAAGCGCTCCACCGCGTTCAATAACCCGATGCCTCCCGCCTGGAGTAAGTCATCCAACTCGACGCTTGCCGGTAGGCGAACTTGCAGGCGCAACGCCTCGTGACGCACCAGGGGGATGTAACGCTGCCATAGCGAGTGTTTATCCATTACACCATCAGCGGTATAGAGAGTTTCCACGATAAACAGCCCTGCATTTATGAGTTATCGGCACAATTATCCCTTTCTGGAGAGGTTTTTAATCGTGGGAATAGTGGCAGGAATTTGACGTTGTTTAGGGGTTACACAAGAGATAACAAAACCCGCCGCAGCGGGTTTTTAGATAACGTGCGATTAACGCAGCAGGGACAGCATGGTCTGTGGAACCTGGTTGGCCTGCGCCAGTACCGAGGTACCTGCCTGCTGTAGGATCTGAGCACGGGACATATTGGACACCTCAGTGGCGTAGTCAGAATCCTGAATACGGCTCCGGGCGTCAGACAAGTTGTTTACCGTGTTGTTCAGAGTGGTAACCGTGGATTCAAAGCGGTTCTGTGATGCACCAAGGGAGCTACGCTGTGTATCTACTGCGTTGATAGCAGCATCGATATCAGCCAACGGGCCACCATCGCCCAATGCTGCCCCAGTCACTTGACCGCTCAGCACATCAAACCCAACTGCTGCAACCTTACGAGTACCAGTAGCTCCATCAAGATCTTCCAGTGTCCCAGCAGCCACGGTATTCACATATACCCCTGAAGTTGCACCAGTAGTAGTACCATCTGCGTTCGCAGAGGCTAAGTTCCAGCCAGATGCGCTGTTTAGGGCAATTGAGATAGTTTCGCTATCTTTAGAACCAACCTGGAAGTTGTAATTCTGAGCGGTAGCTGCCGCATTATTCAGAATTTTTTTACCATTAAAGTCAGTCTGGGTGGTAACACGGTCAATTTCTTCCATACGCTGGTTAACTTCAGACTGAATGGAGTCTAGGTCAGAGGCAGAGTTAGAGCTATTCTGGGCCTGCACAGTCAGGTCACGAATACGCTGTAAGTTGTTGTTAATCTCACTCAACGCGCCTTCTGCGGTCTGAGACAGAGAAATCCCGTCGTTGGCGTTACGGGCGGCAACGGTCAGGCCATTAATGCTTGAAGTGAAGCGGTTGGCAATCGCCTGGCCAGCGGCGTCATCTTTGGCGCTGTTGATACGCAGACCAGAAGACAAACGTTCAATAGCGGTACCCAGAGCAGATTGAGATTTATTCAAGTTGTTCTGAGTCATCAGCGACAGGCTGTTAGTGTTAATTACTGCCATAATAGTGTTTCCTTCATAAAGGGTTGATGTACCGGCCTCTGGCCTACGGCTCCTGCGCCGTTAACCAGGTTATCGACCACCCCTAAACAACCTTTAGCCTTTTTTAGGCGTTTTTTTGGCAACCTGATAATTTGAATTGCGCCAGAAAATGGCGCTTTATTGTTCCATCAGCTCGGCGATATTTTCTCTAAACTTCCCTTCCAGTATGCCGATAAGGGTATCTATACATCGGCTCTAAAAGGATGGGAAAATGGCAAGTATTAGCGCACTCGGCGTAGGTTCTAACCTCGATCTCAGCAGTTTGCTCACTCAGCTCTCTAGCGCTGAGCAAACGCGTCTGACGCCGCTGACTACCCAACAATCTTCCTACAAGGCAAAGTTAACCGCATGGGGTGTGGTTAATAGCTCCCTGCAAAATCTGCAAACGGCTGCCAACGGCCTGGCCAAGGCTAGCCAAATAGCGACTACCAAAGTCACCAGCACCAACAGCGCCTTTACGGCCACCGTGGGTGCAGGGGTGGCCGGCGGCAATTATTCTGTGGAAGTGAGCGCCCTGGCCCAGTCCCAGACCCTGACTTCCGGAGAATTCGCCAGTAAAACCGCCCAGATTGGCGGTGCCACCGGCAGCCGCACCATCACTATTACTCAGCCAGGTAAAACCGACCCGCTGACGGTTACCCTGACCGATGACCAGACAACGCTTTCCGGGATTCGTGATGCGATAAACCAGAAACAAAGCAGCGTCACCGCCAGCATCGTGAAGGCCGATGACGATAGCTATTATTTGTCATTAACCTCGAAGGATACTGGCCTTGCCAATACCATGACGGTAGCGGTTACTGGTGATGATGTGCTGCAAGGCAAAATTGGGTTTAACAGCGCATCCGGCACCAATGGGCTGCATCAGACCATTGCCGCCCAGGATGCCAAATTAAAAATTAATGATATTGCGATTACTCGTAGCACCAATACCATCACTGATGCCCCGGAAGGGGTCACGCTAACGCTGAACAAAACCAATATCGGCGCCCCGGAGAATCTGGTGGTATCCCAGGATTCCAGCGGCATGACCAGCGCCATCCAGGCCTATGTGGACGCCTATAACTCGCTGCAAACCACCCTATCCAACCAGACCAAGTACAGCGCGGTGGATAAAGGCAGTAACAACCAGGCCAGCAGCAACGGTGACCTGATTGGTGATGGCACCCTACGTAGCATTCAGACCCAACTCCAGTCTTTGCTAACCCGCAGCCAGGGCGGTGATTACGCCACCCTTTCCTCCCTCGGCATCACTATGGGTACCGACGGGAAGCTGAGTGTTGATAGCAGCAAGCTAAACAGCGCCCTGGCCACCAAGCCTGGCAGTGTAACTAACTTCTTCGTGGGCGACGGCAAAGAAACCGGGTTTGGCACCCAGGCCAGCGCGTTGCTTACTAAAATGCTCGATGCTGATGGCCAGGTTGCCACCGCAACCAAAGGGATTAATACCTCGTTAAAGCGGTTATCTGACGATATCGACAACACCACCGCCAGTATTAATACCAACATTGCCCGCTATAAAGCTCAGTTTACTCAGCTGGATACCATCATGAGTCAGTTTAATAACACCGCAAACTATCTTACTCAGCAATTTAATGCGATGAATTAATAAGGATTTTATATGTATAACCGTTCCGGAGTGAATGCGTATCAGCAGGTAGGGGTAGAGAGCGCGGTGTTAAGCGCCTCGCCTTATCAGCTGGTGAATTTATTGTTCGACGGGGCATTAAGCGCCCTGAAACGTGCCAGAATTTTAATGGCCCAAGGCGATAGCGCCGGGCGCGGCGCCGCTATATCCAAAGCTATCACGATAATTTCCGGTGGCTTGCAAAGCGGTTTGGATCATTCAGTAAATAGCGAACTTTGCAAAAATCTTGATGATTTATATGACTATATGGTTCGCCGCCTGCTACAGGCGAATTTATATAGCGATCCCGCGGCCATTGATGAAGTTGAACATCTTTTGACTAATATTGCTGATGCCTGGCGGGAGATTAACCCGGTTGCTCAGCCTATACAGGAAGCAAAGTAATGGCGAGCTACACTCACTTTCTCAACGAATGGTACCAACTTTTGCAGCTCAGCAAGAGCATGCTGCAACTTGCTCTCGAGGGTGAATGGGAAGCCTTAATTACCGGGGAAATGAAGTATGTAGCCCAAATTGAAAAGCTGTCTGCCAACCCCGGTGCCCCAACGTCGAAAGAGTATCAATCACTATTGAGCGGTATCCTGAACGAAATTATCAGTAATGAAAATGAAGTTAAAAGCCTGCTACAGGTGCGGATGAACGAATTGAAAATTCTGATAAATCAGGAGAGCCAAAAGCACAGCCTCATCCAAACCTACAGCCAGCACAAGGGTGATATACTTATTCCCGAGGCCCGTAAGTAAAATCGCATCATCAATTCTCACCGTTTCGCTTCTATCAGCCATACTCCAGAAGTCCCCCTTAATAATTTCTGGAGTATATGGATGAAGAACCCCGCTATTTTGCAGTGTTTCCACTGGTATTACCCAGGTAACAGCGAACTCTGGCCCGAAGTACAACGCCGCGCCAATGAGTTGCAAAACACCGGAATCACCATGGTGTGGCTCCCTCCGGCCTACAAAGGCAGCGCCGGCGGCTTATCGGTGGGCTACGACTCTTACGATCTGTTTGATCTTGGTGAGTTTGACCAAAAGGGATCTGTTGCCACTAAATATGGCGATAAGGCCCAGCTACTGGCGGCGATTAAGGCGCTTCAGGAGCAAAAAATTGCGGTATTGATGGATGTGGTGGTTAACCACAAAATGGGGGCGGATGAAAAAGAGCAACTTCGAGTTAACCGCGTTAACCCCGATAATCGGACCCAAATCAGTGAGGAGGTAATTGAGTGCGAGGCCTGGACCCGCTACACCTTCCCTGCCCGTGCCGGGCAATATTCTCAGTTTATCTGGGATTTCCACTGCTTCAGCGGTATTGATCATATTGAAAACCCTGATGAAGACGGCATTTATAAAATCGTCAACGATTACACCCGCGATGGTTGGAATGAGCAGGTGAACGATGAAAACGGCAACTACGATTATCTAATGGGTAATAACATCGATTTCCGTAACCATGCCGTGACTGAAGAGATTAAGTACTGGGCGCGCTGGGTGCTCGATCAGACCCACTGCAACGGCTTCCGTCTTGATGCGGTGAAACATATTCCAGCCTGGTTCTACAAGGAGTGGATCGAGCACGTGCAGGAAGTAGCCCCGGAGCCATTGTTTATTGTGGCGGAGTATTGGGCCCATGAAGTGGATAAATTGCAGCAGTACATCGATCAGGTGGAAGGGAAAACCATGCTGTTTGATGCCCCGTTACAGATGAACTTCCATCAAGCTTCCCGCCAAGGCCGCGATTACGATATGAGCCAAATTTTCACCAATACCCTGGTGGAGGCCGACCCATTCCACGCTGTGACGCTGGTGGCGAACCACGATACCCAGCCGCTGCAAGCGCTGGAAGCCCCTGTAGAAGCCTGGTTTAAACCACTGGCTTATGCCCTGATCCTGTTACGTGAAAACGGCGTGCCTTCGGTATTCTACCCGGATCTGTTTGGTGCCAGCTACGAAGACACCGGCAACGATGGCGGCACTTATGCCATCGAAATGCCGGTTATCACCCAGCTAGCAGAATTGCTGCAAGCCCGCCAACGCTTTGCTCACGGGGTACAAACGCTCTATTTTGACCACCCTAACTGCATTGCCTTCAGCCGCAGCGGTACCGATGAAGATCCGGGCTGTGTAGTGGTGATGTCTAACGGGGACGATGGCGAGAAGACGATTAATCTGGGTGAAAATTTCGCCAATAAGACCTGGCGTGATTATTTGGGGAATCGGGAGGAGACCATTTCCACTAATGAGGCGGGTGAGGCGACCTTTACCTGTAATGGGGGTGGGGTGAGTGTGTGGGTGTTGGAAGATGTGTTAGCGATATAAACCCATAAACCAGGACAGCTGGTCGCTTGCCTGGTCATAGAGTGATGTTTGAAGAGATTTTATCAAAATCGCAGGGGGAACATGTGTCATTCCTTTTAATTTATAAATTACTGGAATGACACAAAGTTCCGAAGCTTTCATCAGTTATTTAAAAGACCTATCAATATTTTCTGAGTAAGATAGTAGCATTATATTTTCTTGATTAACTAAAAA
>CBIFWW010000130.1:0-9132 GCA_966186435.1 uncultured Enterobacteriaceae bacterium
TAACGATGGAGTTCCAGTTCGGGACGAACTGGTCATATTATTCACACTACGTAGGGGATATCTTCGGGGCGCCGCTGGCGATTGAAGGCCTGATGGCATTCTTCCTCGAATCAACCTTCGTGGGTCTGTTCTTCTTCGGTTGGGACCGTCTGGGTAAAGTCCAGCATATGGCGGTTACCTGGCTGGTGGCGCTTGGCTCCAACCTTTCTGCTCTGTGGATTCTGGTGGCTAACGGGTGGATGCAAAACCCAATCGCCTCCGATTTCAACTTCGAAACCATGCGTATGGAGATGGTGAGCTTCTCCGAGCTGGTGCTTAACCCTGTTGCACAGGTGAAATTCGTCCATACTGTGGCTTCTGGCTATGTAACCGGTGCGATGTTCATCCTGGGTATCAGTGCTTGGTACATGCTGAAAGGCCGCGACTTTGCTTTCGCAAAACGCTCTTTTGCCATTGCTGCCAGCTTCGGTATGGCGGCGGTGCTGTCCGTTATCGTACTGGGTGATGAATCTGGTTACGAAATGGGTGACGTTCAAAAGACCAAACTGGCAGCCATTGAAGCCGAGTGGGAAACCCAGCCGGCTCCGGCGGCATTTACCCTGTTTGGTATTCCCGATCAGGATGCCCAAAAGAACCACTTCCAGATCCAAATCCCTTATGCCCTCGGCATCATCGCTACCCGTTCAGTGGATAAGCCGGTAACGGGCCTGAAAGAACTAATGGGCCAGCATGAAGAGCGTATCCGTAATGGTATGCATGCCTACAAGCTGCTTGAAGAGCTGCGCGGCGGTTCTAAGGACCCGGCAGTGCGAGCTGACTTCAACAATGTGAAGAAAGACCTCGGCTATGGCTTGTTGTTGAAGCGTTACACTGAAAACGTCACTGATGCGACTGATGCACAAATCCAGCAAGCCACTAAGGATTCTATCCCGCGTGTTGCGCCGCTGTATTTCTCCTTCCGTATCATGGTGGCCTGTGGCTTCCTGATGCTGGGTATTATTGCACTCGCTTTCTGGAGCGTTATCCGCAATCGCATTGGTCAGAAAAAGTGGCTATTGCGCGCCGCCTTCTACGGGATTCCATTGCCGTGGATTGCCGTGGAAGCGGGTTGGTTTGTAGCGGAATACGGTCGTCAGCCTTGGGCCATTGGTGAAGTCTTGCCAACAGCAGTGGCTAACTCCAGCCTGACAGCGGGTGACCTGATCTTCTCAATGGTATTGATTTGTGGCTTGTACACCTTGTTCCTGGTAGCGGAAATGTTCTTGATGTTCAAATTCGCACGCCTGGGTCCAAGCAGTCTGAAGACTGGCCGTTACCACTTTGAGCAAGCGACTAAAACCGCTCAACCGGCACGCTAAGACAGGAGTCCAAAATGTTTGATTATGAAGTATTACGTTTTGTCTGGTGGCTGCTGATTGGTGTACTGCTGATTGGCTTCGCTGTGGCAGATGGCTTCGATATGGGGGTTGGTATGCTGACCCGCATATTGGGGCGCACGGACACCGAGCGCCGGGTGATGATTAACTCCATCGCCCCACACTGGGACGGCAACCAGGTATGGCTTATCACCGCTGGTGGTGCGCTATTTGCTGCCTGGCCGATGGTTTACGCGGCGGCTTTCTCAGGCTTCTACGTGGCAATGATCCTGGTGCTAGCGGCTTTATTCTTCCGCCCGGTGGGCTTTGACTACCGTTCCAAGATTGAAGACACTCGCTGGCGCAACATGTGGGACTGGGGTATTTTCGTGGGTAGCTTTGTGCCACCGCTGGTTATCGGCGTGGCCTTTGGCAACCTGCTGCAGGGCGTACCTTTCCATATGGACGAGTACATGCGCCTGTTCTACACCGGGAACTTCTTCCAGTTGCTCAATCCGTTTGGCCTACTGGCCGGGGTTGTCAGCGTCGGGATGATCCTGACCCAGGGTGCCACTTACCTGCAAATGCGTACCACCGGTGAACTTCACCTGCGCACCCGCACCACGTCGCAACTTGCGGCGCTGGTTACCCTGGTGTGCTTCGCCCTAGCGGGCGTCTGGGTGATGTACGGTATTGATGGCTATGTGGTGACGTCTACCCTTGATCATCACGCCGCATCCAACCCGATGACCAAAGAAGTGGCTCATCAGGCTGGTGCCTGGATGATTAACTTCAATGCTACCCCGATCCTGTGGGCAATTCCTGCACTGGGTGTGGTACTGCCGTTACTGACCATCTTGACTTCACGTGCGGATAAGGGTGCTTGGGCATTCTTATTCTCCTCACTGACGTTGGCGTGCATCATCCTGACTGCCGGTATTGCTATGTTCCCGTTTGTGATGCCTTCCAGCACCATGCCGAACATGAGCCTGACCATGTGGGATACTACATCCAGCCAGCTTACGCTGACCGTAATGACCTATGTTGCTATCGTGTTTGTGCCGATCATTCTGGCTTACACCACCTGGTGTTACTGGAAGATGTTTGGTCGCATCACCAAAGAGCATATTGAAAGCAACACCCACTCTCTGTACTAAGTAAGGAGTTATATATGTGGTACTTTGCATGGATTTTGGGAACGCTATTGGCCTGTGCTTTCGGCATCATTACCGGGCTAGCCCTGGAGCGTGCCGAATCAACGCAATCCTCTGAAGAAGAGTATTGATGAAAAATATTATCGCAACGCTGTATGCGGTAATGGACAAGGGCCCGCTCAGGGCCTTTTCCTTAATCATGGCGCTGGTGTTAGCGGGCTGCATGTTCTGGGATCCAACCCGTTTTGCGGCAAAGACCAGCAGCCTGTCTGTTTGGCACAGCTTGCTGATTATGTGGGCGGTTTGCAGTGGCGTGATCCACGGCGTGGGCTTTCGTCCGAAAGCCCTGCTGTGGCAAGGGATTTTCTGCCCGCTACTGGCGTTTATTGTACTTTTGGTCGGGCTTCTTTTTTTCTTCATTTGACCAATAACTATTCGTTATAAATTATGGGCTTTTTAGCCCATAATTATTTACTCACCCTTTCGTTACCCCCATTCCCAACCCCCATTACCTTGCGTATAGTAGGCAGCGTTTATTGGCATTACCGGGATGTAAAGTGAACACAACGCTATTTCGATGGCCGGTTCGGGTCTATTACGAAGATACCGACGCCGGTGGTGTGGTTTACCACGCCAGTTATGTCGCCTTCTATGAAAGAGCACGAACAGAAATGCTGCGCGCGCACCACTTTAGCCAACAGGCTCTGATGGAAGATCGCGTAGTGTTTGTAGTACGGAAGATGACCCTGGAATACCTTGCGCCCGCCCGCCTTGATGATTTACTCGAAATCCAGACGGAAATCACAACTATGCGCGGCACCTCATTGGTGTTTACGCAAAAGATCGTCAACAAAGACGGCAAAATCCTCAATGAAGCTGAGGTGCTGATTGTCTGCGTTGATCCACATCTAATGAAGCCTCGTGCGCTTCCCAAGTCTATTGTCGCGGAGTTTAAGCAGTGACTGAGATGAATATCCTTGATTTGTTCCTGAAGGCTAGCCTTTTGGTCAAGTTCATCATGTTGATTTTGATTTGTTTCTCTATTACTTCATGGGCAATCATCATTCAGCGAACGCGTATTCTGAACGCCGCCACCCGCGATGCCGAAACCTTCGAAGATAAATTCTGGTCTGGCATCGAGCTTTCTCGTTTATACCAGGAAAGCCAGGGCCGCCGTGATTCACTGGCTGGTTCAGAGCAGATTTTCTACGCCGGTTTTAAAGAGTTCGTTCGGTTGCATAAAGCGAACAGCCATGCGCCAGAAGCGGTAGTGGAAGGGGCCTCCCGTGCGATGCGCATCTCTATGAACCGTGAACTGGAAAACCTGGAAAACCACATCCCTTTCTTGGGCACCGTCGGCTCCATCAGCCCGTACATCGGCCTGTTCGGTACCGTATGGGGCATCATGCATGCCTTTATTGCTCTGGGTAATGTTAAACAAGCCACTCTGCAAATGGTTGCACCGGGTATTGCCGAAGCGCTGATTGCTACTGCAATCGGTCTGTTTGCCGCCATCCCAGCAGTAATGGCCTACAACCGCTTGAATCAGCGCGTGAATAAGCTTGAACTTAACTACGATAACTTTATGGAAGAGTTCACGGCTATCCTGCACCGCCAGGCTTTCAGCACCAGCGAGAGCAACAAGGGGTAAACCATGGCCAGAGTACGTGGGCGAGGCCGCCGGGAGCTTAAATCTGAGATTAACATCGTTCCGTTGCTGGATGTGTTGTTGGTGCTGCTGCTGATCTTTATGGCAACCGCTCCAATCATTACCCAGAGCGTGGAAGTTGATCTACCGGATGCAACGGATTCTCAATCGGTCAGCACTAATGACGATCCGCCGGTAATTATCGAGGTTTCCGGGGTAGGGCAGTACAGCGTGGTGGTTGAAAAAGATCGTATGGATCAGTTGCCGCCGGAGCAGGTTATTGCAGAAGCGCAGCGTCGCTTGCAAACCAACCCGAAAACGGTCTTTTTGATCGGTGGTGCTAAAGAAGTGCCTTACGACGAAATCATCAAAGCCTTAAACCTACTGCATCAGGCTGGCGTGAAATCTGTTGGGTTAATGACTCAACCAATTTGATGTCGGGTTTATAGCTAACAGCGTTTGGGAACCGAGAGTGTCAAAGGCAACCGAAGAGAACAAGAAGCTTAAACGGGCGGTGATCGTTTCAGTTGTATTGCATATCGTATTGATTGCAATCCTGATCTGGAGTTCGTTCGATGAGCACATTGACGCCAGCGCAGGTGGGGGCGGCGGGTCTGCTATTGATGCCGTCATGGTCGATCCGGGCGCGGTTGTACAACAATACAACCGCCAGCAACAACAATCCGCCAGCGCCCAGCGTGCTGCCCAGCAACGGGAAAAGCAGGCTGAGCAACAGGCGAAAGAGTTGCAGGAAAAACAAGCCGCAGAAGCCGCGCGTCAGAAGCAGATAGATCAAGAGCAGAAGCAGGCCCAGGAGCAGGCTAAACAGCAGGCAGCGGAAGCGGCTAAACAAGCCGAAGAAGCGAAAAAGCAGGCTGAGCAAGCGGCCAAACAGGCTGCCGCTGACGCGCAGAAACAGGCTCAGGCCGACGCTGCGAAGAAAGCTGCTGCGGATGTACAGAAAAAAGCACAAGCTGAAGCGGCAAAAGCCGCTGCGGCTGATGCCCAGAAGAAAGCACAGGAAGAAGCCGCTAAAGCCGCTGCCGCAGCTAAAAAGGCCCAGCAGGACGCTGAGAAGAAAGCGCAACAAGAAGCGGCTAAACAGGCTGCTGCTGAAAAAGCCGCAGCTGACAAAGCTGCCGCCGCACAGGCTGTTGCCAATAAAGCCGCAGCTGAAAAAGCGGCTGCTGCCAAGGCTGCCTCCGAAAAGGCTGCTGCGGATAAAGCGGCGGCTGCCAAAGTTGCTGCCGATAAAGCCGCCGCTAAGAAAGCGGCTGCTGCGAAAGCCAAAGCTGATAAAGAGGCGGCTTCTGGGGTTGATGATTTGCTCGGTGATTTAAGCTCTGGCAAAAATGCGCCTAAGGGTAATGCCCCGGGTACTGCTGGCGGTAACTCTCCGGCTAAAGGTGCGAAACCAGGGCAGGGTGGGGCTTCTCAGGCGGAAATAGCTGCCTATGGCTCACAAATTAAAAGTGCAATTGAAAGCAAGTTTTATGATGCGTCATCTTATGCAGGTAAAACCTGTACGTTGCGGATCAAAATGGCCCCTGATGGGCTATTGCTGGATATTCAATCTGAAGGTGGCGACCCTGCGCTTTGCCAGGCCGCTGTATCAGCTGCTCGCCAGGCTAAGTTCCCTAAACCACCTAGCCAGGCCGTTTACGAAATCTTTAAGAATGCACCGCTGGACTTCAAACCATAGATGCGTTTTCCTCCTCACAAGGAGGAAATTTCTACGGTTTTAGGCCACTGTGTTAGGTAGTTTTATTTATCCAATTTGTTAACATTCTGCTAAATTATTGCGGGCATTTGGCCCTGGCACGGGAGTTATGATGAAGCAGGCATTAAAAGTAGCATTAAGTTTTCTGATGTTGTGGGCTGCTGTCCTGCACGCAGAAGTGCGCATTGAAATTACCCAAGGGGTGGACAGTGCGCGCCCAATCGGCGTGGCACCATTTACATGGGCTGGGCCAGGTGCAGCACCTGAAGATGTAGGCGGAATTGTTGCGGCAGACTTGCGTAACAGCGGCAAATTCAACCCATTAGATCGTTCTCGTCTGCCTCAACAGCCGGGTTCAGCACAGGAAATTCAACCTGCTGCCTGGTCTGCCTTGGGTATTGATGCGGTAGTGGTTGGCCAGGTTACCCCTAACCCGGACGGCAGCTATAACGTGGCTTATCAGCTGGTTGACACCGGTGGTGCCCCAGGCACAGTGTTGGCGCAAAACTCTTACAAAGTTAACAAGCAATGGCTGCGTTATGCGGGCCACACTGCCAGTGACGAAGTGTTTGAGAAGCTGACCGGTATTAAAGGTGCGTTCCGGACCCGTATCGCTTATGTCGTGCAGCACAACGGCGGCCAGTTCCCGTATGAGTTGCGTGTGTCAGACTACGATGGCTACAACCAGTTCGTGGTTCACCGCTCACCCCAGCCGCTGATGTCTCCAGCGTGGTCTCCAGATGGTAACAAACTGGCCTATGTGACCTTTGAAAGTGGCCGCTCAGCGTTAGTTGTTCAGACCTTGGCCAATGGCGCAGTGCGTCAGATTGCTTCTTTTCCGCAGCATAACGGTGCACCAGCGTTTTCTCCGGATGGCAGCAAACTGGCGTTTGCCTTGTCTAAAACCGGTAGCCTGAATCTGTATGTGATGGACCTTGGCTCTGGTCAAATCCGTCAGTTAACGGATGGTCGCAGCAACAATACTGAACCTACCTGGTTCCCGGATAGTCAAAACCTGGCCTTTACGTCTGACCAAGCCGGCCGCCCGCAGGTTTATAAAATCAGCGCAGGCGGTGGGGCAGCGCAGCGTCTTTCCTGGGAAGGTAATCAAAACCAGGATGCTGACGTGAGTTCCGATGGTAAATTTATGGTAATGGTCAGCTCCGCAAACGGTGCGCAACACATTGCCAAACAGGATCTGGTAGCGGGAGGCGTTCAAACATTGACGTCCACGTTCCTGGATGAAACGCCAAGTCTGGCACCTAACGGCACAATGGTAATCTACAGCTCTTCTCAGGGGATGGGGTCCGTGCTGAATCTGGTATCTACAGATGGGCGTTTTAAAGCGCGTCTTCCGGCTTCTGATGGTCAGGTTAAATTCCCTGCCTGGTCGCCGTATCTGAAATAATAATATATTGATTAGTAAGGATTAAAGAATGCAACTTAACAAAGTGCTGAAAGGGCTGATGCTGGTTCTGCCTGTTATGGCAATCGCGGCGTGTAGTTCTAACAAAAGCGCCAACAATGACCAAAGCGGCGAAGGTATGTTGGGCGCCGGCACTGGTATGGGTGCTAATGGTAACAACGGCAACATGTCTTCTGAAGAGCAAGCTCGTTTGCAAATGCAACAGCTGCAACAGAACAACATCGTATACTTTGGTCTGGACAAATATGATGTCTCTTCTGAATTCGCTGCGATGCTGGATGCACACGCTAACTTCCTGCGTAGCAACCCTTCTTACAAAGTAACCGTTGAAGGCCATGCGGACGAACGTGGTACTCCAGAGTACAATATCGCTTTGGGCGAACGTCGTTCTAACGCCGTTAAAATGTACCTGCAAGGCAAAGGCGTTTCTGCTGACCAGATCTCCGTGGTTTCTTACGGTAAAGAAAAACCTGCAGTACTGGGTCACGACGAAGCAGCTTATGCTAAAAACCGTCGCGCCGTACTGGTGTACTAAGAGAATTGCATGATCAGTAACCTCAGAACTCACTTGTTGAGTCTGTCGTTACTGGTTGGCGTAGCGGCCCCCTGGGCCGCTAATGCCCAGGCGCCAATCAGTGATGTCGGCTCAGGCTCGGTCGAAGACCGTGTTACCCAACTCGAGCGAATCTCCAACGCTCACAGTCAACTTTTAACCCAACTCCAGCAACAACTCTCTGCTAACCAATCTGATATTGATTCCCTGCGCGGTCAGATTCAGGAATCCCAGTATCAAATGAACCAAATCGTTGAGCGGCAGAAGATGATTCTGCAACAAATCGACGGTTTAAGTACCGGGAATGCAGCGGGTCAAACTCAGCAGGCCGTAGGGGCTGCTACAGCAGGCGCGGCGGCAGCTTCCCCAGGGAGCACTGCGGCAGCTACAGCGGCCCCTACGCAGTCTGGAGACGCGAATACCGACTATAATGCTGCTATTGCGCTCGCCCGGGATAACTCCCGCCAGGATGACGCTATTGCCGCATTTCAGGCGTTTGTAAAGCGTTACCCGGATTCAACTTACCAACCTAATGCCAGTTTCTGGCTGGGGCAGCTGTATTACAGCAAGGGTAAGAAAGACGATGCCGCCTATTATTACGCATCAGTGGTAAAGAATTTCCCCAAATCGCCTAAAGCGGCAGATGCTATGTTTAAGGTGGGGGTGATCATGCAGGATAAAGGCGATAGCGAAAAAGCGAAGGCCGTTTATCAGCAGGTGGTCAACAAGTATCCGAACACTGATGCTGCTAAACAGGCGCAAAAACGTCTTAGTAGCATGTAATGCTCTCAGTGTGGCCAGATAGCGTTGGTTTTCTGGCCGTACTGGGTGATATGCAGGCAGTCAGCGATTATTGTCAAAAATAGTTGTTGCGCCATCATCTTAAATCAGTAATATATGCCGCCGTTGCCACGGGATACTGAGTCAAACGAAGTTGAACGCAAAGCACGCCGGAATGGGTCGTTAGCTCAGTTGGTAGAGCAGTTGACTTTTAATCAATTGGTCGCAGGTTCGAATCCTGCACGACCCACCATTCCCTTTAACGAGGGGGATGGTGATGAAGTGAAGGATAACGTTGTAACGCAACGGCCCGTAGGGCGAGCGAAGCGAGTCATCCTGCACGACCCACCATTCAATACCAGGTTAGTTTGGTAGATGATTTGAATCATCTGGAAGCAGAAGCTCTGCACCAGCGCCGGATAGATGGTTACCGGATTAAAGAGAAGTACCGAAGTGGGTGATTAGCTCAGCTGGGAGAGCACCTCCCTTACAAGGA
>CBIFWW010000131.1:0-8993 GCA_966186435.1 uncultured Enterobacteriaceae bacterium
GTAAGACAATATGGAGCGCAACGCCCATCGCTTGACGTTGCATTCACCTGCGGGATCGATAATGCTCCTAACGAGTAATAGTAATATTGATATAGCGCAAAACAGGTGACTTTTTTGGACCACAATACCCAGTGGAACTTAATTTGTTACAGCCAGTTACTGCGATGTAACCACCATGTCACACCCCCAATTAACACTACCAGCATCAGGCAAAAAAGGCTAAAGCCCAAGTGCCAGCCGCCCCCAGGGATCCCCCCCAGGTTGACACCGAATAACCCCGTCAGGAAGGTACTTGGCAGGAACACCATCGCCATCAGCGACATGGTATAGGTGCGGCGGGAGAGAGACTCCTGCATCACTTGGGCAATTTCATCGGTCATTACCCCTGTGCGGGCAATACAGGAGTCGATCTCGTCCAGCCCACGACCCAGACGGTCAGCAATGTCCTGCATCCGCCGGCGGTGATCGTCATTCATCCACGGCAGGCGTTCACTGGAAAGACGGGCGTAAACGTCACGCTGGGGGGCCATATAGCGGCGCATCACAATCAGCTGCTTGCGGATAAGCGCCAGTACCCCACGGGGTGGGATTTGCTGATCGAGCAGATTATCTTCGAGATCCATAATGCGGTCATGAAGTTGCTCGATAAATTCACTGGCATGGTCAGTAAGTGCATCACAAACTTCCACTAACCAGCTACCGCAATCGGTGGCCCCGGTGCCTTCATTGAGGTCATTCGCTACATCATCAAGCGCCAGCACTTTACGCTGACGGGTGGAGATAATAATGCGCTCATCCATATACAGCCGCATTGCCACCAGCTGATCGGGGCGTTCATTGGTGCTGCCATTGATACAGCGCAGGGTAAGTAACGTCCCCTCGCCCAGGCGGGAAACCCGGGGCCGCGTGCTGTCCCCGGCCAAAGCATCGCGCACACCGTTAGGTAGCAGTGGCGTGGTGGCCAGCCATTGTGCGCTAAGTTCATTGGTGTAATTGAGGTGCAGCCAGCAGGGGTGAGCGCTATCAATAACATCATTGCTTTGTACCGGCCTGGCACCGCCTTTGCCATCAAACAGCAGCGCGAAAATAGCGTCCGGGACTTCTAATTCTTTACCGATAATGGCATCCACAATGCAACCTTGATAATGGGTACTGATAGAGCATCAGTCTAGCCCTATACCTATGAAAATCAACGCAACAGTCTGCTCATTCACTACTTTTGAGGCATAATAATTAACTACTGATTCTGGTAGGTAAAGTGGACGGCGGGATAAGGTGGGCTAAGGTTAAACAGAATTACGATCCTTTGTTTTGTTCTCCGTGATTTTCCGGCCCTTAAGCAGGCCGGATTTTTTTGCCCGAAAATGCACAAAACCGGCCCCGAGGCCGGTTTCAATACACTAACATCAGTGTTTTTTAATATACAGCTCGCGAGTATAGGCCACGTCTTCCGGGTTATTGATCGGATAACCACCCAGCCACGGTTTAATTAATCGGCCATTGGTATATTGATAAATCGGGGCAATCGGGGCCTGAGTAGCAATAATTTTCTCTGCCTCATTATAGTCCTTATTGCGGTCAGCGCCGTCGGTTTCCAGGCTGGCCTGTTGCAGCAATTTATCATAGGCCGGGTTAGTAAATTTGGCGATATTCCCAGTGTGGCTTGAGGTCAGTAACGTCAGGAAGGTAGAAGGTTCGTTATAATCCCCCACCCAAGAGGCGCGGATCACATCGAAGTTACCGGTATTACGGCTGTCGATATAAGTTTTCCACTCTTGGTTTTGCAACTTCACGTCCACACCCAAGTTTTTCCGCCACATGGATGCCACGGCAATGGCGATCTTCTGATGGCTTTCAGAAGTGTTATATAGCAGGTTGAGCTTCAACGGTTTGGCCGGGCCATAACCGGCGGCGGCTAACAGCGCTTTGGCCTCGGCATTGCGCTCAGGCTGGGTCATCTGTTCGATCTCAGACGGGGTCGGTTTAAAGCCTGCCGTCACATCCGGAGTGAAGCGCCAGGCCGGTTTTTCCCCGGTACCCAATACTTTATCAGCGATAATTTGGCGGTCGATGCTCATGCTCAGCGCCAGACGCACCCGGACGTCCGCCGTTGGCCCCTTTTGGGTATTAAAGGCGTAGTAATAGGTGCCCAGTTGCGCTGGCGTGAATACCTGGCCCAGAATATCTTTCTTCAGCTTCTGGTAGAGGTTTTTCGGGAATGATTCGGTGATGTCCAGATCACCGGCCAGATAACGCTTGGTGGCACTGGATTCCTGGTTTATTGGAATAAAGGTCACCTGGTTGATCACGGTTTTGGCGTTATCCCAGTAGGATTTATTACGCACCAGCTCCATCTTTTCATTTACTACTCGGCCATGAAGCACATAGGCACCGTTACCTACCAAGTTACCCGGCTTGGTCCATTCGCCAGCAAAACGCTCAAGATTAGCTTTATTTACCGGATACAGCGCCACACTGGAAACCAGGCTCGGGAACCAGGAGACCGGCTTATCCAGTTGAACCCGCAGTATGGTAGCATTAACGGCCGTCACACCAAGCTTGGTGGCCGGCATTTTGCCATCGATGATGGCCTGGGCATTCTCAATCCCCGCCAGAGCAGCAAACCAGGCAAAGGGAGAGGTGGTTTTAGGATCAACCAGCCGCTGCCAGCTATAAACGAAGTCCTGAGCGGTTACCGGCGTACCGTTGGACCATTTCGCATTATTACGCAGGGTGAAGGTCCAGATGCGGTTATCGTTACTCTTCCAGCTCTCCGCCACCCCAGGCACTGCCTGCCCCTTGGCATCCTGATTCGTTAACCCTTCAAAGAGATCCCTTAGCACCTGAATCTCTGGCAGCCCGACCACTTTGGCCGGATCTAAAGTCGCCGGTTCATCCTTAATATGGCGGACCACGGTTTGTTGAGTGGCCAGCACCGTACCCTCGGGTACATCGGCTGCCTGTGCTGCGGTTACTGACGAAGAGAGCGCTATCGCCAAAGCAGTGTAACGAACAAAATGCTGCATAATTCACCTGTGAGCATCAAATGAAATCGAAAATATTACCAAGCGTTAAATTACGCCGATGAAATTTATTTATAGTTCGGATTAATATTAAATAATCTTTATTGAACCACTTTAATGCTTTAGCGTGGTGACAGCTGGCTATGTTGAACAAAAGCCCGGCAAATCAGTATTAATAATCAGCTGTGGTAGATGACGAATAGGCATCCGCCCCCTGCTCTTGATTATGATAAGTTATCTCTTCTAATGAACGGCCTGCGCCTTGAAAAAGCTAAGTGATATCATGACAACCACACTCCCACGCGCCCGTCGCGGCCAGCTTACCAACGGTTTTAAACATTACGGCAGTTCCGTACTGGGTGCGCCTTTACTTTGGTTCCCGGCGGAAATCAGCGGGCCGGACAGCGGCCTGATTATCGCCGGCACCCACGGCGATGAGAATGCCGCGATGGTGGTGCTTTCTTGCGCCCTGCGCAGCCTGGTGCCGGGCCTGCGTCGGCATCATGTGATCCTGGCGGTGAACCCCGATGGCACCCAGCTTGGGTTACGGGCCAATGCCAATGGTGTTGATCTCAACCGTAACTTCCCCAGCGCTAACTGGCAGGATAAAAGCACGGTTTACCGCTGGAACAGCCAGGCAGAGAGCCGGGATGTAGAGTTATCGCCAGGTAACGCCCCCGGCTCTGAGCCGGAAACTCAGGCCCTATGCCAGCTTATTCACAAAATTAAGCCGGCCTGGATTGTCTCATTCCACGATCCGCTGGGCTGTATTGAAGATCCCGACAAGAGCGAGCTGGGCAACTGGTTGGCCGGGGCCTTCCACCTGCCGCTGGTGAACCACGTGGGCTATGCCACGCCGGGGTCCTTCGGCAGTTGGTGCAAGGAGCTTAACCTGCCGTGCATTACCGCCGAGTTCCCGCCTATCTCCGCCGATGAAGCCAGTGAACGCTACCTCGATGCAATGGTCGCCCTGCTCCACCGTTAATCCAGATGCAGCACGCCGGTGCTGAAATGCAGCGCCGGCGCTACATCCACCGCCAACCAGGTGGGGCCATCCAAATCAGCAAAGCGCGCATCCGGTAGCAATGGCAGCGCAGCACCAATGGCCCGGGAAGTACATAACATGCAGCCGAGCATTATCTGGAAGCCCTGTTCACGGGCCTGTTGCGCCAGGGCTAAAGCCTCGGTTAGACCACCGGTTTTATCCAGTTTGATATTTACCATGTCATAACGCCCGCTCAGGGCCTTGAGGCTACTGCGGGTGTGGCAGCTTTCATCAGCGCAAATCGGCAACGGATGGATGAAATTTTCCAGTGCAGCATCATCGCTGGCCGGGAGGGGTTGCTCCAGCATCAGCACCCCTAAATCCGCCAGTAACTGGCAGCGGGCCGCCAGCCCCTCGCTATGCCAGGATTCGTTAGCATCGACAATCAACATGGCTTCCGGTACTGCCTCGCGGATCGCCACTATCCGTTCGGTAATGTAGTGGTCATCCAGCTTTACTTTCAGCAGGCGGGCGCCCTTATTGAACAGCAGCCGGGCCGAGGTGGCCATACGGGTTGGGTCATCAATCACCACGGTCTGGGCGGTGACCGCCTCCGGTGGCAGGCTGATTTCCGCCGCCTCTGCCAGCGACATACCCTGGCTACGGGCCTGAAGATCCCATAGGGCCGAGTCAACGGCGTTGCGGGCAGCCCCCGCCGGAAGCAGTTGTTGCAGGGCTTCACGGGTCAAGCCTTTTTCAAGCTGGGGCAGGATTTCGGCTATTTGCGCCATCACAGACGCTGCTGATTCACCGTAACGCGGATAGGGAGTACATTCACCGGTGGCTTTGATGCCGTCTTCTTCGAGTTCTACTACTACCACTTCGGCTTCGCTGCGGGCGCCCCGGGAGATCACAAACGGGGTATGTAATGGCCAGCTTTCCTGATAAACCCGTACTGCTCTCATAGATGCTCCATATGATGTGCCAAGCCCTGAGTATAGCGTCCGGGCTTTATGAATAATGCTTTTCAGCCAGAGTTGTTGGGATGATTGTTAATTTTTTTATATTAAACCGCTTAATAGTGGCATAGACTGTTGGCAGTGTTAACTATATGTAAAAAGGAAGCTATCTCATGTCACAATCCGTTCATTTCCAGGGCAACCCCGTTTCTGTCGCTGGTCAAATCCCGCAATCAGGCGCTAAAGCACAGGCTTTCACCCTGGTGGCGAAAGATCTCTCCGATGTTTCCTTAAGCCAGTTTGCCGGTAAACGTAAGGTTCTGAACATCTTCCCAAGCATTGATACCGGCGTTTGCGCGGCATCAGTGCGTAAATTCAACCAGTTGGCCAATGAAATGAACAATACTGCGGTGCTGTGTATTTCTGCCGACCTGCCTTTTGCCCAGTCCCGCTTCTGCGGCGCAGAAGGCTTGAGCAACGTGGTGACCCTTTCCACCCTGCGTAACGACCAATTCGCTCAGGATTACGGTGTTGCCATCGCCGACGGCGCACTGAAAGGCCTGACCGCCCGTGCGGTGCTGGTGCTGAACGAGCAAGACGAAGTGATTTTCAGCCAGTTGGTGAATGAAATCACCCACGAGCCAGATTACGCAGCCGCCCTGGAAGGGCTGAAAAGCTAAATCAGCGTTTTATTAAAAAAACCCCGCCTGTGCGGGGTAGTATAACGGCTTCCATTACTGGAAGCCGTTATTCTTTACTATCACTTGTTGGCAACCGATCCGCGATTAACTCATTTGCCATGGGCCATAAGTCAATTTGCTCAACCGTGAAGTATTTAGAAGTGTCCAATTCTTACATTATGACGGCTGTGTATAAATTAAATATCTGTTCCGTCAAGATTCCTCCCGATAAAACTGAAGCTGCAGAGATGATGACTTTGTGCCTGATTTTATACATGACGAAGCATCCCTGTTATTTCTTTTTGAACGGTCAAAAGGCGCCAGGGCGGACCCGCACGCTGCGGCTGATGATGTCCCAGAAAGCGATAACCTCTTCCTGACTGTAAGAGGTAGGTGACATACGCTGATTATTTAAAGTCAGCACGAATCCAGGAGTGCTATAGCTGGCCGTCATTTCATTGATATACATTTCAAAGTGATATCTCGGCTCATCATTATATTCCTGCAAGCCAGTTGCCAGAAATTCCTGGGCCTGTAGCCCATTAACTTCAAACGCTCCATTTCTTATGACGCTTCCCCTCGAACGGGAAATATTACTTTTTATTTCTCCCATTCTGTCCAGTACGGTATTCTCTTCACGTGTGAAGTTATCATTGGACACCGCCACTCGCACATTTTCCATAGTGTTACTGATAAGCCCAATTGAAATATCTTCCTGGTCCTGAGCAGTCGGATCAGTGGCGATAAAGGCATGGGTAATGCAGGAGCCGGGCTTGGTCGGAACTGCATCATTATCCCGGCCGCTTATCCGCGCCATTAGCGACTGCATTTGATTAATATCTCCTGCCACGTAGTTTCTGGCTGGTTGCCCCCGTCGCTGCTCTATATAGTTTGGGCTCGAATCATTGATAGTCTGCCTCTGCAGCTTAATCACCACACCGTTGGTATACAGGTACCCTTCCAGTATGCGTATGGCATCCGCAGCACTTTCATTTTTATTTCTTTCAAAAATCACACCCTCCATACCATCCGGCAACGGCCAGACCTTTTTCAGAAAGGGCATATCCTCAGCGTCTATGGTTTTACTGTCCCGCAGTGCCTTTTCTCGCAGTGCCAGTAACTGGACAAAACCCGGCCGGTACATTTTCCTGGTAACCAGATAGGTTTTATGCGAACTGCCTGGCCGGGCAATAACCGCCGCCCAGATATTGTCATCCAGCGGTGCGGCGTAATTATACGCTTTAAAGGATGAGGGCAGGTCAAGCATATAGCGCCCGACGCAATAGGGTTTTAGATCAGCGTTTATCTTGTTCATAGCGTCCTGCTGTGATGAGGTCAGCGTTTGTGGTGCGGGGTTATAAGGGCGAAAATAGTGATACAGCCCATATCCCGCCATAATTAGAATGGTGACGGTCACGACTTTGTGCCTAATATTAATCATGATATGCCAGCCCCGTGTGTTTAACCTGCTGTGCAATCCGGATAATTGACCGCAGGGTAAACCAGCGCGCATCCATCGTGTTGTCCGTATTGTATGCCCCTTCGTGGTCAACGCCGACGCCGAGCTGGGCTTTCAATTTGGCAGAACGGATAACTGCCGCCTTGATTGGCACCGTGCCGTCACCGTCCGCTGTTGGCGGTGTTAACGTATACTTGCCGAAAACATAGCCCAGCTCGGGTGTCTGCAACGTGGCAAAGCGGGTAGTCTGGTTAATTTTATCCGCAGGGTAGAAGATCTCCCCCCGTTCGCTTATGGCCGTGCGGTGGGCTACCGGGGTATTTTTCCCGCTGACGTTCTTCCAGTGCAGTTCGGCATAACTGGGGTATTTTTTTCCTTCATTGCCGTAAAAGGCATAAGTATGATTATGGTAGTGGCCATTAAGCCCTTCGATAAACTTTCTGACTTCACTATCAATAATATCCACATAGTCATGCCAGTCCTGTTCAAGCTGTACCTTATCCCTGTTTTTGTTTTCCGGATTAATAAACCGTTCCTCGCACAACCCCCACCATGCCTTACGCTGGGTGTAGATTTCTGTGTATGGGTCTTTAAGGGGCAACGGCTGCTCAAGGCCATCAATATGAAGCCATCCCATACCGTATCCTTTGCCCGGCAGAAGCTGAAGTGGGCCAGGGGACTGTGTTAGTACGGCAGTCATTTCTGCACCACTTTTGCCAATCACTAAGCCGGGTATTCCGGCCTCACCCGTTTTCATCCGTTTGTAGGCCATTGGAGCACCGCGATCGGGCATCACCCCGTGCACCATACCCAAAATAGTTTTCTGGCCATAATCACCCTCCAGCAGTTCAGAATAATGGCGGGCAACCAGTCCGCCCATGGAGTGGGTCACCAGGATCACCTTTTCGCATTTGCGCCCCAGAGCCCGGTAACCATCAATAATCTGTTTGATACGCTTAGCCAACATTTGCGCGGAGTCCGCATTTGACTGCAGCCAGTTATAACCCACCGCATGAACCGGAAAGAGGTACTGATAGCTGAGCGCTACCTCTTCCGAAGTCAAATTAGTTTCGCCGGTTTCCGCACCCAGCGCTTTATCCAGCAACTTTTCACGCAGGGTCAGACTGCCGTTTTTGCTGGTCTTATTTTTTAACATTATGTGGTTGTCGTTCAGCGCCTCCTGAAGCCAGGGCAGGAAGGTGCCATAGCTCATCGCCCCCACTTCCCCCCAGCCTCTCTCGCGGCGCGATTTAAATAATAGGCGCTCCTCCGGGCCTTCATCCTCGATTTCTCCGCTGGGGTCGACCACGGTGGTGGTGGGATCCAGTAATTGTTTTCTTTTGGCCGGCCCTCTTCCAATCCATGGCAACATGCTTGCTTTGTCGTTTACAGTCCAAACCGGGTTACTGTCATCAGGGTTCATTAAGTTACTGCCCATCACCCCCGGTAAAAACACCACCGGGATCACTCTGTCCGGCATTTTATAAATTTTCACCCATTGCGCTTTGTCCTTCGGCGTGGCAGTGGCCGTATAAAGCGGTCGGCCAAATTCATCATACCCCAGCAGGACACTGCTATTTTCTGCGGTCTCATTCATTGGCTAATCCTCTTCCTTGAGCTTTATCTGCATGGAGGCAGGATCCATGGCATGCTGTTTTTCCCCGCGACCGGATGCCGAGGTCATCAACTCCTGCACGGTACCATCACTGTACGTCAGGCTGATCAACTGACCCGCCACCGGTTTGTCAGAATAAGGCCACAGCACTTCGGGCCCCATCTCAAATTCCCCGCTCTCCCATTTCTGCATGGCCTGGATAAAACTCTGCCCGCCAAACTTCTGCCATACCGCTCCGCGCTCGATGATTTTGTCCGGCGCCGCACACTCCA
>CBIFWW010000132.1:0-8965 GCA_966186435.1 uncultured Enterobacteriaceae bacterium
GGCTCCGTCGAGCGAGCACAGGTAGCTCGTCCCGTTCGTCTGGTCGGCGGCGAACTCGAAGGTCACCGACGTCTGGGTCGTGAACGAGTCCTCGGGCGGGCCGGAGGTGATGGTCGTGACCGGCGACCGCGACGCGTACCTGTACTTCACCCATAATTATTCTCTTGGTTAACATAATGTAAAACGAACCCAGATTAATCAGCCCGACGCCAGGCCGCCATCTTAAATTCTCGATAATTAGAAATTTATGTTAAAGCGCGATTGATATCAGTAAAAAATATAGGATCAGGGGGCGGAAAGGCACTTACCCCCATGTCGATAAATTAAGCCGCAAAGGGGCCGGGGGGAAAATGACTGAGGAACCAGGTGACTGCCAGCAAATCCGCACTTCCGCCGGGGCTAAGATTACGGGCGATAAGCTCATCATCCAGCGCACACAGCGCCGTCAGGCCATCCGCTGCCATCACCCCGCCGCGCCACAACAATTGTTGAGCTTGATGTTGAACGAAGTACAGCCCTTCAAGGCCGCCTCGCGTCACCAGGTTAGTATCCTCATTCCAGGCCATTAAGTGGATAAATGTCTGTAATAAAGCCAGATTCATGTCTCTTTGGGCGTGGTTCATCTGGTTTAAAACCGGCAGCGCCAGTGTGCGAACTGTCTGGAAACCACTTTGCGCTTCGCCACGGGCACCGGTCAGACCATAACGAAGGAAGTGCAACATGCCCCGGCCAGAGTGGCTACCGATGGCGCAAGCCAGCTCTTGCTGCACCAGGTTCAGGCAAAAACGCGCCACCTGTTCACAAATACGGTTTTGTTCAAGCGGCGCCCCCTGGGCGCTAATTCGCCCGATGGCGGCGCTAAGCAAGCCAAAGGCAAAGACAGCACCGCGGTGAGTATTTACACCGTGGGTAGCGTTAAGCATATCGCTTTCACAGGCAAGACCAAGAGGCCGGATCATCGGCAGAATCTGATGAGCAGGCGTTTTTGCGGTGTTAAACCCCATTTCCCAAAATCGCGCCATCCACGGCACAATCGCCAGGGTACTGGATTCGAATAGCGCTAAATCCATGTCCTTGTGGGCGCCTGTATTGCGTATGTCCACCAACCCAGGTTTAGGGGTTAAGCGTACTTCCACTCTTAGTGCCTGGCCGATTAACCGGACGATGTCATCACTGTGCCAGCGATGAATGGTAGCGTGAACCTTATTAGTAATGATGACTTCGCTCATAATGTGCAATTCTCCGGGCTATCTCTGCCATTAATAGATGAGGTGAGTGCGATCGCGAACGGGCACAATGATGGCTGTCATTGGAGCATATCAGGCAGCGACGGCCAGGCAGGCCAAGGGTCTGACGAGAAAGGGGCACCCCGTCGGCACCGAGAATATCGATATCCCATAACCGGCCCAGCGGGTGGCGTTCTTCCAGCGCGACCATCGCCAACTTCAAATCCTTCAATGGCGCGGTAAGGGAAGCCATCCACACTAAATCCGCCGTATCATCAATCGACTGTTGGCCAAGAAGGCCCCAAGACCGGGTGGCACAGACCGCAAGGGCCGCCTGCCGCCCATGATCAAGCACCCGACGCAACACTGGGGCATTTTTAATGGCACCTGGCATCACAAGCGTTAAGGAGAGCAGCGGAGACGAGTGATAGAGTATTGCCGCGCGCTGGCTCAAAGCCCGTTGTTCACGGGCTTTGAGCAACTCTTCAAGGGACACAGGATGCCCCCCTGCCAGCCAGCCATGCCCGTCCATTAATCTGCCACCTGATGGATAACATCGATTACGCTACCGTCCCGGTAGCGCACCACCGCCACGATTTTGCCGCCTTTAGCCACAGGCTCAGGTACACCAGTTATCAATTCGGCCCGCCGCTGGAGCTGCGTAATCGGGACAAGCTTTATCCCTGCCCGTTGCAAGCGTTCGATAAGATCCCCTCGCGCCGGGTTGACGGCAATACCGTGGTCGGTCACCAGCACGTCCACGCTGGCACCAGGAGTGATGGTAGTCAGCACCTGCTTGACCACACAAGGGATGCGACCCCGGACTAATGGCAAGGTAATAATGGTGAGATCAGCACCAGCAGCGGTATCGCTATGGCCGCCGGAGGCACCTCGCAGCACACCGTTGGAGCCGGTCATCACGTTGACATTAAATTGGGTGTCGATTTCCAAAGCGCTCAGGAGCACCACATTCAGGCGTTAACAGGCGGCCCCTTTAGAGGACGGGTTAGCATACTGATTGGCCGAAATTTCAACATGGTTGGGGTTTTGCGCTAACGAGCGCGCTGCATCGCCATCAAAGGATTGAGTATCTAACAGCACCTTAATCAGCCCTTTGCAATGCAAGTCCACCATAGTGCCGGTGATCCCGCCCAGACCAAATCCAGCGGTTATTTGATGGCGCTGCATCTTGTCTTCCAGAAAACGGGTGACGGCAAGCGATGCGCCGCCGGTCCCGGTTTGCAGGGAAAACCCTTGCTGGAAATAGCCAGAGTGTTCAATGACGTTGGCTGCCATACGCGCGATAAGCAACTCACGGGGGTTGCTGGAAAGACGGATAGCCCCGGCAGTGATTTTGGCCGGATCCCCCACCTCCTCCACTTGAACAATCAAATCCACCTGATCTTGGGAGATGCTAGCGGGGTGGTTTGGGTAATCCACCCAGTCTTCAGTGAGCAGTACCACACAGCGGGCATGTTGGGCGTCTACCCGCGCATAGCCTAAGGAGCCACAGCGGGATTTGCCGCTAAAACCATTGGCGTTGCCAAACTCATCACAGCAGGGCACGCCGAGAAACGCCACATCAATGTTGAGTTCGCCGCTTTGAATCAAATGCACCCGCCCTCCGTGGGAGTGAATCTGAACCGGGTTATCCATGACGCCCGCGGAGATGGCCTCGCCAAGCTTTCCGCGCAGACCCGAAGTATAAATCTGGCGAATCACGCCGTTTTTGATGTGGTCAATAAGCGGCCAGTGGGTGTCAATCAGTGAACTGGAGGCCAGGGTCAAATCCCGGAACCCCATTTCGGCCAGTTTTTCCATCACCAGATTGACCACTTTATCCCCGCCGCGAAACGCATGGTGGAAGGAAACCGTCATGCCGTTTTGCAAACCTGAGCGTCGAATCGCCTGTTCAAGTGAATCGCAAACTTTACGCTGACGCTTTTCACCCTCGTCAGCCAGCCACGGGCTGATGGCCGTCACGCCGCTATAGGGCCGCTGCCCGTCAAATGACAATCCTTTATCCATTTCAGTCGTTCTCCTGAAGATTAATCCCGAATGCCGGAAGCGCTGAGCGCCACGACTTTTCGTGCATGTAAAATGATCGGCCCATCGATCATTTTGCCATCGAGTGCGACCACGCCCAGCCCGCGCTGCTCAGCTGCGGCTGCGGCGGCAATCACTTCCAGGGCATAATCCACTTCACGGCGGGTAGGCGCATAGGCCTGGTGGAGCAGTTCAATCTGCCGCGGATTGATCAGGGATTTGCCATCGAATCCCAGGTGTTTTGATTGTTGGACCTCTTTTAAGAACCCGGCCTCGTCATTGATATCAGGCCAGACCACGTCATAGGCGGCGATACCAGCCACGCGCGCGGCATGCAGCACGGCACATCGAGCATAAAACAGTTCCGCGCCATCCCCCCGGCAGGTGCCCATATCCATCACATAGTCAAAGGCCGCCAACGCAATCGCCACCAGGCGCGGGGAACTGCGCGCAATATCAACCGCGTTGACAACCCCTTGTGCAGATTCAATGGCCGCCATCAAACGGGTACTTCCGGGCACCCGGCCACAGGCATGCTCTATGCGCTCAACGTGGGCTTCCAGGTCGTGAATATCCTGCGCGCTGTCGGTCTTTGGCAGCCGGATGATGTCCGCGCCACCGCGCACGGCGGCCTCAAGATCGTCCAGACCAAAAGGGGTATTGAGTGGGTTGATTCGCACCACAGTTTCAATCTCGCGCCACAACGGGTGGCGCAGGGCGTGGTACACCAGCAGGCGGGCGGCGTCTTTTTCACGCAGGGCCACGGCATCTTCGAGATCAAACATCACGGCATCGGCACCATAAACAAAGGAAGTGCTCAACATGGCGGCGTTGGCGCCGGGGATAAACAGCATACTGCGACGGGGCTTCATAGTACCTCCCAGCACATGTCTTCACAGGCGGCGGCACGCATTATTGCCACCTGTAACCGTGCGCGTAGCACGCATTCAAGAGCACCTTTGTCATCTACCAGTACCCGGGCATTATCCACTTGCAGGGTATCGAGGGTTTCACGCACCAACTGTTCAATGGCCAACCCGAATTGCTGCATTACCAGGCTGTCTATTTCAACGTGGTTGCCGGGTACTTCACTCGGACTCACCCTGATCAGCACGTCGCTAGACTCAAGCGAGCCTGCCAAGGCTTCTTGCCGTATTTTCATCACATTATCCTTAGTGTGGGGCCGCGGCTTAAACCTGCTCTGATGTACGCTCGGCCACAGCCTTGAGGAAGGCCAATGTGCTAAGCGGGACTATTTGGGCAAGTTCTGACCACGCGCCGTTGAAGAACAGCTGGCGTACCTGAGAGGCGGAAATCGCCTCGCCACGGCGCGCCAACCGGGCCAGTTCTACTACCTGAATCGGCGCAGCTACCGAGGATGCGCCAGGCAGCACGGCCTTCATTTGCCGGTTGTAATCGCGGGTCAACCTGCAACGCGGTTCGGTCCCGACAAACCGATGGGTGATATCGAGTGCCGGGGCCAAGTGCTCACGAAAAAGCTGGAGATCGATTTGGCAATGGCTTTCAACAACCCCCGCTTGATCTTTAATAAAGTAGGCCGGAAAAGTGGCTCGCGAGATGAGATAGGCCGATCCAGGGTGAAGTGTTACACCGGCAATACCCGCGATCCCCTTTTCAATCATTTGCCAGCGATCCCGGTAGCTAAAGTACGCAGCGTCTTCTTTCACCACAAACAGGTGTAGCCAGTCACATTGGCGGGCCGCTTGCTCGACAAGCCAGCGGTGGCCCAGGGTGAAGGGGTTGGCATTCATCACGATGCTGCCTATTTTTTGCCCAGGTTGTCGCTGTAAGGCCAGCTGACGGCAGTAGCGCGCTAGCCGTGAGGGGCTATTTTCCATCAGCAGCGCTCTTTCGCCTGCCCGTGCGATGGTCCAGAAACCGGCACCATTAAACAGGGCTTCGTTTTTCGGCTGGGTATACAAAAAAAGATCCGACTCCCCAAGCGATTTAGCCAGAAAGATCAATTCCGTTAGCAGTTTGAGGCTGATTCCCGCCCCTTGATAGGCCGGATCAAGTGCGATGCATTTTAACACCGCGCCCGCCACCGCCCCGCAACCCACGACGCACCCCTGATCCAGGGCTAACACAAAATGCTGGCAATTGGGATCCAAGGTTAACCCCTGGGATTGCAATAACCGGGTTATGGCGGCCATTGCTTTTTCACCGCAAGGCGCTGACAGGTGTTTGAAAATAATATTCATGGTAATTAGCCCCGCATATCAACTAGCATTATTCCGCCACTGAACCCCGGGGGTTACTTTAATATGGCTCACACTTTTGCGTCTGTTTTAATTGATTTAATAATTTTAATTTCGCTAATTAATTTAAATAAATAAAAACAATTAAAATAATTAAAAATACGATCATTCGGTGAAGATAATCACATATCGCCACGCGCCCTTTTAACTATTATCGCTGCGTTGTAATGACACAGGCTTTTGTGAATATCTGTACTGACGCAAGCCTTGCGGCTCGACGCCAAGGTGCATCGGCCAGGCCAAGGATATGACCTCTTAATATAACAGGATGTCTTATGAGTAATATTTCCCAATCATCATCCCCGCAAAAAAAATGGGTGGCAGAACTGCTTAAAATTAAAATATTTGGCATGCCGCTGGGACTCTATAGCTTTGCGTTAATTACGTTATTACTCTCCCATATCAATGATACGTTACCGAAAGATTTGGTGGGCGGTTTTGCGCTGATGTTCGTTATTGGTGCCATATTTGGAGAAATCGGTAAACGTCTGCCGATATTTAATAAATACATTGGCGGCGCGCCGGTCATGATTTTTCTGGTAGCAGCTTGGTTTGTCTACGCCGGAATATTTACCGAAAACGAAGTGAAAACCATCGAGAATGTGATGGATAACAGCAACTTCCTTAATTTATTTATCGCAGTGCTGATTACCGGCTCCATATTATCGGTGAACCGCAAACTGCTGCTTAAATCCCTACTGGGGTATATCCCGACAATTCTGACGGCGGTGCTGGGGGCGGCCCTGTTTGGCGTGGTGATCGGGACGGTGTTTGGGATCCCGCTCGATCGTATTTTGATGCTTTACGTCCTGCCTATTATGGGCGGCGGCAACGGTGCTGGCGCGGTGCCACTCTCGGAGATTTATAGTTCGGTAACCGGACGCTCCCGCGAGGAGTATTACTCTACTGCCATCGCCATTCTGACCATTGCCAACATTTTCGCCATCGTTGTCGCCGCCTTACTGGATATTTTAGGCAAAAAATACACCGTCCTGAGTGGAGAAGGTGAACTGGTACGCAAGGCCTCTTTTAAGGTCGATGCGGATGAAAAGGTTGGCGAAGTGACCCACCGTGAAATAGCCATCGGCCTGATTTTATCCACCACCTGCTTTGTGCTGGCTTACGTTCTGTCAAAGAAAATCCTGCCGGATATCGGCGGCGTTAAAATCCATACTTTTGCCTGGATGGTGTTGATTGTGGCGGCGCTGAATGCCTCCGGACTGTGCTCTGGGGAGATTAAGGAAGGGGCGAAACGGTTGTCTAATTTCTTCTCCAAACAGCTGCTGTGGGTACTGATGGTCGGAGTAGGCGTGGTCTACACCGACCTTCAGGAAATCATCGATGCCCTGACCTTTACCAACGTATTAATTGCCGGAGTGATTGTGATTGGTGCCGTGGTGGGCGCGGCGGTTGGTGGCTGGCTGATCGGCTTCTACCCGATTGAAGCCTCAATCACAGCAGGGCTGTGTATGGCAAACCGTGGCGGCTCTGGCGATCTGGAAGTGCTTTCGGCCTGTAACCGCATGAATCTTATCTCCTACGCCCAAATATCTTCGCGCCTGGGCGGCGGCATTGTACTGGTCATCGCAAGCGTAGTATTTGGGATGTATGGCTAACCGTTTTGCCACAGTGTCAGACTGTGCGCTGTGGCTTACCTCTTGCGCGGTAACGGCACCCGGAACGGGTCAAAGGACTTAACGCGGTCCTTCTCCTTAGTTGACCTGCCGGGAGGGATAGGGCTACGCCGTTACCGTGCATCCTTAAAAGTTTTGAGGGATCACTATGACTGATGCACAACTCGTAGGAGAAGGTTTGCGGCTAATGATGCTGGGTATGGGCTTTGTTGTGCTGTTCCTGATGACACTGATTGCCGCTATCCAGGCCATGTCTTGGGCGCTCGCCCGCTACTGCCCCGTGCCGATACCGGCTTCCTCCCCCTCGGCTTTAGCGGCAGGCCAAGACCTGACACCGGTCATCGCCGCCGCGCTTTATCATCACCGCCGCCTTCATGGCGACCTGACAGGAAATAAAAAATGACAATTGCCATAACGGACGTGGTGCTGCGAGATGCCCACCAGTCGCTTTTTGCCACCCGCTTGCGCCTGGAAGATATGCTGCCGGTCTGCGCTCAGCTCGATGATATTGGCTACGGATCCCTTGAATGTTGGGGTGGTGCGACATTCGATGCCTGCATCCGTTTTCTGGGCGAAGACCCCTGGGTACGGCTTCGCGAACTCAAACGCGCGCTCCCCAAAACCCCGCTGCAAATGCTACTGCGCGGGCAAAATCTACTGGGCTATCGGCACTATGCCGATGACGTAGTTGAAAAGTTTGTTGAGCGGGCAGTACACAATGGCATGAATATTTTCCGGGTGTTTGATGCCATGAACGACCCGCGCAATATGGCCGCCGCCCTGGGTGCCGTGCGCCGCCAGGGCGGTCACGCACAAGGCACGCTCAGCTACACTACCAGCCCGGTTCACGGGCTACAGATATGGCTTGATCTCACGGAGCAACTGTTGGAAATCGGCGTGGATTCCATCGCCATCAAGGACATGTCCGGTATTTTGACCCCCTTCAAGGCCGCCGAGCTGGTGAGTGAAATTAAAAAGCGCTACTCGGTTCCTCTGCACTTGCATGCCCACGCTACTACCGGGCTGGCGGAAATGACGCTGCTTAAAGCCATTGAAGCGGGGGTAGACAGTGTCGACACGGCCATAGGCTCCATGAGCGGTACCTACGGGCATCCGTCTACCGAGGCCATCGTCTCCACGCTGGCAGGCACCCCCTATGACACCGGTTTGGATTTAGCCAAATTGGAGGCTTTATCCGGGCAATGGCGCGCCATCCGCCAAAAATATGCCGCCTTTGAAGGCCAACTAAAGGGCACCGACAGCCGTATCCTGGTCGCCCAAGTTCCGGGCGGGATGTTGACTAACCTGGAAAACCAGCTCAAGCAGCAGAATGCCACCGATAAGCTCGACCAAGTATTGGCAGAAATTCCTCGAGTACGTGAAGACCTCGGCTTTATCCCGCTAGTGACGCCGACTTCCCAAATCGTTGGTACCCAGGCCGTGCTAAACGTGCTCTCCGGGCAGCGCTACCACACCATCGCAAAAGAGACTGCCAACATTTTAAGAGGCGAGTATGGCCGCACCCCAGCGCCGGTTGATGCTGTGCTACAGGCCCAGGTATTAAACGGGGGCACTCCCGTCACCTGCCGTCCCGCCGATTTACTGCCGCCGGAACTCAGCACGCTGGAAGCCGATGTATTGGGCCGCGCTAAAGAAAAGGGGCTGATACTGAGCAACTACCCGATTGAAGATGTGCTTACCGTGGCGCTGTTCCCACAGCCGGGGATGAATTTCCTGGAAAACCGGGGCAACGCCGCCGCATTTGAACCCGCCCCAGGGC
>CBIFWW010000133.1:0-8872 GCA_966186435.1 uncultured Enterobacteriaceae bacterium
CGGGTTCGAGTCCCGTCCGTTCCGCCACTTATTTAAAGCCCTGAGTGAAAACTCAGGGCTTTTTTGTATCTGAAATCTGTTAGCTATTGCCAAAATCGCAATTATCTTGCCTCATTTTTGCTCATGCTTCCTTAATTTCCAGACGTCATACTACCTTCATACACAATAAATCTCGGAAAATGAGGTAGATGATGGGTATCCCTGCACTGGGTTTAGGTACGTATCGTTTCAAGGACGATGCGGTCATCGCATCAGTATCAATAGCGTTGAAGCTTGGCTACCGAGCTATCGACACCGCACAAATTTACGACAATGAAGCTGCTATTGGAAAAGCGTTACAATCCAGCCAAATTACCCACGAAGAATTGTTTATCACCACTGAAATCTGGAAAGATAATTTCAGCAAGGAGAAATTAATCTTTTCGCTGCGAGAACGTCTGGTTAGCCCGGAAACTCTGGCACCAGACTGGGATTAACCATCAATTATCCTACTCATATAAGCCTTCAAAGCCCCTTTGGGGGCTGCTTCACATGTTCGCTCAGGAAATCGACAAAGGCCCGGATCCGGGTGCTGACGGCCCTGTCACTGTAATATACCGCGCTAAATGGCATCTCAATGGGCAACCGCTCTTCAGCCAGGATCTCTACCAGTGTCCCTTCAGCAATTTCCTTGTCGATCATAAAATCTGACAAGCAGGCAATACCATTCCCACTCAAGCAAAGCTGCTTAAGCGTTTCCCCACTGTTTGACGAAATACCGGGCACAATTTCACAGGGCTGTCCATCGTCTGCTGCTACCGGCCAACGGTTCAAAGATACCGGCTCCGAGAACCCCAGGCAGGTGTGATGAGCCAAATCACAAGCGGAGGCTGGCATACCGTGCTCAGCCAGATAGGCCGGGGAGGCAATCAGTTTGCGGTAGCTGCTGAACAATGGACGGGCACGTAAACTTGAATCTGCCAGGTTGCCGACGCGAATCGCCACATCTACTTTACGTTCAATCAGGTTAATAAAAGTTTCTGATGAGACCAGTGAAAGAGAAACCTCAGGGAATCGCTCGCGGAAAGGTTTAATTAATGGCATTAACAGATGTAATACCACCGGGGTGGCTGCATCAATACGTAATAAACCCTTAGGGGTTTGCCGGGATTCCATAATCTCGGTTTCTGCGGCTGCCATTTCCTGAAGCACCTGTTGAACCCGGCGGAAATAGCGTTCGCCTTCTTCTGTCAGGCTCAATTGGCGAGTCGTTCGGTTGAGCAGACTCACTCCCAGCTTGGATTCAAGTTTTTTCACTGCACGGCTGACGGCAGAGTTAGCCAGCGATAGCTGCTCAGCAGCCCGGCTAAAACTGCCGCTCTCCACCACCGCTACAAAGATTGCCAGTTCATCTGAGGATGCCTTCATTATTGCTCCTGGTGCAAAATTCTATTGAGACTTTGAATATTTTTGTTATTTAAGCATGAGTGCATACTGCGTGTCATCTTAGACAGAACAGTTATGGAGTTCATCATGCCTCTGGCACTTCTGGCGCTTACTATCAGCGCTTACGCAATCGGTACTACCGAGTTTGTTATTGTCGGGCTGGTCCCGACTATTGCCCAGCAGCTAGGAATCACATTGCCTTCAGCCGGTTTGCTGGTTTCTATTTATGCGCTGGGTGTCGCCATCGGCGCCCCTGTGCTGACTGCCCTGACTGGCAAAATGCACCGTAAAAAATTGCTGTTGTCCCTGATGGTGCTGTTTACCATGGGTAACCTGGTGGCCTGGTTAGCACCTAACTATGAAACCCTGGTGATTGCCCGGTTGTTGACCGGCCTGGCGCACGGGGTGTTCTTCTCCATTGGCTCTACCATCGCAACCAGTTTGGTACCTAAAGAGAAAGCCGCGTCGGCGATTGCCATTATGTTCGGTGGTTTAACCGTGGCTCTGGTAACCGGTGTGCCGTTAGGTACCTTTATCGGCCAACACTTCGGCTGGCGTGAAACTTTCCTTGCTGTGTCAGTGAACGGTGTGATCGCGTTGATTGCCAGCTGGATCCTGGTGCCAAGTAACATCCCGAGCCGTGCACCTGCAAGCTTCCGTGCTCAACTGAGTGTGTTGACTCACCCGCGTCTACTGATGATTTATGCCATCACGGCACTGGGCTACGGCGGCGTGTTCACCGCCTTTACCTTCCTGGCTCCAATGATGCAAAGCCTGGCTGGTTTCTCGCCATCAGCAGTAAGCTGGATCCTGCTAGGGTACGGGGTGTCTGTTGCAATCGGGAATATTTGGGGCGGTAAACTGGCGGATAAACACGGTGCGGCATTTGCCCTGAAACTTATTTTCGCTGCATTGGCTATCTTGTTGGTTATCTTCCAGTTCACCGCAACTACTCACTATGGTGCCCTGGTGACCATCCTGATTATGGGTATCTTCGCTTTCGCTAACGTGCCGGGTCTACAGGTATATGTGGTTCAGAAAGCAGAACAGTATGTACCTGAAGCGGTTGATGTGGCCTCTGGCCTGAACATTGCGGCCTTCAACGTGGGTATCGCATTGGGTTCAATTATCGGTGGTCAGACTGTTGCCACTCTTGGACTGGCACAAACCCCGTGGATTGGTGCAGTAATTGTGACAGTAGCTATGGTATTGATTATTTGGAGCGGTCGTCTTGATAAGCGTCATCCTAAAGTGACACTGACTACCATTGCTGAACACAGCTAAAATAAGACTTTCGCTAGCTGGTCATTGAAACAGCACGCTAAAAACCCTATAACTGAATGACCCCGTCGAAAGGCAGGGTCGTTTTAGTTATAGAGGTAAAATGGCAGAAGTGCGAAAGAAAACTTACGCAATGCGCTATGTGGCTGGCCAGCCGGCGGAACGAATTTCGCCTCCTCTCTCTTTGGCTGGCATTGGTGATGCTCTCCCTCCAGGCGTACCTATCTCAGGTAGCGATTCCCTACGGGTGTTGGTGTGGAACATCTATAAGCAACAACGCGCAGAGTGGCTCTCCGTCTTACAAGGATTTGGCAAAGGGGCGCATCTGGTGCTGCTTCAGGAGGCTCAAACCACTCCTGAACTGGTGCGTTTTGCTACGTCCAACTATATGGCCGCCGATCAGGTACCCGCCATTGTGATGCCCCAGCATGCTTCCGGCGTCATGACGTTAGCCTCTTCTCATCCGGTTTATTGCTGCCCTCTGCGTGAGCGGGAGCCAATCCTGCGCTTATCTAAGTCTGCTCTGGTTACAGTATATCCCTTGCCCGATGGCCGCCTGCTGATGGTGGTCAACATTCACGCGGTGAATTTTAGTATCGGCGTGGACGTATATAGCAAGCAGCTTGGCCCGATAGGGGAGCAAATAGCCCACCACGATGGCCCGGTAATTATGGCCGGTGATTTCAATGCCTGGAGCCGCCCGCGGATGAATGCGTTATATCGCTTCGCTCGGGAGATGTCGCTGCGGGAGGTTCGCTTTATGGATGACCAACGGCGCAAGGCCTTCGGCCGCCCACTCGATTTTGTGTTTTACCGTGGGATCAACGTACAGCAAGCCTCCGTGCTGGTGACCCGAGCGTCCGATCATAATCCACTACTCGTTGAATTCACTCCCGGCATGCCTGTACGTAAGTAACTCATTTCAGGCCTGCCATTTGGCAGGCTGGTCCTGCCGCAAACCAACGCAATAAAGGACACAGAGATGACAACACGAAGCCACCATGACCAGGTCAGTGCCCAGTTTAGTAGCCAGGCAAATGCCTACCTCTCCAGTGCGGTTCACGCCAGCGGGCGGGATTTGCAACGGTTGGAGGCCCATCTTCAAACCATTAAACCTGGGCGGCTACTGGATTTGGGCTGTGGTGCAGGGCATGCCAGCTTTGTCGCGTCAGGGGCATCCACTTCAGTGGTGGCCTATGATCTCTCTGAATCCATGCTGGATGTGGTTGCCAGTGCTGCAGTAGACAAAGAAATAGGGAATATCGAGACTTGCCAGGGTTATGCTGAAACGCTGCCCTTTGAGGACGCCAGTTTTGATGTCGTGATTAGCCGTTATTCTGCCCATCACTGGCATGATGTAGGTAAGGCGCTGCGGGAGGTATCTCGGGTGCTTAAGCCGAATGGCGAAGTTATCGTAATGGATGTGATGTCGCCGGGGATGGTGGTTGCCGATATCTGGCTGCAAACCGTTGAAGCTTTGAGGGATACCTCCCACGTCCGCGATTATTCTGCCACGGAGTGGTCAGCTTTCATCAGTGAAGCTGGAATAAGGGTAGAGCAGGTGGAGAGCGGTAAGCTGGCGCTGGAATTCACCAGTTGGGTCACCCGGATGCGTACGCCTGATGCGTTAGTTCAGGCCATTCGACTGTATCAGCAAAGCGCGTCCACGCCCGTTAAAAGCTATTTCGGTTTACAGGAGGACGGTTCTTTTACCACCGATACTATTTGGATCACCGGACGGAAGCCAGCGTAACAAAAAGGCACCCCTCGGGTGCCTTTTTACATGCGCGATTGTCAGGTATCCGGACGATCGTTACCACGAACATACAGTGTCAACTGGTCGCCTGGCCGGAGCGCGTTTGAATCGCTGTTCCAACGTTTAACGTCTTTAACACCTACGCCGTGGCGCTTAGCAATACTGGAAAGGGAATCCCCTTTACGTACGCGATAGGTGATGCTGTTGTTTGCCAGTTGGCTGCTTGTACTACTGGTGCCGATGGACAGCTTTTGCCCAGGCTTAATGCTGGTGCCACGCAAGTTATTCCAGCGTTGCAAATCACGCGTCGAAACCTTCATCCGTGCTGCAATGCTTGAAAGCGTATCCCCGGAGCGAACCTCGTAGTTGCTTCCGGCCATTGCTGCGCTGGCTTCATCCTGAGCGGATGGCTGAACGGCGGCAATTTCACCGGCGGCAATGGATTCACGCACCAGTGCGGCATGCTTCTGTGGAACCATGACGTACTTGGCGTTGCCAGTACCAACCGTGGTGCCTTTGTAGCCTGCATTAAACGCCTGAAGTTTCTTCAGGGGCATGCCCGTAACTTCCGCCAACTGCGTCATTGAAACCGGAGAATCCACTTTGACCCGCGCCAGAGCACGGCTTTCATCCGTGGTCGGCAGCTGGATCCCGTACTGTTTGCTGTTTTTGAGCAAGTCACTCAGTGCTAGCATTTTCGGCACGTAAAGTTTGGTTTCTAATGGCAGTGAAAGCGACCAAAAGTCTGTAGGTTTCCCTTGTGCTTTATTCGCTTTGATTGCCTTCATTACCCGGCCTTCGCCACTGTTGTAGGCCGCGACGGTCAGTAACCAGTCGCCGTCGAACATACGGTTCAGACGTTGCATCATGTTTAAGGCCGCAGTTGTGGAAGCCACAACGTCACGACGCGCATCATAATTACGGGTCTGTTTCAGACCGTAGTTACGCCCCGTACTTGGGATGATCTGCCAAATGCCAGCGGCACTTGCGGCAGACGTCGCATGGGGATTAAAAGCACTCTCCACTATGGGTAGTAATACTAGTTCCATCGGCATGTTACGTTTCTTAACTTGCCCGGCTATCCAGTACATATACGGCTCTGCTCGTAAAGTTACATCGTGGAGATAGCTCTTGTTCTTTAAGTACTTTTGTTTTTGTTCGCGTATCCGGTTGTTTTCCGGAATACCCATCTTCAGCTCGCCGCCAATATAGGCCCAAAGGTTTTGATCCGGCGCGATGAAAGTTCCATCATCCATCCATCGCGCGGTTGTCGCTCGATCACCTTGACTAGCTGTAGAAAGGCTCTGTGCGTGCTGCTGGATATTGCCATCGTGCTTTGATGCCTGGCACCCCGCAAGCAGGACAGACGCGAGAATGATCGCTCTTGCCTTCATGTGTGTGTCAATGGTTGCTTAAAAGACGAACGATAATACAGTCGAAGCGAGTCCAACACAAGCCGGAATGATCAAAAGCTGTCTTTTCGGACCCGTAACCAGGCAAAAACGGACTCAGATTGTTGCAAGTTTGTTTCTTTCTTAATTACATTAATCAAATCATTATCTTGTGTTCTTAGGAAAACATTTATCTGGAGCTCTTTTTTCAACAAAGTTGGCAGTGACATTTCATTTTTTGCCCGTAACTCTTTAACTTCGCGGTAATATTGCCCTATTAATGGGTCATCTGGCAGAATACTTAAGGCAAATTCAAGGTTACTCAAAGTGTACTCATGTGCGCAACAAATTAAAGTATCTTTAGGTAGTTGATTAAGTTTTTGAAATGATTCAAACAATTGTTTTGCTGTGCCTTCAAACAGTCGTCCGCAGCCACCAGAAAATAACGTATCCCCACAAAACAGGTAAGGATTCGTAAAGTAGCAAATATGCCCCAAAGTGTGACCTGGCGTGGCGATAACCTGGAAGGCATGGCCGAGTAACTGGATCTTATCGCCCTCCCTTACAATCATATCGGCTCCCTTACTGCGGGTTTCTTCCGGGCCATAGACAGCAAGACCGGGGAACCGCTGCTTTAATTCGGCTACCCCGCCGGTATGATCGTTATGATGATGGGTCAAAATAATCGCTTCTGGCTCCCAATCGTGGCGATCAATCGCCTCCAATACCGGGTTGGCATCACCGGGATCGACGATCACGCAGTGGTTGGTTTCGTCATTGAGAACCCAGATGTAGTTATCCTGGAATGCATTAATGCTGTTAAGATTCATAGAACACCTCTCGTTGCGTTCACTGGAAGGTAGCAATGAAATCGGCAAGGATAACCCAATTTATTTTCCCACCCTCCCACTGGTCTGAATTTGCTTGGGGTGAATACTATCGCGATGCGTTAGAGACCCAGCTTCAGCCCTGGCTGGGTAAAATGTTTGGCTTTCATTTATTAAAAATCGGCGAGCTGAGTGCAGAAGTAGATACGTCAGCCTGCGCGGTTTCCCATCAGGTGAATGTGGCATCCAAAGGGGAACAAGTCCATGTGATTGCCGATCCGCTTCAATTGCCCTTTGCTGCGAAGACTGTGGATGCTTGCCTGTTGGCCCATACATTGGCCTGGAGCACTGACCCTCACGGTATATTGCGGGAGGTCGATCGGGTATTGATTGATGATGGCTGGATCATCATTACCGGGTTTAATCCCTTAAGCCTGGTTGGTCTGAGCAAGCTGCTCCCCTGGCGCAGGGGAAAGGCCCCGGGCAACAGCCGTATGTTTACCCAGATGCGCATGCTGGACTGGCTATCGCTGCTGAACTTTGAAGTTCTGTACCAGGGCCGCTCTCAAGTGCTTCCTTGGCATAAAAACGGCGGGCGCATGCTGAGTACTCACTTACCGGCCTTGGGTTGCATGCAGGTGATTGTTGCCCGTAAGCGCACCATCCCGCTTACGCTAAACCCAATGAAAAAGGCGAAAGAGAAAACCCAACTGCGCCCGGCTGTAGGGGCCACCCGTCAACTTAGGGAAGGTGTTACTTCACCTCAGGCTGATAGCCAACGTCCTCGGAAGTCGGATTAATGGCGGCATGGCGGGCCAGCTCATCACAGCGTTCGTTTTCAGGGTGACCGGCATGGCCTTTAACCCATTCCCATTGGATTTTATGCTGGCTTAATGCCGCATCCAGGCGTTGCCAGAGATCCACATTCTTCACTGGTTTTTTGTCTGTAGTCTTCCAGCCACGCTTTTTCCAGCTGTGGATCCATTGGGTGATCCCCTGGCGAACATATTGGCTATCGGTGCTGAGCACGATATCGCAATGTTCTTTCAACGCTTCCAGCGCCACTATAGCTGCCATTAGCTCCATGCGGTTATTGGTGGTGAGGTGATAACCGGCACTGAAGGTTTTTTCGTGTTGTTTATAACGTATGATAGCCCCGTAGCCACCCGGACCTGGGTTACCGAGGCATGAGCCATCGGTGAAAATTTCTACCTGTTTACGCATCTCTGGTAGACTTCCTTTGATGAAAACGCCAAGTCTGACACAAACGAGCACTATGAGCACAGCGATTACACGACAGATTGTTCTTGATACTGAAACCACCGGTATGAACCAAATTGGTGCCCACTATGAAGGGCACCGGATTATCGAGATTGGGGCGGTGGAGGTGATCAACCGCCGCCTGACCGGGAACAACTTCCACATCTATATTAAGCCAGACCGGCTGGTGGACCCGGAAGCATTCGGTGTTCACGGCATTGCTGATGAATTCCTGATGGATAAGCCCACCTTTGGGGAAGTGGCCGATGATTTCATCGAATTTATCCGTGGCAGCGAACTGGTGATCCACAATGCATCGTTCGATATCGGCTTTATGGATTACGAGTTTAGCAAGCTTGGCCGTAATCTCTCGAAAACCGAAACTTTCTGTAAAATCACCGACAGTCTGGCGCTGGCCCGCCGCATGTTCCCCGGTAAGCGTAACAGCCTTGATGCACTGTGCTCACGCTATGAAATAGATAACAGCAAACGAACCCTCCACGGCGCATTGTTGGATAGCCAGATACTGGCTGATGTTTACTTGATGATGACCGGAGGGCAAACCTCGATGAAGTTTTCCACTGAAGGCGACGTCCAGCAGCGGGGCGGGGATACCATTCAGCGCATCACCCGCGGGGCTTCCGGGTTACGCGTTATTTGTGCCAGTGATGAAGAGGTTGTGGCCCACGAATCTCGCCTTGATTTGGTACAGAAGAAGGGCGGAAGCTGCATGTGGCGTGCCTGAGTGCCGCAAACTTACTAAAAATAGTCGTAAGTGGTGAAAATTAACGCAAACGATTAAAAGTGTGAGAAAAAAGCGTTGACGCTCCTAATCGTTATCCGTAATATTCGCTTCGTTCCCGACGGGGAACACAAAGCGGAGTGGTAGTTCAGTTGGTTAGAATACCTGCCTGTCACGCAGGGGGTCGCGG
>CBIFWW010000134.1:0-8862 GCA_966186435.1 uncultured Enterobacteriaceae bacterium
CATTATTATTTTGAGGCTGTCTACGGATAGACTTGATTTAATTATTTTATTTTTTTTTACGGAATAGTGGAAAGGCTTTGAGTCCAAAAATACACTCAGCCAGCCATTAATTTGAGAAGGTGACTGCCGCTTTACCCTGATGATGACATTCACCTTCCGGCATTAATTACCGGAAAGTCAATTAAGGACCAGTGCAATAACAACCAGGAAGTTTAAGTTTAGAATTTACTGTCCGTTTGTTATTAGCACACACACTGACGATGTTTAAGGAGTAGTAACATGCTATCTATTAACACCAGCACTGCATCAATGGCCGCCACCTCCGCCATCAATAAAAGTGAAAAATCCCTGGCAACCTCAATGGAGCGCCTGGCTACCGGTAACCGTATCAACTCTTCAGCAGATGATGCGGCAGGTAAACAGATCGCTAACCGTCTGCAATCCCAATCTGACGGTATGGGTGTGGCGATGCGTAACATCTCCGATGCCACTGCCATGCTGCAAACCGCGGACGGTACTTTCGATGAGATGAACGACATCCTCGGGCGTATGCAAGACCTTGCTACCCAGGCATCGAACGGAACCTATAGTAGTGATGACCGCCAGGCGATGCAGTCCGAGTTTGATGAACTGGGCCAGCAAATGTCTGACATGATGCAGAACACCACCTACGGTGGTAACAACCTGTTTAGCGCTTCCGGCGGCCTGCTCTCCAGCGGCGCGGTGACCTTCCAGGTGGGTGCTAACTCCAGCGATACCATGTCGGTGGATATCTCCAAGCAGCTTAATAACCTGACCACCTCTCTGACCTCACTGAGTAAAGCATTCTCTGCGGATCAGAGTGGCTCCGGGATGACTTCTGGTAGCGGTACTGAACTGATGACGGCTTCCTCTGCCAACCAAACCATCTCCGCAGTCCAGGGTGCGATGGCAAGCGTCGGTAAAATCCAGTCTTCTCTGGGGGCCTCCATCAACCGTCTGAATGACACTGCCAATAACCTGCAAAACATGCAGGACAACACCGAAGTAGGTATCGGCAACATTATGGATACCGATTACGCGACAGAAGCGTCCAACATGTCCAAGCAACAGATGCTGGCACAGACCGGTATCACCATGCTCAAGCAATCCAACAGCATGAGCAGCATGGTGTCCAGTCTGTTGCAGTAAGTTTATCTGCTGAACACAACACCGCCTCCCCGGCGGTGTTTTTTTATGGCGGCTGTATCCAGGAAGGAAACCTTTCCCCCTTTTCCAGGAATAGCCCTTTCCGTTAAATGGCAATACATTGATTTATAACATGTAATTTTCTGGCACGGCCATTGCTATACAGGCATATCCCAAACTGGAGAGAACCATGTCCGGAATACTATCTGTCAAAACCTACGCCAAAGAGTTGGCTTATGCTGATGTGGCGACCCGCGCTAATCAGCTGAAGAACCAGCAGGCGGAATTGGATGATGAAAGCAGCGCCCTGTCCGATCTTGACACCGCCTTAACCGATTTCCAGACGGCGGTGGATGCCCTGGACAGCACCACATCAGGCCCGGTGGTGAACAGCGTTACATCCAGTGATGATTCCATTACCGCCACGGCGGATTCCACCGCGATGCCGGGTAGCTATACCTTCTTTGTGCAGCAACTGGCGGAGAGCCAGCAAACCTCTATTGCTCTGCCAAATGGGGATAGCGCCAATCCTATCCCGGCGGAAGGCACCTTCACCCTGACCATGGGTGATAGCGAAATGGACATCGACCTGGCCCAGGCTGACGCCGACAACAGCGGCACCATTGATGCCACTGAAATGGCCAATGCGATTAATCAGTCTGATGAAAACCCCGGCGTAACCGCCACCTTGGTAAAAACCGGGGACACTACCACCCTGATGCTGACCTCCGATGATACCGGGGCTGCCAGTGCCTTTACCCTGGCTTCCGATAATCCAGCCCTCAGCGGAGCCATCGACCAGCAAAAAGTGCAGTCCACCGCCCAGGATGCGGTGATTTGGCTGGGTAACTCACCGGATACCGGCACCGAGATCACCGGCAGTGACAATACTTTTGACGACATCATTCCTGGGGTTTCGCTCACTTTTACTGAGGTTTCAGAAACCGATAAGCCGGTGACCTTCACCGTGGCCCAGGATAGTGCCGGTAGCCAGGAGCAGGTACAGACTTTTATCGATGCCTATAACACCCTGGCGGATACCCTTGATTCGCTAACCACCCAAGGGGGCGATGGCACTGCCAGCGGTACCTTTGCCGGGGATGCCGGGTTGGCTTCACTTCAGAACCAACTTGATACCTTAACCCATGCCAAATACGGCGGGGTGTCGATTGTGGACTATGGCATCACCCTTGATAAAGATGGCCATCTTCAGCTCGACAGCGAGCAGTTTGATAAAGAGATGGCAGCCAACCCCGAAGGGTTAACCAACATTTTTGTTGGCGATGACAGCATGACGGCCCAGCTGGATTCAGTGATGGAAACCTATCTTGATAGCAGCAACGGGATCATTGCCCAGCGCCAGGCCGCCATCACCACCCAGGAAGACAAGATCAGCAGCCAGGCCGATCAGCTGAAAGAAACTTACAACAGTAACTACGACCGCTATGTGGATGAGTGGACCTCCACCATGGTGGAAATCACCCAAATGCAATTAAGCATGTCTGCCTTTGAATAAGGCGTCAGGAGCAATCACGTGAACACAATGTATGGCAATGCCGACGGCAACGGTTATGAGCAATATCGCACAATGGATCTTGCTTCGCGCACGGCGGCCGCCTCCCCGATTGAGCTGGTACTGGTACTGTATGCCGGTGTGCTGGATGAGCTGGAACGCGCGAAAAGCCATATCGCCAGCCAGCGTTTTGAACGCAAAGCGCAAAGTATCAACAAGTGCATCGACATCCTTAATGCCCTGACCAGTTCACTGGAGTTTGATACCGGTGGTGAGTTGGTGCGCAATTTGTCCCGGCTTTATGACCACTGTGTCTATCGACTGTATGAAGCTAGCGCCGGTATGGACTGCGGCAAAGTGGATGAGGTGATCGCCATTCTGGCAAACCTGCACGACGGTTGGGAACAACTCAACAGGAAGCTAAACCCATGAGTGCCTGCCCACAACCCTTAGAGCTTTATACCCTGGTGGCCCAGATGAATACGGCACTGGATAACCGCCGTTGGCGCAGGCTGCCTTCGCTGCATCGCACGTTAATGTTGCGCTTTAACCGCTATCAACAGCAGGCGCCAGAAGACGAGTTGGTGCTGGTAAAAGCACGTCTGAAAACCGACATGCAGGCGTTGATTGCCCGCCGCGAGATGCAAGCTGAAGATTTAAAACAGCGTATGGAACTGATGGCAACCAGCCGGGAAGGGCAGTTGGCGTACTCCATTAGCAGCCTATGGGAGGATGCATGACGTTACTGACGTTACCCGTTGTAGCAAACGTATCGCGGAGCGACGAGCCATCAACAATCGGACCATGCAGTCCAGGGCTGTCGACACTTTCCGGGGAAGCGCAAGGGGGATTTGCCCTGATGGAGAGCCAGGCCGGTGCCTCACTCAAAGCCCGTCTGGCCCCCTCTCAGAGCGGGGAATCCACCCAGGATCATGGCAAAAAGCAGGAGGACCCCCAGCTTCAGGCCATGATGGCACTATTACTGATGACCCCGGAAACCGCCATGCCATCGGCCGCCGACGGGCAACCGGTGATGACGGATCAGCAGATGTTGGCAAAAGCCTTGCTCACTGGCGGAACCCCATTCAATCCACAACATATGGTTCTGGGGAATCAACCGTTACACACCGATGTAACCCAGGCGCAACAGCAGGCGGCCCTACAGAAGCTTAGCGCCCAAAAGCCAGTGCTGGCAGAAATCACCGCAGCCATTAAGCCGCGTGCGGAAAATGCTCGGCCAGCGTCTTCACTGACGGTGGCCCCGCAACCAGCTTTTGGCGCAAGGGTGACAGGCCGTCAGCCTCGGAGTGAAAACAACCACGGCACCGCCCGTGGAGTGGCTGCGCTCAATGCGATAGCGGCCTCCAGCCCGGCGATGGCATTGGCCAAAGCCAGCGAAGCTCATGCCCCGGCCCCAGTGTTGGCGTTGGCGGATAGCGAGGAGTGGGGGGAGAAACTCAGCGGTCTGTTAAAAGAGCAGATCCACTTTCAGCTCAATCAACAGCAGCAGATCTCCACGATTCGGCTCGATCCGCCCAATCTGGGCAAATTGGAGATCGCCGTGTTGCTGGAAGCGGGCAAGCTGAATGTGCATATCACCGCCAGCCAGCCTGCGGTGCTCCATAGCCTGAGGGCCATTAGTGAGGAGTTGCGCCAGCACCTCACCGAACAGCATTTTGACCGGGTGCAGGTGGATGTCTCCGCTGATGACCAGGGTAAAGGGCAGCGTGGTCAGCAACAGCAGAAACAGGACGATGTGATCCTCGCTCAGGAGCTTACGCCTGACGAACACCCGGACTCAACCCTGTCCCATTTATTAACCAGAGTGTGAAGATTATGAAGAAAATAATTATTGCCGGGGCGGTGAATACCCTTCTCTCATTGTTGGTGGGGGGGGCCGCCGCCTGGGGGGTGATGCATTTTATTAAGCCCCCGGCGGTTACGGTGATGGAAGCGCCAACGGATAAAAACACCGCCCCGGATATGAAGGACAGTGTGTTTATCACCATGCCTGAAACCCTAATTACCCTGAAGGATACCGCGGGTGAAGACCACTATATGCTGATTGGCTTGGTGTTTATTGCCGATGGCAAAGATAAAAAGGCCAGTGATGCCATCGGCAGTGACCAGCCGCTGTATCAAAGTATTTTGGTAGATACCTTATCCAGTATGACTTGGGAGGATATTCGTAATGACAACGTGAATAAGACCCGTGAACGGGTGAAGAACGCGTTTAATCACTGGCTCACCACGCACAAAATGTCTGCCCCCTACCGGGATGTGCTGGTCAATAAAATGGTTTATCAATAAATCCCGGAATAATGCGATGAGTATTCAGCCTGCCTGGGAAGACCAGGCATTTACCGGACTGGCACCATTAAGCCCGGCCCAGGAGAACCACTATCTCCAGAGTTATCTGCCATTGGTGTGCAAAATCGTGCGCCAGATGGCGGCCCAGTGCTCCAGCGTGATGGATCGCCAGGATATGCAACAGGTGGCGCTGATGGGGCTGCTCAACGCCCTGCGCCGTTACGGCCAGCCCGATGACAGCTTTGGCGGATATGCCGCCCAGCGTATTCGTGGGGCGATTCTCGATGAGCTGCGTAGCCTGGACTGGCGGCCGCGCACCCTGCGGGATAAGTGCCACCAGGTGGGCAATATTGTCCGCGATCTGCGAAAACGCCTGGGCTATGAGCCGGGCATGGATGAGTTGGCCCTTGTCGGCGTGGACCGTGACAGCTGGGATGAGTACTTGGCTTTAAGCCATGCCAACAGCCTGGCAAGCCTGGACGATTTACTTGCCACCGATGCCGGCGTATTTGCTCAGCACGAGAATAGCCTTGAGCGGCAGTATGTTATTCGGCAAACCTTAAAAGAGGCACTGGATCAATTATCTGAAAAGGAGCGGATTATTTTATCACTCTATTACCAAAAGGATATGAGCCTGAAAGAAATAGCCCAAATTCTCGATCTTACTGAAGCGCGGATCTGCCAGATAAATAAAAAAATAAGCCATAAGATCCGCCAGCATTTTCATCCGGAAAATTAACAATTCATTCTTAAAATAGATTACCTGCGGGTAATCAAAGAGGCAGTTATGCAAAAAATACTGGGTTTACTTGTGGTCCTCGGCTGCGTATTTGGTGGCTACTATGAGGCCGGTGGACAATTAATTACCATTTGGCAGCCAGCGGAAATTATTATTATTTTCGGTGCTGGGCTGGGGGCGATGATAATTGGTAACCCGATGCACGTTATCAAAGAGATCGGCCACCAGTTAAAAGGGGTGATGAGTAAAAATAATCTCGGGCCGGAATTCCAGCGCCAGTTATTAATGTGCCTGTATGAGCTGCTGAAAACCGTCCAAAACGGCGGCCTGCGGATGTTAGATCAGCATATTGAAAAGCCGGAGGAGAGTACCATCTTCCAGAAATACCCGATGGTGCTCACCCAGCACCGGCTGGTGACCTTTGTCTCTGATAACTTCCGCCTGATGGCGATGGGCAAAATCGACGCCCATGAGTTGGAGGGTATCCTGGACCAAGAGCTTGATACTGCCGAAGAAGAGCTTATCACCCCGTCGAAATCCTTCCAGCGTACCGCGGAAGCCATGCCCGGCTTTGGGATCTGTGCGGCGGTGCTGGGGATTATCATCACCATGCAATCCATCGACGGTTCCATTGCACTGATCGGCCTGAAGGTAGCGGCCGCCCTGGTGGGGACTTTCCTCGGAGTATTTATCTGTTACTGCTTTATGGACCCGCTGGCCAATGCCATGGAACAGCAGGCCCACGCCGAACATTCGCTGCTGGAATGTGTGCGTACTGTGCTGGTGGCCCATGCTGCGGGCAAGCCGACGCTGTTGGCAGTAGATGCAGGCCGTAAGTTGCTGCATCTGGCTTCAAAACCCACTTTTGCCAACCTGGATGCTTGGGTAAATAGCATGCTGGAGAAAGAATGAGTAGCCAGAACAAAGGGGGCCGTAAAGAGCGGGGCGGTGGCACGACGATTATTCGCCGCCAGGTGAAAAAGGGCCACGGCGGCCACCACGGCGGGGCATGGAAAGTGGCCTTTGCGGATTTCACCCTCGCCATGATGGCGCTGTTTATGACCCTGTGGATCGTCAATAGCGTTAGTAAGTCCGAGCGGGAAAGCATCATTGCTGCCCTCCACGGCCAGTCAATTTTCAGCGGCAACGGCTTTTCGCCGCTGGATAACCTGAGCAAGAAACTGGCGAAGCCGCTGCCTACCGCTCCGGCAGTTAAGCAATTGGCCTCTGAGACCCAGATGGCCAATTCTGGCCAACGTGCCCCTGCGTCCACAGTCTCTGCGGCAGCGCAGTCAGCCCCTGTCGATCCGGCCCAAGAGCAGCAGGCACGCCAGGTAGAAAACAAAAAAATGTTGATGCAAAAGCAATCTTCGCTGGAGCTGGGCACCCTGGCCACCACCATCAACAGCGTGGCCCGCCAGGCCCATATGGAAACCAACCTTGAAATGGAAATTGTGCCTCAGGGGCTGCGGGTGCTGATTAAAGATGACCAGAACCGCAATATGTTCGAACGTGGCAGCGCCCGGATTATGCCGTTCTTCAGCCAGCTGTTAACAGAGCTGACCCCGGTGTTTGATTCGCTGGATAACAAAATCATTATCACCGGCCATACTGATGCCATGAACTATAAAACCGCTAGCGGCTATAACAACTGGAACCTCTCCGGCGACCGGGCGCTTTCGGCCCGCAAAGTGCTGGAGCAAGCGGGCATGCCTGCCGATAAGGTGATGCAGGTGAGCGCCATGTCAGACCGGATGTTACTTAACGCAGACGACCCCCAGGGGGCAGAAAACCGGCGCATTGAAATCATGGTGTTGACCCATTCCGCTTCAGACACCCTGTATCAATTCTTTGGAGCTGAGGGCGAGAAAGTGGTACGACCGGCGGTGGCACAGCTGGAGCAACGGGAGACACAACGGAAAAAACAGGGCTGATCGCAATTCGCTCAGTGGGCCAATGTCATCGGCGGCAAGAATCGCTATCATATTGGCCCTCGCACCTTGTTAAGCCCGCTGTAACCCCGGAGAAATCATGACTGAGTTTTTACTGACCGCCGCCCGTGAAACCTTATTGCTGGAACTGCAAGAGGCCAGTCGCCTGCCCGAACGCCTGAATCAATCCTTTTTACATGCCGCAGAAGCGGTGCTCAACTGCCGGGGCAAAGTGATTGTCTCTGGCATGGGTAAATCTGGCCATATTGGTAAGAAGATTGCCGCAACGCTTGCCAGCACGGGTACTCCGGCCTTTTTTGTGCACCCGGCAGAAGCCCTGCACGGCGATTTAGGCATGGTTGAAAGCCGTGATCTGATGCTGTTTATCTCCTACTCTGGGGGGGCGAAAGAGCTGGATTTCATCATTCCACGGCTCCATGAAAAGCATGTGGTGCTGATTGCCATGACCGGTAAACCCAACTCCCCGCTGGCAAAAGCGGCGGCGGCCGTCATTGATATTTCCGTTGAACGGGAAGCATGCCCGATGCACCTCGCGCCAACCTCCAGTACCGTCAATACCCTGATGATGGGCGATGCCTTGGCAATGGCGGTAATGCAGGCCCGTGGTTTTAGTGAGGAAGATTTTGCCCGTTCCCACCCGGCGGGGGCCTTAGGGGCTAAATTACTTAATAACGTTCACCACCTGATGCGCCAGGGGGAAAACATCCCGCAGGTTAGCCACGGCAGCACGGTAATGGATGCCATGCTGGAGCTAAGCCGCACCGGTCTTGGCCTGGTAGCCGTGTGTGACGACGACAAAAAGGTGTGTGGGGTATTTACCGATGGTGACCTGCGCCGCTGGATGGTGAAAAGCGGTAGCCTGGAAGCCCAGGTGAGCGATGCCATGACCCAAGGCGGCCATCTGATCAATGCCAATCTGCGCGCCATCAGCGCCAAAGAAGCGCTGATGAATAAACAGATTAATGCCGCCCCGGTGGTGGATGACAACGGGGTACTGGTAGGAGCGATTAACCTCCAGGATCTCTATCAGGCCGGGATCTTGTAATTTATCGTTTGAGCGCCTGCTAACCGTCAAGGCGCTCTAATTCTCAATAACCACCTTTTGAATTAAATCTTAAAATAATTTTGTTTTGTTTTTGAGATTTTTATGAAAATGGCTTTCATGGTATTTTATTAATTCT
>CBIFWW010000135.1:0-8812 GCA_966186435.1 uncultured Enterobacteriaceae bacterium
CTAATATTCCACTTTAAAATCAGTTGTTGTTCAAAAATACTGATTACTTAATATTAAAAAATTATAATTTTTCAATACTAAAATAGCCAACATAGGTATCAATATAAGTCTGGCAAAAACGCTGTATATCATTCAATTTTATCGTTCATGGTCTATCCGTGCGACCAGACAATTTATTCCTACTCCCCCAATAAAGTTAAAACCAGCAAGCACAACTAAATTACAACAACTCAATAACCAAATGATAACTATATTGCAGTACTGAAATGGGATATTACTAAATCGTATACTTGGTAAATTCTGACAGTCAGAGAAATCTATTAAAGGTTTTAACCCACTAAAAACAACACACAAATAACAAAACTGGCATTTAGTTCATCGTTAATTACTTACATCGTGTTACATTCAGCTTACCCAGTGTTTAAAAAGACAACAGATTAGGGCTAAAACGGCGTTTTTATTTTATTTCCGTCACACTTCTGGCTTATAATATGCGCCCGTTTCAACTTGAATGGTTTCAGCGCCTTGAATAGTCATTTTCAAAACATTGACGCCCTTTTGCCTTATCGGCTCGCTAAACCGCAAGTACATTTTCTCTCGCACGCTCAATCGTCGTCACCTATCCTTAACCGGATGACGATAAGAAGATTGCATAAAGCCAATTTCACCTCCGCTGGATACCCTTTGTCCGCCGGGGATTGCGTTTCTAAATCCATCACAACTTAAGATTATGACTGTCATGAAAAAGACTAAAATCGTTTGTACTATCGGCCCAAAAACCGAATCTGAAGATATGCTGTCCCGCATGCTGGATGCAGGCATGAACGTTATGCGTCTGAACTTCTCCCACGGCGATTATGCTGAACACGGTCAGCGCATCAAGAACCTGCGCAACGTGATGGCGAAGTCTGACAAGAAAGCTGCCATCCTGCTGGATACCAAAGGCCCAGAAATCCGTACCATTAAACTGGAAGGCGGTAACGACGTTTCCCTGAAAGCAGGCCAGACCTTCACTTTCACCACCGACAAATCTGTCGTAGGTAACAACGACATCGTTGCTGTGACCTATGAAGGCCTAATCACTGACCTGAACGTAGGTAACACCGTGCTGGTTGATGATGGCTTGATCGGTATGGAGGTTACCGCTATCGAAGGCAACAAAGTCATCTGTAAAGTGCTGAATAACGGCGACTTGGGCGAAAACAAAGGCGTTAACCTGCCCGGCGTTTCCATTGCCCTGCCAGCACTGGCTGAAAAAGACAAGCAAGACCTGATCTTCGGTTGCGAACAAGGCGTTGACTTTGTTGCCGCTTCCTTTATCCGTAAGCGTTCTGACGTACTGGAAATCCGTGAGCACTTGAAAGCCCACGGCGGTGAGAAGATCCAAATCATCTCCAAAATCGAAAACCAGGAAGGCCTGAATAACTTCGACGAAATTCTTGAAGCCTCCGACGGTATCATGGTTGCTCGTGGTGACCTGGGCGTTGAAATCCCGGTTGAAGAAGTTATCTTCGCCCAGAAAATGATGATCGAAAAATGCGTGCGCGCACGTAAAGTCGTCATCACTGCTACCCAGATGCTGGATTCCATGATCAAAAATCCACGTCCAACCCGTGCTGAAGCAGGTGACGTAGCGAACGCCATCCTGGACGGTACCGATGCAGTGATGCTGTCTGGTGAATCCGCCAAAGGTAAATACCCACTCGAAGCTGTGACCATCATGGCTACCATCTGCGAACGTACCGATCGTGTGATGACCAGCCGTCTGGATCAGAACCACGACAGCCGTAAACTGCGCATCACCGAAGCCGTATGCCGTGGCGCGGTTGAAACTGCTGAGAAACTGGAAGCGCCACTGATTGTTGTGGCTACCCAGGGCGGTAAATCTGCAAAATCCGTGCGTAAATACTTCCCGGATGCCACCATTCTGGCGCTGACCACCAACGAAGTGACCGCCCGTCAGCTGGTGCTGTCTAAAGGCGTTGTGGCACAGCTGGTTAAAGAAATCAATTCTACCGACGATTTCTACCGTCTGGGTAAAGAGCTGGCTCTGCAAAGCGGCCTGGGCCAAAAAGGTGATGTTGTTGTCATGGTTTCTGGTGCGTTAGTACCAAGCGGCACCACCAACACCGCATCTGTACACGTATTGTAATTTCAATGTGAAATTTGTTGGTTTGCCAGAAAGCACCCCTCGGGGTGCTTTTTTGTTGCTTATATAAGCAATATTATCGAAAAATCAAATCGGATGTGACTATACAAAACTCGAATAAGTAAGAGAAATCTGATAGAAGTTAACTGTTTTCACTGCGTTTTTTGATCCATTTGTGTGATTGCGCTGATTCTTTGAGCGAACGATCAAAATTAAGTGTTTTAAGTGAAAAAAATATTCTCAACCCAAAAAAGTTTGTGTAATACTTGTAACGCTACATGGAGATTAACTCAATCTAGAGGGTATTAATAATGAATCGTACTAAACTGGTACTGGGCGCGGTAATCCTGGGTTCTACTCTGCTGGCAGGTTGCTCCAGCAACGCTAAAATCGACCAGCTGTCTTCTGACGTTCAGACTCTGAACGCTAAAGTTGACCAACTGTCCAACGACGTAAACGCAATGCGTTCTGACGTTCAAGCTGCTAAAGACGACTCTGCTCGTGCTAACCAGCGTCTGGACAACATGGCTACTAAATACCGTAAATAATGGTATTTATGCTGTGAGAAATGGCGCACATTGTGCGCCATTTTTTTTACCTTCATTTTACCTCTCACCCACTCTCTACTGGGTATCCACCGCACCTGAAGACAATACACTGTTGGAAGCCTGAACCGGCGTAATTGGTGCTGGGCTGCTTAACAGCCGTGTACGTTGAACCGGGGCTGTTCCCAGCGGCGTAATCGGTGGCGCGGTTACCATCCCGGCGTTAACCTCAACCGGATAGCCCGCCCGGCGGGTAATCGCATTATCAATGGCGGTAGTGTCACTCAATGGGCTATCGATAAAGCGCCCCAACGCCACGTTAATGGCTATCGGCATGGTCTGAGGGTTATCCCAGTCATTGCGTGATAACGGCTGATGGACCTCTATATAGCGCTTGCCGTTAGGCTCTACAGTGAACTTCACCGGCTCATCAATAATTTGAACCCGCGTACCCCAGGCCACCTGGCTGAACAGGGATTTAATATCCGGGGCGCGCATCCGCATGCAGCCCGAACTCACCCGCATCCCAATACTGTTTTTGACATTAGTACCGTGGATAAGGTATTCACCGCCCCCCTGCTCTAGCCTGAGCGCGTATTGACCCAACGGGTTGTTTGGCCCGGCAGGTATTACCGGTGGCAGCTTAATGCCTCTGGCGGCCTCTCGGGCGCGAGTATTAGCCGTGGGCGTCCAGGTTGGATTGGGGATCTTCTGGCTAATACGGGTGGTCATCACTGGCGTTTCACGGCCTAACTGGCCGATACCCAGTGGGAATACTTCTACCCGGTTCTGCCCCGGCGGGTAGTAATAGAGCCGCAGCTCCGCCACGTTAATCACAATCCCTTCCCGTGGGGTATCCGGCAAAATCATTTGGGAAGGCACCACCAGCTGGCTGCCGGGTTTCGGCAGGAAAGGGTCAACGGTATTGTTGGCCTCCAGCATTAGCAATACGCCGGTGTTATATTGCGCCGCCACATATTCCAGGTTTTTACCCTCGTTAGGGACGGTGTAGATTTGGTTTTCCCCAATAATCCGGCTACCCGAAGGGGGAAGAAGGTAATCAACGGCATAAGCGGTTTGTAGCGCGCTGGTTCCACAGATTAGGCTGACAGTCAGAAGTTTGTACGCGCATTTCATATTTTTGTTTCCTGTATTCACCAACAGAACGTCGGAATGCTGAAAGAATACGGGGTAAGGGAATACCCCGCGGACAGGATGAAAAGCTGTGTACGATAAGTTTAGCTAAGATTGGCCGCTTTGGTGCGGATAGCACGGATCATAGCCTCTAAACCCTGGGTGCGGGAGGGGGTAAGGTGCTGGGTTAAGGCCAAGGTTTCAAACCATGGGCGCAGTTCGAATTGCTCTATATCGCTGGCGGTCATTTGGTCATAGAGAATAAAGACCACTGCGATAAGCCCTTTGACGATGGCGGCATCGCTATCCCCTGCTAGCTGAAGAATGCCATTAGGCTTAGGGCGCACGGTGATCCATACCTGGCTTTGGCAACCGCGGATAAGGTTCGCCGGCTGCCGGTCTTCTTCGGGCAAAGGCGGCAGCCGCTGGCCCAGTTCGATCACATAAAGATACTTCTCTTCCCAATTGGCGCAACGGCCAAAGTTTTTTACCAGTTTCTCTTTATCAGGCAACGTGGCCATTATTGCACTCCTTATGCCAACAGGCGGTGAATACGCTCCAGCCCCGCCACCAGCCTGTCGACCTCTTGTTCTGTGTTGTACAGCGCCAGGGAAGCCCGGCACATGGCTGGGACGCCGTAAAATTCCATTAACGGCATGGCACAATGGTGGCCGGTACGCACCGCAATCCCGTAGTTATCCAGGAAGCTCCCGACGTCATAAGCATGATGTTGACCCAGATTAAAAGCAATTACCCCAAGGCGCTGTGCCGGGCCATACAGGTGCAGATCCGGCACCTTTTGTAGCGCGTTAAGCGCGTAGTTCATCAGGCCCTCTTCATAGTTGCTGATGGCCTCCAGCCCCACTTCGCTTATCCAGGATAATGCCGCCCCAAGGCCAATAATCCCACCGGTATTGGGGGTACCTGCCTCAAAGCGCCAGGGCGCACTGTTCCAGGTGGTGCCTTGGGTCAGGCTGACGCTTGCAATCATTGAACCACCGCCCTCCCAGGGCGCCATATTCTCCAGGATCTCAAACCGGGTATACAGCACCCCGATCCCGGTGGGGCCGTAGATCTTATGGCCGGAGAACAGGTAAAAATCACAGTCCAAAGCCTGTACATCCACCGGGTGATGCATAATGGCCTGGGCGCCGTCCACCAGCACTTTCGCCCCCACACGGTGGGCCGCAACCGCCATTTCCGCTACCGGGTTTTCAGTACCCAATACGTTAGACACGTGGGTAATGGCCAGCAGCCGGGTGCGCTCATCCAGCAGTTGCTTAAATACCTCCAGCTGGAGTGTTCCGTCGGTATTAAGTGGGATAACCCGCAGCTCGGCCCCGGTGCGCTGGCACAGCATCTGCCAGGGCACGATATTGGCATGGTGCTCCATCTGGCTGATGACGATATTGTCTCCGGCCTTGACGTTGGCATTACCCCAGCTATTTGCCACCAGGTTGATGCCCTCGGTGGTGCCACGTACAAAGACAATTTCTTCCGGCTGGCGGGCATTAAGAAAGCGTGCACTCTGGTTACGCACTTGCTCCATTAAGGTGGTCGCCTCGGCACTCAGGGTGTGGATCCCCCGATGAACCGCCGCATAACCGTGGCGATAAAATTCGGCTTCAGCCGCGATCACCGCTTCAGGCTTTTGAGCACTAGCGGCGCTATCCAGATAGGCGAGCGGCAGGCCGTTGACCTCCCGGCTGAGCACCGGGAATTCCGCTCTGATCCGTGCTACATCGAAGCTCATACACCCTCCGGAGTAAAGCGTTCGCCAATGCGGGCCAACACCTGCTGACGCAGGGTTTCATCCTCAATGCTTTCCGTCAGTTCGGCAGCAAAAGCATAAATGATCATGCGTTGGGCGGCCTGCTCGTCGATACCACGGGCACGCAGGTAAAACATCTGATCGTCATCGATACGCCCGATAGTCGCCCCGTGGCTGCACTTCACATCATCGGCATAGATTTCCAGCTGTGGTTTAGTATCCACCTCCGCCAGCCGCCCCAATAACAGGTTGTTGTTAGTCATCTGGCCGTCGGTTTTAATGGCATGCTTCGCCACAGTGATTTGGCCGTTAAACACCGCCCGCCCTTTATCACGCACGATAGTTTTGTGTAGCTGCCGGCTGTTGCAGTAGCCTTTGTCGTGGGAGAGCCAGGTGCGGGTATCACACACTTCATTATTAACCGGCAGCGCCAGACTATTGACGTTGAGCTGGGTGTTTTCACCTTGCAGGCGGGTGCTGGTGTGATGGCGCAGCACCCCAGCACCCAGCAGGAAGCTGGTGCTGGCCACCTGGGTATCGCGCCCGGCCTGGATGTCATTATGGGCGAAGTGGAAGCTTTTCGCGTTTTCAAAAGCCAATTTGTAGTGTTGCAGCCGGGCATTATCGGCCACGTCCATGGTCAAGCGCCCACCGGTAAGGTGGGCCTGCTGATCAAGGCTGACAAAGTGCTCGATGACTGTGGCCGCCGCACCCTGCTCCAGAGTCAGATGGTGGCGATAGTGGGCGGTGTTCAGGCTACTGCCTTCACTGGAGCTGGTGATGTGCATCAGCACCAGTGGCCTGGCAGGCTGCTGATTACGGGCCACTCGCACCCAGGTGACTTGTTGGGCCAAGCTCTCCGTCAGGTGCAGGAACACTTCCGGGCGCAGCGGGGCGGGCAAGCCGGCCCATTTTTGCGAAACCGTGACATCGTACCCACTGTTGGCTGGGTCGTCGCTCAGGGCCGGGGACCAAACGCCATTGATAAAGATCAGCCGCAGATAGTCGCCAGGCAGCGCCAGCCCGTCACACTGGGCCGGGCTTACGGCTTCAACCGGGTTCTGGGTATACTCCGCCGCTATCAACCCCTCCAGCGGGGTGTATTTCCAGTCTTCATGCTTGCGGCTCGGTAGCCCCATATTCAGCACCTGCTGGAGGTGTTGATGAGCCTCACGGGTACGATTCTGGGCGCGGGACTCAAACAACCGGTGCCACTGCTGCAATGCCTTACTGCTGTTCGCTAAGCCAGCCATAGCCTTGCTCCTCCAGTTGTTTAACCAAGGTGAAATCACCGGATTTGACAATTTTGCCCTGGGATAGCACGTGTACGTAGTCCGGCTTGATGTAATCCAAGATGCGCTGATAGTGGGTGACGATGATAAAGGCGCGGTTTTTATCGCGTAGGGCATTCACCCCTTCGGCAACAATCTTCAGGGCATCAATATCCAGCCCGGAGTCGGTTTCATCAAGGATGCACAGAGCTGGCTCCAACACCGCCATTTGCAGGATGTCGTTACGTTTTTTCTCACCGCCAGAGAAGCCCACGTTCACTGAGCGGCTCATTAAATCTTCCGGCATTTTCAGCAGCTTGATTTTATCTTCCATCAAGTCCTGGAAATCGAAGCGGTCAAGGGCGGCTTCGCCCCGATGTGCCCGTACCGCGTTCAGCGCAGTTTGCAAAAAGAATTGGTTACTCACGCCGGGGATTTCTACCGGGTACTGGAAGGCCATGAAGATCCCTTCCCCTGCCCGCTCTTCAACCGATAACGAAAGCAGATCCTGGCCTTTAAACTGCACTTCACCGCCGGTCACTTCATAATCTTCACGACCAGCCAGGGTGGCAGAAAGCGTGCTTTTACCGGAGCCGTTCGGCCCCATAATGGCGTGGACTTCGCCAGGCCGGATTTCCAGATCCACACCGCGCAGAATGGCTTTATCTTCAACACTGACCTGCAAATTCTTAATGCTTAACATAGTTATCCCTTAGGGCATTAGCCGACGCTGTGTTCGAGGCTAATCGCCAGTAATTTTTGTGCTTCCACGGCAAACTCGAGGGGCAGTTCCGAGAAAACGTCCTTGCAAAAGCCATTAACTATCATCGAGATTGCATCATCTTCGGCAATCCCCCGCTGCAAGCAGTAGAACAGCTGATCTTCACCAATCCGCGAGGTGGTCGCTTCATGCTCCAACTGGGCGCTGTTGTTGCGGCATTCCACATAAGGAAAAGTATGTGCCCCGCAGTCCGGGCCAATCAGCATTGAATCACACTGGGTAAAGTTACGGGCGTTAGTCGCGGTAGGCATGATTTTGACCAAACCACGATAACTGTTCTGGCTTTTCCCGGCGGAGATGCCTTTAGCGATAATGGTGGAGCGGGTGTTTTTGCCGATGTGGATCATCTTGGTGCCGGTATCCGCCTGCTGATGGCCGCTGGTGAGTGCCACGGAGAAGAATTCACCGATGGAATTGTCACCGCGCAGAATGCAGCTTGGGTACTTCCAGGTAATGGCCGAGCCGGTTTCCGACTGGGTCCAGGACATCTTGCTGTTGTCCCCGGCGCACAGGGCGCGCTTGGTGACAAAGTTCAGGATGCCGCCGGTGTTGTCATCCCCCGGGAACCAGTTCTGTACCGTGGAGTATTTGACTTCGGCATCTTTCAGAATGATGACTTCCACCACCGCCGCATGCAGCTGATAGCTGTCCCTTACTGGGGCCGAGCAGCCTTCGATATAGCTAACGTAACTGCCTTCATCCGCCACCAGAATAGTGCGCTCGAATTGGCCGGTTTTTTCAGCATTGATACGGAAGTAAGTGGACAGCTCCATCGGGCAACGGACGCCCTTTGGCACGTAGATAAAGGTCCCGTCTGAGGCCACCGCCGCATTCAATGCGGCAAAGAAGTTGTCATTACCGGGCACCACGGTACCGAGATATTTGCGCACCAGATCCGGATGATCGTGGATGGCCTCACCAAAGGAGCAAAAAATAATACCTTGCTCTGCCAGCCGGGAACGGTAAGTGGTAGCCACAGATACTGAGTCAAAAATGGCGTCCACCGCCACTTCCTGGCCTTCACGCACCGGCACGCCCAGCTGTTTAAAGGCTTCTTCCACTTCATCCGTTAAGAATGCATTCGCCCCGGTTTGCTGAACCGCACCGGGTTGGGAAGCACAGGTATCATCACAGCTACCGCAGGATGGCGCAGAATAGTAG
>CBIFWW010000136.1:0-8794 GCA_966186435.1 uncultured Enterobacteriaceae bacterium
AGGGATTTAACTTCCCAGCCCTGGAGTTCCAGCCCAGCTTCATACTCTTCTTCGATAAAGTATTCATGGCGGGCGCGCTTGTTGAGCGCAATAGTGGCTGAGCCAGGTTTGTTTGATTTTTTCTTAGTCATAGTGGCGCTCAGTATACGTAGTCCATTCCTTTATGCCACCATCAGGGGCATGAGCCGCTTATAGTAGCACGGATGTGCCAGAGTTTTTATTTGCCCGGTGATAAATGATATTATTCGTATGTTTTATGTTACCCAGGAACAGATATGCCGCAGATTAGCCGTACGGCGTTGGTGCCTTTCAGCGCCGAGCAGATGTATCAGCTTGTTAACGATGTGAATGCCTACCCGGATTTCCTGCCTGGCTGCGTGGGTAGCCGCGTGCTGGATGCCTCGCCAGAGCAAATGACGGCAGCGGTGGATGTTTCCAAGGCCGGGATTAGCAAAACCTTTACCACCCGCAATACGTTACACAGCAACCGCAGTATTTTAATGCATCTGGTGGACGGGCCATTCAAGTCCCTGATGGGTGGATGGAAGTTTACCCCGCTGTCGCCGGAAGCTTGCCGTATCGAATTCCACCTGGATTTCGAATTTACCAATAAACTGATAGAGCTGGCTTTTGGCCGCATCTTTAAAGAGCTGGCGGCCAACATGGTGAATGCCTTTACCGTCCGCGCGAAAGAGGTTTACCGTATTGCATGAGTTAACGGTGGAAGTGGTGTACGCCCTGCCTGAAAAGCAGTATCTGCGTAAAGTTATCCTGGCCGCAGGGGCAACGGTGCAAGAGGCCATTGAGGCTTCCGGGTTGCTGGCGCTACGCCGGGATATCAACCTGGCGCAAAACAAAGTGGGTATTTATAGCCGCCCGGTAAAACTGACTGATACAGTGGCTGATGGCGACCGGGTTGAGATTTACCGCCCGCTTATTGCTGACCCGAAAGAGTTGCGCCGCCAGCGGGCAGAGCGGGCCGCCGATGAGAAAAAGCCACCCCGCTAAGCTTATATTGCAGCAACAAAAAAGGCGCCTCAGGCGCCTTTTTCTATGGATGAACTCAGTTGTCTGAGGACAGTGCCGGTTTGTTGTCGATATTGGTCAACACACCGCTACTGTTGAACGTCAGGGTCAGCGTTTGCTGGGTGACTTTCTCATGGCCTGGCTCCTGGCGGAACACGTAGAACCAGGTATTGGTGCCGAACGGATCGCTCATCATCGGGGTGCCCAGGGTATAAGCAACCTGTTGCTGGGTCATGCCGGTGTGGATTTTGGCGACATCGTTTGATGCCAGGTAGTTGCCCTGGTTGATATCAGGGCGATAAACCACACGCTCCAGGGTGGAACAACCTGCGGTCAACATAAGGAGTGCTGCCGCAGCGGCAGTCAGCATTTTACAGCGCATAGTTATTAGATTCCTTTTCGGGCCCGAGCTAGTTCGCGGCTCATAGTCATATGCCGATGATAATAAACCTTCACGCAGTTTAAAACCTCAGGGGCGTTACTATGACCGTGGAAGGCGAAAAAAGTTAGAGAAATAAATAAATCAGGCGCAGGGACTATCAAGGAAGTCGGTTTTTTTATCAAGGGAGGATTGAACCCGCACTTAAAAAAACGCAAGGCAGGTGGTGGATGCCACCTGCCTGATAAGCAGACTTAACGGAGGAGCCGGGGGCCATAACAGCGCAGTGGCTTATGCTGCCAGCAACTCCCTGGCATTTGCCAGAGTATTGCGGGTGACTTCGCTGCCGCCCAGCAGGCGCGCCAGCTCTTGTAAACGGGATTGTTTATCCAGCAACTGCATATGGGTTTCGGTCATCGCGCCATCGGTGGTTTTGCTGACATAGAAGTGTTTATGCCCACATCCCGCCACCTGCGGCAGGTGGGTGACACACATCACTTGGGTGGATTCCCCAAGCTGGCGCAGCATTTTACCCACCACGGCGGCAGTTGGGCCGCTGATCCCCACATCCACTTCATCGAAGATTAGCGCCGGGGTCTCCATCTTACGGGCGGTGATTACCTGGATAGCCAGTGCGATACGGGACAGTTCACCGCCGGAGGCGACTTTGCCCAGTGGCTGAATCGGCTGGCCCGGGTTGGTGGAGACCAGGAAATCAATACGGTCGGCCCCGGCGGCAGTCAGATGCCCGGCGTCAAAGGCCACGTCAATATTGAACTGGCCGTGAGGCATAGACAGGGCGTGCATACTGTCAGTAATTAACTGGCTCAGCTCTGTGGCCCAGGCCACCCGGCGTTGGTGCAGCTGAGTGGCAATTTCCAGCGCTTGCTGATGGTGCTTATCCACGGCGGCGTGGAGCGTTTCCAGGCAATCCGCCTGATCCTCCAGTTGCAGCTGTTCATCCAGTAACCCCTGATGGAACGCGGGTAGCGCTTCCGGGGCGATGTGGTGTTTGCGGGCCAGGTTAATCTGGCGGGAGATACGCTGCTCCAGCTCATACAGCCGGTTGGGATCGAGATCCAACTGATCGCAATAATGGCGCAGCTCATCACTGGCTTCGGTCACCTGAATGGCGGCTTCTTCAAGCATATCCAACACCCCGGATAATTTGCTATCCAGGCCAATCAACTCCCCCATGATCTGGCGAGCGGCATGAAGCTGGCTTTGCAGGTTGGCATCTTCGCCGTCGGCCAACATGATCAGGGCTTGCTGGCTAGTGGAGAGTAATTGCCCGCTGTTAGCCAGCCGCTTGTATTCTTCATCAATTTGCTCATATTCCCCGGCTACCGGGGCGAATTCATTCAGCTCTTTTAACTGATACTGAAGCAGCTCTGCCCGGGCGGCGCGATCCTGGCTTAGCTGTTGATGATGGGCCAGGTCGCGGCAGCTTTGGTGCCACTGGCGGTAGTGGTTTTGCATAGAGGCCAATAGGTCACGCTCATCGGCGTAGCCATCCAGCAGATGCTTTTGGTGTTCAGGTTTAAGCAGAAGCTGATGGGCATGCTGGCCGTGAATTTGAATCAACAGTTGTCCTAGCTCGCGCAGCTGGGAAAGTGGCACAGTGGTGCCATTAATAAAGCCGCGGGAGCGGCCATCGGCACTGATCACCCGGCGTAACAGGCATTCGCCGTTATCCTCAAGCTGATTTTCAACCAGCCAGCGTTGGGCCGCAGGGGTGTCTTTTAAGGAGAAGCGTGCGCACAAATCCGCGCGAGCGGCACCCTGACGCACCATATCAGCCTCGGCACGGCCGCCCAGGCACAGACCGAGCGCATCAATAGCAATAGATTTACCGGCACCGGTTTCACCGGTGATAGCCGTCATCCCTTGATAAAAATCGATATCCAGTTCACGGACAATTGCAAAGTTATTGATTGTGAGTTGCGCCAGCATAACCACCTTCCTGTATAAAACGGCATAACTGTGTTTTCATACAGTATAAACTGGTTTTTTATACAGTAAAGTGGCTATGGCAGATTTTAATAGGATTTTTTTGACCAGCCAAGTTTGGAGCTTAATGTATTGTAATAACTGTAATCTTTAGGGTGAATAAGATTGAGGTGGTAATCACAACGGCGGATGACCACGTCTTCACCTTCCTGAATCGGCAGGGCAATTTGGCTGTCACAACTGATCTCCAAGTCACTGCGCATGTGTGCAAAACGCAGCCGGATAGTGCTATTACCATTGATGACTAAAGGCCGCGCCGACAAGGTATGGGGAAACATCGGAACCAAAGCAATTGCGTCCAGAGAGGGGGCCAGAATAGGGCCACCGGCAGAAAGTGAGTAAGCGGTAGAACCTGTCGGGGTGGAAATGATCAGCCCGTCGGAGCGTTGGGAGAAGGCAAACACCTCATCAATATAGACTTCGAATTCGATCATATGGGCCACTTTGCCTGGGTGCAGCACCACTTCGTTGATGGCAGTGCTGATGCGCGATTGGCAGTTATGCTGGCACACCTCCGCTTCCAGCAGAAAGCGGCGTTCAGTGATATAGTGACCTTCGAGGACATCTGCCAGTTGTTGCTGGGCGTTGTCCGGGTCGAGGTCAGTTAAAAAGCCCAGATTGCCACGGTTAATGCCGATGACTTTGATGTCGTAGCGAGCCAGTACGCGGGCCGCGCCCAGCATGTTACCGTCCCCGCCGACCACCACGGCAAGGTCGGCCTGTTGGCCTATTTCGGCCAGGGTGCCAGTTTTCACATTCTGGAGCTGCAATTCATGGGCAATTTGTTGCTCAACCATGACCTCATAGCCATTGCTGCATAGCCAGCGGTAAAGCATCTCATGGGTGGTAAGCGCCGTAGGGTGACGCGGGTGCCCGACAATACCGATGCATTTGAAATGGTTGTTCATTCTGCAAGTGGTCCTTGAACTAAGCGGTGAATGACATTGTGCCCGGCTCCCTTGAAACCTGGCAACCAATCCCCATAATAAGCCAGTCAGCGAGATGAATGCTAAAAAACGCGGAGAATTTCATGAGTAGTAAAGAACAGAAAGCCCAGGAAGATCAAACCCCGGATGCGGTAAACATGGAACAGCACGACGATGTGGAAGTCACCGAGGGTGCTGAAACACGGGATCCGCGCGACGAAACCATTGCTAACCTGGAGCTTCAGGTTGCCGAAGCGCAGCAGCGTGAACGCGACGGTATGCTGCGTGTTAAGGCAGAAATGGAAAACCTGCGCCGCCGTACCGAGCTGGATATCGAGAAAGCGCACAAATTTGCACTGGAGAAATTCGTTAACGAATTACTGCCGGTGATTGATAGCCTGGATCGCGCCCTGGAAGTGGCTGATAAGTCCAATCCGGACATGGCTTCCATGGTTGAAGGTATTGAACTGACCCAGAAATCCATGCTTGATGTGGTGCGTAAATTCGGCGTGGAAGTGGTGGGTAGCGTTAACGAGCCGTTCAACCCGGACGTTCATCAGGCTATCGCCATGGTGGAATCCGAAGAAGTAGCGCCGAACCACGTATTGATGGTGATGCAAAAGGGTTACACCCTGAATGGCCGTACCATTCGTGCTGCAATGGTATCCGTGTCAAAAGCCAAAGCCTGATTGCGGTTTCCAGATGTCAAAAAGCCAGTCATAGGACTGGCTTTTTTTATGTTTATTCTTTGAGGCTTTGAGTGAGCGGTTTAATCGGCACCACCTTCACTTGCCTGATCATGTTTTCCTGCACATCCAGAATATCGATATCATATTGCTCAATACGCACCCGGGTGCCCGGGGCCGGGATCTCTTCCAGCGCCTCAAGAATCAAGCCATTCATCGTGCGGGCGTCATCTTCCGGCAGATGCCAGTTAAAGGCTTTGTTCAGCTCACGCACGTTGGCGGTGCCTTCAATAATCACCGAGCCGTCGTTCTGCGGGGTAACTTCTTCCGCCAGGGAAGGGGACATAGAGGTAGTAAAATCACCGACAATCTCTTCGAGAATGTCTTCCACCGTGACCAAACCCTGAATATCACCGTATTCATCCACCACCAGGCCGACTTTCTTCTTATTGCGCTGGAATTTCACCAGCTGAATGCTGAGCGGCGTCCCCTCCGGGACGAAGTAAATCTCGTCAGCGGCCCGCAGCATCAGCTCTTTGGTGAATTCATTTTTTTCGGTCATCAGGCGGTAGGCTTCGCGCACCCGCAGCATGCTGATGGCATCATCCAGTGAATCACGGTACAGCACGATGCGGCCATGGGGGGAGTGGGTCAGTTGGCGAACAATCGACTTCCAGTCATCGTTGATATCGATACCGACAATCTCATTGCGCGGCACCATGATGTCGTTAACGTTGACTTTTTCAAGATCCAGCACCGACAGCAGCATGTCCTGATTGCGGGCCGAAATCTGAGTACGAGATTCGCCCACGATAGTCCGCAGCTCATCTTTGCTCAAGGCGGCGCTCACGGTCACGTTGGTTTTAATCCCAACCATGCGCATCAAAATTTTAGTGATGATATTCAGGAACCATACCAGCGGCATCATGATGATTTGCAGCGGGGCCAACAGGAAGCTGCTGGGATAGGCGACTTTTTCCGGATACAGGGCGGCGATGGTCTTCGGTAAAACCTCAGCGAATATCAGCACCACAAAGGTCAGGATACCGGTGGCAATCGCCACACCGGCATCGCCGTAAAGACGCATCCCAACGATAGTGCCCAAAGCAGAGGCCAGAATATTGACCAGGTTATTACCAATCAGCACCAGGCTGATTAACCGGTCCGGGGTGCGCAGTAGTTTCTCCACCCGGCGCGCGGGCTTACTTCCCTGCTTTGCCATATGGCGCAGCCGGTAACGGTTTAAAGTCATCATGCCGGTTTCAGAACCGGAGAAATAAGCGGAGATCACTACCATGATGACCAGCGTGATGATCAGCGTGGTAGTTGAGATGTGTTCCAAAAGGGAATCCTATAAAGGTGACAAAATTAGCCAACAATCTGCGCAAGCAGACGGCTACCGAAGTACGCCAGCGTTAATAACAGCGCGCCAGCAACGTTGAACCACACCACCCGGCGGCCGCGCCAGCCTTCGTGGTAGTGGCCCCACAATAGAATGACATAGACGAACCAAGCCAAAATAGAGAGGACGGCTTTATCAACGTTTTCCATCGAAAATAGATTTTGCAGATAGAAAAGCCCGGTGCACAAGGTGAGGGTGAGCAGCACTACACCCACCTGGGTAATATGGAACATTTTACGCTCGATGGTCATCAGCGGGGGCATTTCTCCGCTGAAGGCCAGTTTTTTGTTTTTCAGCTGGTAGTCAATCCAGGCCAATTGCAGGGCGTAAAGGGCGGCAATAATCAGCGTGGCGTAGGCAAACAACGACAACCCGATGTGTACCATCATGCCCGGCGTAGCTTCCAGATGGGTAATAAATTCATTGGGCATGAACGTAGCCAGAGCCAGGTTAATCAATGCGAAGGCATAAACTATCGGCAATAGCAGCCAGCCGCGATTACGGGTGGCAACAATGGTCATCACCGAACAGATTAACAGGCTCACTAGCGAACCTACGTTCAGCAGGCTCAGGTTCTGGCCGCCATCAGAGGGGAAAATGCGGGCTTCCAGGCCTAGGGCGTGGCAAACCAGCGCCAGGGCAGCAAACAGAATAGCCAGCCGCCGCCACGCGCTATGCTTGCGCAGCAAACCAGGGACGATCAGCGCCAGGCTGGCGGTGTACGCGATGAGAGCAAGCAGTGCAAAAACAGGCATAGGGGATGTCAGTCAATGGCTAGAAATGAAAATCAGTATAACGTCACCAACGGTTCGCTCCAACCGTCATCGCACACTGGGCGCTTCATGTTATACTCGGCCCCATTCTGTTTAATGTCGCTACGGCGGCCTCTGTTATCACCCGGAACACACCATGTTTGATAATTTAACTGACCGCTTGTCGCGTACGCTGCGCAATATCAGCGGCCGTGGGCGCCTCACGGAAGAAAACATTAAAGAAACCCTGCGCGAAGTGCGCATGGCCCTGCTGGAGGCCGACGTTGCCCTGCCAGTAGTACGTGATTTTATCAACCGCGTGAAAGAAAAAGCGGTGGGTCACGAAGTTAACAAGAGCCTGACCCCGGGCCAGGAATTCGTCAAAATCGTCCGTAACGAAATGGTTGCGGCCATGGGCGAAGAGAACCAAACCCTGAACTTGGCCGCACAGCCACCGGCGGTGGTGCTGATGGCGGGCCTGCAAGGTGCCGGTAAAACCACCAGCGTTGGTAAGCTGGGTAAATTCCTGCGTGAAAAGCACAAGAAGAAAGTGTTAGTGGTTTCTGCGGACGTTTACCGCCCGGCGGCGATCAAACAGCTGGAAACCCTGGCTGAGCAGGTGGCGGTTGATTTCTTCCCGTCAGACGTTGGCCAGAAGCCAGTGGACATCGTGACTGCTGCGCTGAAAGAAGCCAAACTCAAGTTTTATGATGTCTTGATCGTCGATACCGCGGGCCGTCTACACGTAGACGAAGCCATGATGGACGAAATCAAGCAGGTTCATGCCACCATCAACCCGGTGGAAACCCTGTTTGTCGTGGATGCCATGACCGGGCAGGATGCGGCGAATACCGCAAAAGCCTTTAACGAAGCCCTGCCGCTGACCGGTGTGGTGCTGACCAAAGTGGACGGTGACGCCCGCGGCGGTGCCGCCTTGTCTATTCGCCACATTACCGGCAAGCCGATTAAATTCCTCGGTGTCGGTGAGAAAACCGAAGCGCTGGAGCCGTTCCACCCGGACCGTATCGCCTCCCGTATTCTGGGCATGGGCGATGTGTTGTCGCTGATCGAAGATATCGAAAGCAAAGTCGACCGCGCCCAGGCTGAGAAATTAGCCAACAAGCTGAAGAAAGGCGACGGCTTTGACCTGAGCGACTTCCTCGAACAGCTTAAGCAAATGAAAAACATGGGCGGCATGGCCAGCCTAATGGGCAAACTGCCTGGCATGGGGCAAATCCCGGACAACGTCAAAAGCCAGATGGATGACAAAGTACTGGTGCGGATGGAGGCCATCATCCAGTCGATGACCGTTAAAGAGCGCGCCAGACCGGAAATCATCAAAGGCTCCCGTAAGCGCCGCATCGCCGCTGGCTGCGGGATGCAGGTGCAGGATGTTAACCGCCTGCTGAAGCAGTTCGACGACATGCAACGCATGATGAAGAAGATGAAGAAGGGCGGTATGGCGAAGATGATGCGCGGGATGAAGGGGATGATGCCTCCTGGTTTCCCAGGCCGCTAAAACAAGGTAATAAGGCTATCTTGTTTGCCAGTTTCGCCTCGGGGTGTGCTCGAAATGCTCACGTACTACGTGTACGCTCCGCTTTCTGCGCGCA
>CBIFWW010000137.1:0-8772 GCA_966186435.1 uncultured Enterobacteriaceae bacterium
GTTTTTATCTTTATGATAATTATAACAAAAATTACATTACGCTTGATATTAATCCCTTAATATCCCGCAGCGTGAATGGCAAATATCTCACACAGTTAGCAGGGTTATATCTTACCCCCTCGCTTTATCACGGTGTTTTGCTGCTGTTCAGGTATAATCCACCCAGGCACATCCTTGGAGACGACCATTTTGACTAACTGGAACTATCAACTGACGCACTTCGTGACCAGCGCGCCAGATATTCGCCACCTTCCGTCTGACAGCGGTATAGAGGTGGCTTTTGCAGGCCGCTCCAATGCCGGTAAATCCAGCGCACTGAACACCCTGACCAACCAAAAAAGTCTGGCGCGGACCAGTAAAACGCCGGGCCGTACTCAGTTGATCAACCTGTTCCAGGTAGCTGAAGGGATTCGTTTGGTAGATTTACCCGGTTACGGTTATGCCGAGGTTCCGGAAGAAATGAAACGCAAATGGCAGGCGGCGCTGGGTGAATACCTGCAAATGCGTAACTGCCTCCAGGGGCTGGTGGTGTTGATGGATATTCGCCACCCGCTAAAAGACCTCGACCAACAGATGATTAACTGGGCGGTTGAGAGCAATATTCAGGTTCTGGTTCTGCTGACTAAAGCCGATAAACTGGCCTCTGGCGCCCGTAAAGCGCAGCTGAATATGGTGCGCGAAGCCGCCAAAACCTTCAACGGCAATGTGCAGGTTGAAGCGTTTTCATCTCTGAAGAAGATTGGGGTGGATAAGCTGCGGGAGAAACTGGATAACTGGTTTAGCGAACTGCCACCGGTTGTGGAAGACGACGAGCAGGCATCACCTGCCGAATAATTCCTTGCGCGGGCTAACTGGCCTGCCTGATTTTCCTGCCTCAGGCTTTCCTGCCGCTAAACGCCACACAATAAAAAACGCCCCAGCCATTTCTGACTGGGGCGGCTAAATATTCAGCCAAATCCGATTACGTGAAGTAAAAGGTCTGAAAGATAGAACATCTTACCTCTGTACCCTACGCGAATAACTCTACTCCTTTTCAGGCTGCCAAAAAAGCATTATTTGTAGTTTTTTTTCACGCATAAGCGAGTTATGGCGACGGCCATCACAAAATCCTATGGATAATGTTGCTTAGTTACATAATGAATATGCTTATCCATTTATTTAGTGAGCTTGATCCCAATTTTCACCTACCCCCACTTCCACCAGCAATGGAACATCCAGTTTCATGCTGCCTTCCATAAGCTCATGAATCTTCTTAGAAACGGCGTCAACATCATCCTGGTGCACTTCAAATACCAATTCATCGTGCACCTGCATAATCATGCGCACTCGCGGTTTCTCAGTTTCAATCCAGTTATCTACCGCTACCATGGCGCGTTTAATAATATCCGCAGCCGTCCCCTGCATTGGGGCATTGATAGCCGCACGCTCGGCCCCAGCCCGGCGAGCACCATTGCTGGACTTAATATCCGGCAGGTAGAGGCGGCGCCCGTCAAGGGTTTCAACGTAGCCCTGATCTTTCGCCTGTAGGCGGGTGCGCTCCATATATTCCAGCACCCCTGGGTAGCGTTCGAAATAGAGATCCATATAACGCTGGGACTCTTTACGCGGAATATTCAGCTGGCGAGACAGACCAAAGGCACTCATACCGTAAATCAGGCCAAAGTTAATCGCTTTGGCACTACGGCGCTGGTCATTACTGACGCTTTCCAGCGGCAGACCAAACACTTCCGCCGCCGTGGCGCGGTGGATATCTTTTCCTTCTGCAAAAGCAGTCAGCAGACCTTTGTCTCGGGAGAGATGGGCCATGATGCGCAGTTCAATCTGGGAGTAGTCCGCAGAAACAATGACGTAGTCTGGCGGTGCTATAAAGGCCTGGCGAATGCGACGCCCTTCTTCATTACGCACCGGTATGTTTTGCAGGTTTGGCTCAGTAGAGGATAAGCGACCGGTGGCGGTGACCGCTTGGTGATATGAGGTATGCACCCGACCACTTTTAGGGTTAATCATCAGCGGCAATTTATCGGTATAAGTCGATTTCAGCTTCGCCAGGCCACGGTACTCGAGGATCACCTTAGGCAGTGGATAATCTAGCGCCAGCTCTTCCAGCACTTCTTCAGAGGTGGAAGGTGCTCCGCCAGGGGTTTTCTTCAACGGCTTAATACCCTGTTTCTCAAACAAAATTACCTGAAGCTGTTTGGTGGAAGAGAGATTAAAGGCTTCACCGGCAATATCATGGGCTTTCTGTTCCAGCTCCGCCAGACGTTGGGTGATTTCACCGGAATGGTTGTGTAAAACTGCCGGATCGATCATTACGCCGTTACGCTCAACCCGAGAAAGCACGGGTACCAGCGGCATCTCCACGTTGCGAAAAACATTCAGCGGCCCGGTCAGTTTTTCCAGCTTCGGCCACATCTTCAGATGCAATTGCAGCGTAACATCCGCATCTTCGGCGGCATAACGCCCGGCTTCTTCCAAGGCAATCTGGTTAAAGGTCAGCTGGTTTTTACCCTTACCCGCAATCTGTTCAAAAGTAATGGTTTGATGCTTCAACCAGCGTTCCGCAAGGCTATCCATATCATGGCGGCCCGCCACACTATCCAGAATGTAGGACTCGAGCATGGTATCAAAAGCAATCCCACGCAGCTCAATGTCGTAGTTGGCCAAGATACCGCGGTCATATTTGAGGTTCTGCCCCACTTTTAACGCCTTTTCGTTCTCCAGCAGTGGTTTTAGCAGGGACAGTGCTTTATCACGATCGACCTGCGCAGGCGCATCCAGGTAATCATGGGCCAGCGGCAAATAGGCCGCATGACCAGGCTCCGTGGCAAAAGAAATCCCAACCAGATTGGCACTGATATTATCGAGGCTGTCTGTTTCGGTATCGAAGGCGAATAATGGAGCGGCTTCAAGCCGGGTGATCCATTGCTGCAAGGTAGCTTCGTCAAGGATGGTGACATAGTTATCAAAGGACAAGACGCTAGCCGGGGCTTCTTCTGGCTCTGCTGACTCTACGGCTTTGGATGCAGCGGGTTTGGCCCCTTTCGCCTGTAACCAGGTACCGGCTTCTACATCGTTAGTCCAACGCTTGAATTCATAACGGCGGAACATGTCCAGCAGCGGCTCTGCCTGCGGTGGTTCTACCACCAGCTCATCGCAGGTCAGTTCCAACTCGACGTCCGTTTTAATGGTCGCCAGTTGATAAGAGAGGTATGCCAGCTCTTTATTCTGTTCCAGCTTACCGGCCATGGTCTTAGCGCCACGGAAGGTCAGCCCGGCAATTTTGTCAGATTCAGCATACAGGGTATCTAACCCGCCCAGCCCTTGAAGCAGAGCCTGCGCGGTCTTCTCACCCACACCAGGCACGCCCGGGATGTTGTCGGAGGAGTCACCCATCAGCGCCAAGAAATCAATGATCAATTCCGGGGGAACACCGTACTTCACTGCCACTTCCTCTGGCCCAAGGACGGTATTGGTCATGGTGTTGATTAAGGTTACGTTTGGCGTAACTAACTGGGCCATATCTTTATCACCGGTGCTGATTAACACCGGACGACCAGCGGCATCAGCGGCTTTTGCCAAGGTGCCGATAACGTCATCAGCCTCAACGCCGGAGACAACCAGCAATGGCAGACCCATAGCCTTCACCATGTTATGCAGCGGTTCGATTTGCGCCCGTAGATCGTCCGGCATTGGCGGACGATGGGATTTGTAATTCTCGAACAGTTCGTCACGGAAAGTTTTGCCTTTGGCATCAAACACCACCGCAGCATGGCTTGGTTGGTATTGCATAATCAGGCTACGGAGCATGTTCAGCACACCATACATCGCCCCAGTAGGCTCACCGGCGGCATTAGTCAGCGGCGGAAAGGCGTGATATGCACGGTAAAGATAAGAGGAGCCATCCACCAGGATGAGCGGGTTTTGCGGGATCTGGGCCATAGTGTTCCGAGCCTGGTTATTCAAAGTGACTTAAAGGATGCCATGTTGGGGCATAAACATGAATGATTGACGACATAAACCGGTAAAGAAATCACGATCGTCAGGATCTCAACTACATTCAAACTGTGGATAACTCTGTGCGCAATTTTACTAATTTATAACAACATTATGATCATAGTTCATCTACACCTGTTAAATATATTTTATTTCATAGAGTTAGATCAGATCGAATGTTTCACAACTTCAAAAGTATTTAATCCCGATTTGTGGATATAAAACGATGACTTCCCCTGGCTCTTATCAATTAACTATACGATATGGATGATTAATGGTGTGTGCTATTACATCAGCCTCGTAACTTGTTTTTTTCTGATAAAATCTGCGCCCTATTCCGAAAGTTACCGAGCCAATCAATCAATGATGTCGAGAATACTCGCTGCGATTACACTTCCCATCAGCATTCTATTAACCATATTGGTGACTGTGTTTTGCTCCGTGCCCATCATTTGCGCTGGCTTAATCAAATTGTTGTTGCCGATACCAATGGTCTGGCGCGGGGTCTCTCTATTTTGTAATGGGATGATGTATTGCTGGTGTACCGGGTTGGCAGTACTTCTCAACCTGAACCCATGGTTGAAGTGGGATATTCAGGGCCTGGAAGGCTTGAGTAAAAAGAATTGGTACTTACTGATTTGTAATCATAGTAGCTGGGCAGATATCGTGGTGCTGTGTGTATTGTTCCATAAGCACATTCCCATGAATAAATACTTCCTGAAAAAGGAACTGGCATGGGTTCCCTTTATCGGGCTGGCCTGCTGGGCGCTGGACATGCCCTTTATGAAGCGTTATTCCCGCGGCTATTTGCTGCGCCACCCTGAAAAGCGTGGCCATGATGTTGAAACCACCCGCCGTTCCTGTGAGAAATTTCGTGCTCATCCCACAACCATCGTTAATTTTGTCGAAGGCTCACGTTTTACTAAAGAAAAACATTGCCAGACCCGCTCAGCTTTTAAGCATCTGCTGCCGCCAAAGGCTGCAGGAATTGCCATGGCGTTGAACGTGCTGGGTGCACAGTTTGATAAATTACTAAACGTAACCTTGAGCTACCCGGAAAATAGTCAAAAACCCTTCTTCGATATGCTCAGCGGCAAGCTAACCCGAATTGTAGTGCGCGTGGAGCTTAAACCTATTAGTGATGAGCTACATGGCGACTATATGAATGATAAGAATTTTAAACGCCGCTTTCAGGGATGGCTGAGTCAGGAATGGTCGGAGAAAGACCGGCAATTAGAAGATATAAAACAGCAATATAATAAAGCCGGTCAGTGACCGGCTTTTTAGTGGGGGTATATTACTTCTTCTCAACCAGGAATTTCACGGTGTTAGCGTATTCCTGAATGAAGGCATCCATATTGCTGGTATCCATCCCCTGCGGGTTCAGCTGGTATTTGCCGTTGACGAACATAGCCGGCACACCCTGAAGTTGCAGATCGGCAGCGGCTTTCTCTTGTTGAACAACCAGGGATTTCACCACGAAGCTATTCCAGGCTGCGTCAAATTCTTCCGCTTTAACACCGGCATCGATAAATACTTTACGGATGTCAGCATCGTTTTGTACGGTCTGAGATTTCTGTACAGCATCAAACATTGGGGCTGTGATTTTGTCTTCCACACCCAGTGCCATTGCCACCGCCCATGCCTGAGTCAAGTCTTTGCCCAATGGGCCAAGGAACTCAACATGGTACTTAGTCATTTTGGTGCCCTGAGGCAGTTTTTTCTTCACGTTGTCAGAAACATGAAGCACATTTTCGAACTGATAGCAGTGTGGGCAGTAGAAGGAGAAGAACTCCAATACTTGCGGCTCACCGGCTACAGGTTTGTCGAGAGTGGTAAATTGCTTACCATCGGTGATTTGAGCTGCTGAGGCGCTAAACGCGAGAACCATGCCCGCCAGTGCCATCCAAATTTTATTCATAACCAACTTCTCCTGAAAGTGCCTGTTAATACATCGGCGTTAACTGTAATGGGGGTTCGCGTAAAACCCTGGCCTGCTCAATAAACGTGGCCGTTTGTCTTCGCCAGAAGTCTTCCTCTACTAACCAGGGGAAACTCCCGGGGAAAGCTGGATCGCCCCAGCGCCTGAGTAGCCAGGCCAAATAATAGATCATACGCATCGCACGTAACGGTTCTATTAGGGCAAATTCCTCTGTGTTGAATGTGTTGAACTCTTCATAAGCCTCAACGATGGTTTCCAGTTGGATCCGTTGCTCCTGGCGGTCACCATGCAAAAGCATCCACAGATCCTGGATCGCCGGGCCATTACGGGCATCATCAAGATCGACAAACAGTGGGCCATCACGCCACAGAATATTACCCGGGTGGCAGTCACCATGTAGGCGAAGGAAGTCACCACTCGATTTCCATTGGGGAGTAATAACTTCAATGAGTTTATCTGTCGCGGCCAGGAACGCATCTTTTAGAGCACGCGGGATTAGTGATGTAGCTTCGAATACGTGCCGGGGTTCATGTAGATATTCCTCCAGACCAATGGTAGGACGGTGCTGGAATAGCTCACGGCTGCCCGTTTGATGGATACGCCCAAGATAGCGGCCCACCCACTCCATTTGATCCAGGTTGTCCACTTCGTACTGCCGGCCGCCCAGGCTTGGGAATACCGCAAAGAAATAGCCCTGATGCTGTAGGACAGAATCGTTATTGAATTTGAGGGGTGCTGCTACCGGTACTTCATCATCCTGAAGTTCAAAGGCAAACTGATGTTCTTCCTGAATTTGATCGATTGACCAGCGTTGGGGGCGGTAAAACTTCACCACAAACCGCTTTTTATCCTCATCACTAAACTGGTAGACCCGGTTTTCGTAACTATTAAGTGGGGTCAGGCCAGAATCAACCCGGATTCCGGCATCGAACAATGCATCCAGAATGGTGTCCGGGTTTAGAGTCTGGAAATTAAAAGCACTATCGGTCATTCCGCCATTCCAATGAAAAGGTCGAATGGTGGAGGATAACATTAGTAAGGGTTATCAGTGACGTAGTATTACATGCTTTTACTATTTAATAACGCCACGAGCCTTGAGCAGCGCGGTTTTGAAATCCTCTTCATAATCTTTTTGAATGCCCGGGATCACCGCGTCTTTGGCAGAGTCGCGCATCTTCAGTTGGTAAATCAAAATATCATCAGGCAAATCAGCGAAATCACCGGTATAGCCTGACTCTGTAGCCAGTTTCTGCAAAAATTGAAGCAAATTTAGATCGGGTTCTTTTTGCCATTGAGGCTGGAGTAACTCGATCACTTCATTAAGACGTTTGCATTTCATAGATAACTCCTTTCTTTGAGAAAGCTACGTTAGCAGGGTCATACCCACATGAAAAGAGGTGATACATTGATGGATGCTGCGCAAATAACCGGCGTCATACTTTGCGGGGGGCGGGCTTCCCGGATGGGTGGCCAGGACAAGGGGCTGATTTTATTAGCCAACACGCCTCTTTGGCAGCATGTGTATCAGCGCCTGGCTCCTCAGGTTGGGCAGGTGGTTATTAGCGCAAACCGTAATTTATCTCAATATCAGCGAAGTGGTCTGCCGGTGATAACGGATAACCTTCCTGATTACCCTGGCCCCCTTGCCGGGGTGCTTACGGCACTCGATTATGGGGATAATTCCTGGTACTTCTTCTGTGCTTGCGACACCCCGGGAATACCTGAAGATATGGTGATGAAGCTTTGGCAGAGTAAGGGGGATTCCCCGGTAGCCTGGGTTCATGATGGCGACAGGGACCACCCGACAATTGCATTGGTTCACCGCTCGGTGAGAGCGGCGCTGGCTGATTATTTACAGCAGGGAGAGCGGCGGGTCATGGCTTTCTTCCGTCAGCAGCAGGGGGTGGCCGTTAAACTGGCTGGCTATTCACCTAAAGCTTTTTCCAATATCAATTCTCCTGAAGATATTGCCCAATGGCAGGAGAGGAGCCTGTAATGATACCGATGCTCGCCATTGCCGCCTGGAGCGGCACCGGAAAAACAACGCTGCTGACTCAACTCATCCCCTATTTACGGGAGCGAGGTATTCGGGTGGGAATCATTAAACACACTCATCACCGGATGGATATCGATAAACCAGGAAAGGATAGCTACCGCATGAGAGAAGCGGGGGCAGTTCAAACGCTTCTTGCCAGCAATAAGCGTTGGGTGCTGATGACCGAAACGCCCGAGCAGGAAGAAGTTGATCTTTATGCCATGGCATCACAAATGGATGCTAATTTGCTGGATCTCATCTTAGTCGAAGGGTTTAAGCAGGAGAGTGTGCCAAAGGTTATTTTATTTCGTAAGGCCGCCGGGCATCCAGAAAGTGAGTTATTCATTGATAACAGTACATTAGCCGTGGCCTCTGACACGCCTTTCACGCTTCCAGTGCCTGTTCTGGATCTGAATGATGTAGCTGCAATCGGTACTTTCATTTGCCAATGGCTACGTTCTTGACGACTTAACGGCGGGTTTTATGCTGATAAAAGCCACTGATTAGTGGCTTTTTTAATGATTTTAGATAAAAAACCAATGTAAAAAGGCCACTCTTTCGAGTGGCCTTTCTGTCTGGTTCTATTATACAGCAAGCCTGGCAGTTTATGACTCACGGCGTGAGTCACCCTGCGGGCCGTTGCTATGCAACGTTCAACGCTGCGCCTTGCCCCGGACTCTTCTCGAGTAGTGAACTGCCGTAAGCCCAATGCAAAAAGGCCACTCTTTCGAGTGGCCTATTTGTCTTATTGGAGCCTGGCAGTTCCCTACTCTCGCATGGGGAGACCCCACACTACCATCGG
>CBIFWW010000138.1:0-8753 GCA_966186435.1 uncultured Enterobacteriaceae bacterium
CTCCAGCACCGTCATGTGGCTCCATAAATTAAAGTGCTGGAACACCATGGTCAGCCGGGTGCGCAGCAGGCGCAGCTGGTTTTTGTCAGCCACTTTCAACTGGCCGCCCTTATCCTTCACCAACGCTATGTTCTGGTTGTTGACAGTAATGCTGCCCGCGCTGGGTTGCTCGAGGAAGTTGATACAGCGCAAAAAGGTGCTCTTACCGGAGCCGGAAGAGCCGATGATGCTAATCACATCCCCGGCATTGGCTTTAAGTGAAACCCCTTTCAGCACTTCATGAGCACCGTAATGTTTATGCAGATCAATAACGCTTAATTTTAATTCTGACATCGGTAGCCACTCAGTGGGTGGAAGACGGTCTGATGTGCTGCAACCAGCGTTTTTCAGCTTTACGGAACAGAGTAATCAGCACCCAAGAAATCATCAGATACAGTACCGCCGCAATACCAAAGGCGGTGAACGGCTGGTAGGTAGCCGCATTGATATCCCTGGCGATTTTCAGCAGATCCGGCACCGTGGCGGTAAAGGCCAGTGCGGTGGAGTGCAGCATCAAAATCACCTCGTTGCTGTAGGCCGGTAGCGCGATGCGCAGGGCCGACGGCAGGATAATGCAGCGGTACAATTTAAAGGTGGAAAACCCATAGGCACGGGCCGCTTCTACTTCACCGTGGGGCACCGCCCGGATCGCCCCGGCAAAAATCTCAGTGGTATAAGCGCAGGTATTCAGCGTCAGCGCCAGGATGGTGCAGTTGAGGCCGCTGCGGAAAAAATCGCTCAGCACCATATTGCCCTTCACGAACTCCAGGGTGTACATGCCGGAGTAGAACACCAGTAGCTGCACATACAACGGGGTGCCACGGAAGATATAAGTAAACAGCCAAATCGGGAACTGGATATATTTATTGCTGGAGACACGGCCAATAGCCAGAATCACCGCCAGCACCCCACCCATAATCACTGAGGTAATTAGCAGCCACAGGGTGATCGCCACCCCGGTAAAGCGGTAGCCGTCGGTCCACAGCAAGGATTGCCAATAGTCGTGGAGGATCTCAATCACAGATCGGCCCTCCGCACGCCCACGGAGTAGCGGCGTTCAAGCAGCAGCAGCACCCCATTGGACACGGTGGTGAACACCAGGTAAATCAGGCCACAAACGATGGCGAAGTAGAATGGCTCCCAGGTGCTTTTACCCGCCAGCTGGGTGGCTTTCACCACATCCTCCAGCCCCAGCAAAGAGACCAGTGCGGTGGATTTTAGAATCACCTGCCAGTTGTTGCCGATGCCCGGCAAAGCAAAACGCATCATCGCCGGGAACATAATGCGGCGGAAGGTTTGCGCACTGGTAAAACCAAAGGAGGTGGCGGCCTCAAGATGGCCCTTGGGCACCGCTATATAAGCCCCACGGAAGGTTTCGGTAAAGTACGCCCCATAGATAAAGCCGAGGGTAATAATCCCCGCCAGCATTGGGTCGATATCAATCTGGCCGATGCCGAGGCTATCGGTGACGGCATTGAGTGCGATTTGCAAACCATAGAAGATCAGTAGCATGAGCACCAGGTCAGGCACCCCACGAATTAACGTAGTATAGCCCTCAAAAATCAGTGCCATAGCCCGGTTGCGGGAGAGTTTAGCGCTGGCGCCAGCCAGGCCAAGCACCACCGCCAGCACCACTGAACTGAGCGCCAGCTCCAGGGTCACCAGCGCCCCGTTAAAAATTACCTGAGAAAAACCATACAGCATGGTGCTTACCCTGTTGTGTCAACAATGCGCCTGCCCCGGCGGGCAGGCGTAGTCAGCGTGATTTAGCCGCCGTAAACATCAAAATCGAAGTATTTTTCTGCCAGTTTCTTGTAGGTGCCGTCCTGGCGCATCTCAGCAAAGGCGTTATTCAGCGCATTGCGTAGCTCGGTATCGCCCTTGCGCAGGCCCATACCGGTGCCCACGCCAAACAATTTTTCATCTTTAATGGACGGGCCACCAAACTGGTAATCCTTACCAATGGGCTGTTTGAGGAAGCCTTCGCTGGCAGCCACTTCATCCTGGAATGCTGCGTCGATACGCCCGGCGGTCAGGTCAGAATAGATATTGTCCTGGCCCTGATAGGAGACAATTTCGATGCCTTTTGGCGCCCAGTGTACGTTGCCATAACTTTCCTGGGTGGTGCCCTGTAAAACCCCAACCCGCTTGCCTTTCAAAGCTTCAAGAGTGGGGACAATCGGCGAGCCTTTTGCTACAACCAGGCGTGAGTTGGCGGCGTAGAATTTGTCCGTAAAGGCAATCTGCTGCTGGCGTTTTTCAGTGATCGACAGCGAAGACATGATGGCATCCACTTTGCGGGAAAGCAGCGACGGGATTAGCGCATCCAGTGGGTTTTCCACAAAAGAGCACTGGGTCTGAATACGTTTGCACAGCTCTTTGGCCAGATCGATATCAAAACCCACCAATTCGCCTTGGGCGTTTTTGGATTCAAAGGGAGCGTAGGTGGGATCGGTGCCGATACGCAGTTGCTGTGGAATAGCGGCGAAAGCCGTTGATACGCTGGAAAACGCCAGCACCAGAGAAAAGGCTACAACATTCTTATTCATACGCATCCTCGTAAGATTTTTTATTTCCTGAAAACGGTCCAGGGCAAAGGGGGACAGTGCAGATTTCATGCCATTTCAGTTGGCCGCAAACGCCGCGCTAGACCGTTGTTTCCCAATGGGGCTGGCGATTAATGCACCATCATAGCGCGTAAAAAGCACTAATACAGTGCAAAAAGCGACATCCGCACCACCCTTGTGCAACCTGATTTTTACATTACCGCCCGAAGCTGGGCGGTAATGTCACAGGCTGAACCCGCTACAGGCTTAACTGAGGATCACTCGCCGTAAACGTTAAAATCAAAATATTTCTTAGCCAGTTTGTCATAAGTACCGTCTTTACGGATTTCACCCATGGCGTTATCAAAGGCGGCTTTCAAATCAGCATCATCTTTACGCAGGCCAACCCCGGTTCCGTCACCGAAGAATTTCTTGTCTTTAACTGAAGGGCCAGCAAAAGCAAACTCTTTACCTGCTGGCTGTTTCAGGAAGCCTTCGCTGGCGGCAACTTCATCCTGGAAGGCGGCATCCAGTCGGCCAGAAGCCAGATCGGAGTAGATCAGATCCTGGTTCTGGTAAGCCACCACGTCGATGCCTTTTGGACGCCAGTTAGCATTGGCATAGGCCTCTTGAGTGGAGCCTTGCAGTACGCCTACGTGCTTACCTTTCAGTGAATCAAGGGTCGGTTGAATTGGCGCGCCTTTCTTGGCAATCAGGCGGGCATCTGCCGCATACAATTTGTCTGAGAACGCGATTTCTTGCTGGCGTTTTTCGGTGATCGACAAAGAAGAAATAATGGCATCAATCTTCTTGGCTTTCAGGGACGGAATCAACGCATCGAAATCGCTGGTAACCCACTTACACTTGGCATGAATGCGCTCACACAGCACGTTGCCCAAATCGATATCAAAGCCCACTAACTCCCCTTTTGCATCCTTGGAGGAAAACGGTGCATAAGTGGGATCGGTGCCAATACGCACAGTCTGGGGAATGGCTGCCAGGGCGCTTGTGGCAAAGCCTAACAGTAAGGACAACGCGAGAACCTGCTTCTTCATACTAAACCCTCGGTGACGTTTTTTTATAAACGAAAATGTTGTGCTGCCGTTTCACTTTGCACGTCTCATGCCATCTTTTCCGCCCCTGTTGGGGTAGCGATGTTAATGAAAGGTTGCATTAATGCTGCAAACTGAAGATAGCAGCTATAGAGTAAGGGTCATGCAAGGAGTAAGCAGATTGGCGAGATTAATTTGCCAGGATTTGATCGCGGTTACAAAAATGCGCCACCCTGATGCAGCGCGATACCCTGCGCACCGTTTTAGGGAAGATCAGCCACCCTGCCAACGGGCAAACAGATCATGGTCGAGGTCAATATCAAATTGATCCAGTACCCGGTTAACGGTCTGGTTAATCACATCGTCCAGGCTTAGTGGCCGGTGATAGAAAGCAGGCAGAGGTGGCATGATCACTGCCCCCATTTCGGCGGCCTGGGTCATTAACCGCAGGTGGCCCAAATGCAACGGCGTTTCACGCACGCACAACACCAAAGGACGCCGCTCTTTTAACACCACGTCGGCGGCACGAGTCAGTAGTCCATCGGTATAGCTATTCACTATCCCGGACAAGGTTTTGATGGAACACGGCAGGATCACCATCCCGCTGGTTTTGAAAGAGCCGGAAGAGATGCTGGCTGCGATATCGCGGGCATCATGCACCACGTCAGCCAGAGCCTGAACATCCCGCAGGGCATAGTCGGTTTCCAGCGCCAGGGTCTGCTTAGCCGCTTGACTGAGGATCAGATGGGTTTCAACCCCCGGAACCTTTTGTAAAACCTCCAGCAGACGGACGCCATACACCGCCCCGCTAGCACCTGAAATCCCTACGATTAATTGTTTCATAATCTGCCTGAATCAGCGAAAAACTGGCATGACTGTGCCGCAATTATAGGTTGGATGCAAGAGATAGGGGGAGCGGTGCCTCTGGAATGGGGCACCGAAAGAATCAGCCTTCGTTGTGCATTTCCAGGCTTTCTAAATCATTCTGGCGCTGGGCCGCTTTGGAATCATCGCTGCGCAGGGATTCGAGGTATTCAAGATATTGATGATCCACATCCTTGGTCACATACACCCCATTAAACACCGAACATTCGAACTGCTGGATTTCCGGGTTCTCCTGGCGAACCGCATCGATCAGATCGTCAAGATCCTGGAAAATCAGGCCATCGGCGCCGATGATTTGGCGGATCTCTTCAACTTCACGACCATGGGCAATCAACTCATTGGCGCTGGGCATGTCGATACCGTAAACGTTCGGGAAGCGGATTTCCGGTGCCGCAGAGGCCAGATAAACCTTTTTGGCCCCGGCTTCACGCGCCATTTCAATAATCTGCTCGGAGGTGGTGCCGCGTACAATAGAGTCATCCACCAGCAACACGTTCTTGTCACGGAACTCCGCCCGGTTAGCGTTAAGCTTACTACGCACCGATTTACGGCGCAGTTGCTGGCCCGGCATAATAAAAGTGCGGCCAACATAGCGGTTTTTAACAAAGCCCTGGCGGTAGGGTTTATCCAGAATGCGTGCGATCTCCAGCGCAATATCACAGGAGGTTTCCGGGATCGGGATCACCACATCGATATCGAGATCTTCCCACTCGCGGGCGATCTTCTCACCGAGTTTTTTACCCATGCCAACCCGGGCGCTATACACCGAGATTTTATCAATGAAAGAGTCCGGGCGTGCAAAGTAGACGTACTCAAACAGGCACGGGTTACTGACGGGATTCTCCGCACACTGGCGGGTAAACAGCTGGCCCTTTTCAGTGATGTAGATAGCCTCACCGGGTGCCACATCCCGCAGGAATTCAAAGCCCAGGGTATCCAGGGCTACGCTTTCCGACGCCACCATGTATTCGGTACGGGAATCGCCAACATCACGCTTACCCAGCACCAGCGGGCGGATACCGTTCGGGTCACGGAAAGCCACCATGCCGTGGCCGATAATCATTGCCACACAGGCATAAGCCCCACGGATTTGGCGGTTAGTGGCGGCAATGGCGGCAAAAATGTTGTCTGCTTCCAGCGGATAATGGCGGAAGCTGTCCAGCTCACTGGCAAAGATATTGAGCAGGATTTCAGAATCAGAAGTGGTGTTGATGTGGCGGCGCTTTTCTTCAAACAGTTTCTGGCGCAACTCGTGGGCGTTGGTCAGGTTGCCGTTATGGGCAAGGGTAATACCGTAGGGAGAGTTTACATAAAAAGGCTGGGCTTCCGAGGCGCTGGAACTACCGGCGGTAGGATAGCGCACGTGGCCGATCCCCATATTGCCCTGGAGGCGCTGCATGTGACGGGCTTCGAATACATCATTCACTAATCCGTTTGCCTTACGCAGCCGGAAACAGTTATTGGCATCAATAGTGATGATGCCTGCGGCATCCTGGCCTCGGTGCTGAAGCACCGTTAACGCGTCATAAATCGACTGGTTTACCGGCATAACACCGGCGATACCGACAATACCGCACATGTTGTCTTTTCCTCATCAAAGAACCGTGCCACGCAACGGCTCTGCGCCACATCCCCGGCGGTTACCGGGGCAAGAAACTTGACGAGCTTTGCAGGTAATCAAAAAACCACCTGATGATGAAACTGAACTGCGGGATAAGCTGCGACTTTTGCCAGTCTGCGCTTTTTGAAAACCCGGTAAAGGTATCCAGGAAAAACAGAATAGCGGCGACGATTAACACTCCGCGCAGTGCGCCAAAGCAAATCCCCAACACCCTATCGGTTCCGGACAACCCGGTTTTCTCCACCAGCGTACCGATCACATAGTTCACGATAGCGCCAACGATTAACGTCGCCACGAACAGCACGGCGATCGCAATCCCATTTCGTACCAGTTCGTCCTCAAAGCCAGTAAACCAGACTGCCAGGTATGTGTAGTAATGACTGGCGACGAAAAAGGCACATCCCCAGGTTACTAACGACAGCGCTTCACGCACAAAGCCACGAATGACGCTTATCAAACAAGAAAAGCTGACCACGGCAATAATGGCGTAATCTATCCAGACCATGTAAATCGTCCCACGATAAAACGCCCTGACATCCGATTCGGGCGCATTCTAACAGAAAAAGAAAACGTTTGCGTAGGGATTTCCTTGCTACGCGTAATAAAAAATGGCGTTGAAAAAAAGCTCAACGCCATCACTGCTTTGGGGCTTTTTTAAACTGCCCGCCCCAATTTTCAGCCTACATCAGCCTGGCTCAATGGCCGGTGATGGAGACTTAATTCACGCTGTACCCCATCACCACACCGTTCAATCCGGAGAGGGAGTTAAGCTCACCCAGCGAGGACTTTAGTTTGTCCTTCGACGCATCCGGCCCCACCAGAATACGGGTAATTTTGCCCTGAACCGGCGTGTTTGGCGAGGTATAAACTTTAAATCCTGCCCCGCGTAATTTACCGACAATCTCGGTGACTTTATCGGCATTTTTCAACGCGCCTAACTGGACAACATAGGCTTTACCCGTGGGCGCAGCATCGGCGGCTTTGGATTGTTGCGGCTTGGCCGGTTCAGGCTCGGGGGCTTTTGCCACCTGCTGTGGCACCGCCGGTTTTGGCGTAGGTTGTGACTTTGGTGCCGGGCTTGGTGGGGCCTTAGTCACCGGCACTTCATCAATCCCCGCGCCGGTGTCAGCCGGGATAGATCGCGCATCATAACCAGGCGTGGCCGCCGAGCTGGCGCGGACTTCTTCCGCTGCCCCTTCCGGTGGCTGGGATGGCAATGCCTGGCTGGCGACCGGCAACATATCCGGTTCGTCTTTATCACCGGGCTTTGGCACCAGCGGGATCGCCGCAAACTCATCCTGATAATGTTTTTTCTGGCCGTCCAGGATCCCTGGCAGCACGATAACGCCCAGCGCCACCAGCACAATAGTCCCAACTAACCGGTTTTGAAATTTACTCGCCACCTTTTCTCCCCGCTTCCAGCACGTCCATCACATGGGCAACGGTGTGGAACGAGCCGCAAACCAGGACAGTGTCCTCAGCCTGCGCATCGTTTATTGCCGCCTGCCAGGCTTGCGCCACAGTGCCATAAACGGTTCCACTGCCCAAATGGTCAATTAATTGTTCTGCCGTGGCACCGCGCGGCCCTTCCAGCGGGGCGCAGTACCAGCTATCAACCTGGGTACCCAGTTCCGCCAGGGTGCCCGCAATGTCTTTATCATGCAGCATACCGATCACCGCCAGTGTACGCCCGGTTTTCGGCCGTTGTGCCAACCTCCCTGCCAGGTATTTTGCGGCATGAGGATTGTGAGCCACGTCCAGAATCACCCGTGGTGAAGTGGAGATCTGCTGGAAACGCCCGGGCAGTGTCGCATGTTCCACGCCATCGCGAATAGCCTGTTCGCTCACACTCAGCCCACTGGCACGCAGGGCAACAATAGCCGAGGCGGCGTTAGGCTGCGGCACCAGGGGCAGCGGCAGGTTGTGCAGCTCACCTCGGCTGTCGCGTAGGCTCCAGCTATCTTTACCGACAACATAATCCCAGTCCACACCACGGCGTGCCAATAATGCGCCTTTTTCCCGCGCCACATCAGCAATGGTGGAGGGCATGTCAGGTTCACCGACGATGGCCGGTTTACCCTGGCGGAATACCCCGGCTTTTTCCCGGCCAATGCTTTCGCGGTCGGGGCCAAGCCAGTCGGTATGGTCGAGGGCAATACTGGTCACCACCGCCACATCGCAATTCACCAGGTTAGTAGCATCCAGACGCCCGCCAAGGCCGACTTCCAGGATCGCCACATCCACCTGCTGCTGTTTGAATTGCCACAGGGCGGATAAGGTACCGAATTCAAAATAGGTTAAGGAGGTGTCACCGCGGGCGGCATCAATCGCCGCAAAGGAGGCGGTGTGCTCAGACTCCGGGCGCTCCTGGCCCTGAATGCGTACCCGCTCGGTATAACGCACCAGATGAGGGGAGCTATAAACCCCCACTTTGTAACCCTCGGCCATTAGCACCATTTCCAGGGTGCGGCAGGTGGTGCCTTTGCCATTAGTCCCCGCGACGGTGAACACAAAGGGGGCCGGTTTTTCCACGCCAAGCGTTGTGGCCACGGCGCTGACCCGCGCCAGGCCGAGATCATCCTGGAGACCTACGACGCGAACAGCTACCTG
>CBIFWW010000139.1:0-8587 GCA_966186435.1 uncultured Enterobacteriaceae bacterium
TGGTGCCGGTGTCCGTGATGTTTGGCCGCTCACCGGGCCGTGAAAAAGGCGAGGTGAATCCGCCGCTGCGCATGCTGAACGGCTTGCAGAAATTCTTCGCCGTCACCTGGTTGGGACGCGACAGCTTTGTTCGCTTCTCACCGTCGGTTTCCCTACGCTGGATGGCGACGGAACACGGCACCGATAAAACCATCGCCCAGAAACTGGCCCGCGTCGCGCGGATGCATTTTGCCCGCCAGCGTCTGGCCGCCACCGGGCCAAAGCTGCCGGTGCGTCAGGATTTGTTCAATAAGCTGCTGGCATCTAAAGCCATTGCCCGCGCCGTTGAAGACGAGGCCCGCAGCAAGAAAATCTCCCATGAGAAGGCCCAGCAAAATGCCGTGGCGCTGATGGAAGAGATTGCCGCCAACTTCTCTTACGAATCGATTCGTATCACCGATCGGGTACTGGGCTTTACCTGGAACCGCCTGTATCAGGGCATCAACGTCCATAATGCGGAGCGGGTGCGTCAGCTGGCCCATGAAGGCCATGAAATTGTTTATGTGCCATGCCACCGCAGCCACATGGATTACCTGCTACTTTCATATGTGCTGTATCACCAGGGCCTGGTGCCACCGCATATTGCCGCCGGTATCAATCTCAACTTCTGGCCCGCTGGCCCGATTTTCCGCCGCCTGGGTGCCTTCTTTATCCGCCGTACCTTTAAAGGCAACAAGCTTTACTCCACAGTGTTCCGTGAATACCTGGGTGAGCTGTTTACCCGTGGCTATTCGGTTGAATACTTTGTGGAAGGTGGCCGTTCCCGTACCGGGCGTTTGCTCGATCCTAAGACCGGCACCCTGTCGATGACCATCCAGGCCATGCTGCGCGGCGGTACCCGCCCGATTACCCTGGTGCCAATCTACATCGGCTATGAACACGTAATGGAAGTGGGCACCTATGCTAATGAACTGCGTGGTGCCACCAAAGAGAAAGAGAGCCTGCTCCAGATGCTACGCGGCCTTAGCAAACTGCGTAACCTCGGCCAGGGCTATGTGAACTTTGGTGAGCCTATCCCGCTGATAAGTTGGTTAAACCAGCGGGTGCCAGAGTGGCGTGAGTCTATCGACCCAATTGAAGCCGTGCGCCCGACCTGGCTGACGCCAACGGTGAATGAAATCGCCAAAACCATTATGGTGCGGATTAACAACGCCGGGGCGGCCAACGCCATGAACCTGTGTTGTACCGCGCTGTTGGCTTCCCGCCAGCGCTCTCTTACCCGCGAGCAGTTGACCGAGCAGCTGGATTGCTACCTGGCCCTGCTGCGTAATGTGCCTTATTCACCGGATGCCACTACGCCAGCGATGGATGCCCCGGCGCTGATTGACCACGCGCTGCAAATGAATAAGTTCGAGGTTGAAAAAGATACCATCGGGGACATCATCATTCTGCCGCGCGAGCAGGCCGTGTTGATGACTTACTACCGCAACAACCTGATGCATATGCTGATTATGCCATCACTGCTAGCGGCGATTATCACTCAGCACCGTAAAATCACCCGAGCAGAACTGCTTCGTCAGGTAGAGGTACTTTACCCGATGCTTAAAGCCGAGCTGTTCATGCACTGGGCGAAGGCAGACGTTGCCAATGTGGTGGATAAGCTGGTTGAGGAACTGGCGCGTCAAGGCCTGGTGGAACTCAATGCCGATAGCGTAGAGATCAGTCCTGAGCGTTCACGCACCCTGCAACTGCTGGCGGCTGGCGCCCGGGAAACCATCCAACGCTATGCCATCACCTTCTGGCTGTTGAGTGCCAACCCGTCCATCAACCGTGGCACCCTGGAAAAAGAGAGCCGTACCGTGGCCCAGCGCCTGTCGGTACTCCACGGGATTAATGCCCCAGAGTTCTTCGATAAAGCGGTGTTCTCCTCCCTGGTGCTTACCCTGCGTGATGAAGGCTACATCAGCGATACCGGTGATGCTGAGCCAGGCGAAACCATCAAGGTTTATCAGATGCTGGCTGAACTGATGACCTCGGATGTACGCCTGACGGTGGAAAGCGCTGCTGCTGGCGGCGAATAACCGAATCAAAAGGTGTAAAAAAGGCGGGATATCCCGCCTTTTTCTCTATCTGGCACCGGCTAAAGGTGCATATAGCTCAGTACCAGGCCGAGGAACAACACCAGCCCCACATAGTTATTATTGAGGAAAGCGTTAAAGCAGGCATCGCGCTCGCGCTTGGCCGTGAGCTTTTGCTGATAAACAAACAGCGCCGCCGCCAGCAACAAGGCCCAGTAAAACGCCCCGCCCAGTTGATTTAACCAACCTACTGCCGCCATCAGCCCCAATACCGCCGCCTGGAACAGACCAATAATCACATTGTCGTAACGGCCAAACAGAATGGCGGTGGATTTGATGCCGATCTTTAAATCATCATCGCGATCGACCATGGCGTATTGGGTGTCGTATGCCACAGACCAACAAATGTTTGCCATAAACATCAGCCAGCAGGAGAGCGGCACTGCTTCACTGACGGCGGCAAAGGCCATCGGAATTGACCAGCCAAAAGCCATACCCAGCACTACCTGCGGCAGGTTAGTGACCCGTTTCATAAACGGGTAAATCCACGCCAGCGCCAGCCCGGCCACCGAAAGCAAAATGGTCATTTTGTTTAAGGTCAGTACCAGTAGGAAGGAAAGCCCCACCAGCACCGCGAATAAAATCCTCGCTTCCCGCTCGGTGACCGCCCCGCTGGGTAGCGGACGGTTGGCGGTGCGCTTCACGTGGCCGTCAAATTTACGGTCGGCATAGTCATTCACTACACAGCCTGCGGCACGCATCAGCCATACCCCGGCGACAAACACCGCTAGGATCCACAGCGGCGGCGCGCCCGGCGTAGCCATCCACAGCGCCCATAACGTCGGCCAAAGCAGTAGTAATGCGCCAATAGGTTTATCCGTGCGCATTAAACGGTGATAAGCCATTAATTTATTGGGATTTATAGTCCATTCCATTTATTACCCCTCACAACGTATTACCAATACACCGGCGCTGGCGGCAGAAACAGCTCGGTTAATAATAGCGGTTTCCCAGAGAGCCGCAGGCGGGAACGACGCCCCCAGCACTCCCCATTCTTACCGGTTTGGATAAAATCACGCGTCAACGTTGACGACGTAAACAAATAGCGCCCCAGGGGCGTGGTCCCCATGTTACGTAGCTTAAGCTCCGGCCCGTTGAGGGTGGACTCCGGCACCAGGGTGCGCCCGGCGAGCCAGGGGACGCCATCCCCGCACAGTAAGATCTCACGCAGCCAGAAGCGCCCATCAGCAGGCAGCAGTTCGGCTTCTTCTGGCGTGGCGGCTTCAAGCCCGACAAACCCTTCAAACAGTATTTCAACACTGACTGTATGGCAATGCTGCTCGAAGCGCTTAGTCATCGAGTCTTCCAACAATAGCCAGTCGCTTAATGCGGCATCAAGGTCAGATGGGTGCTCAGGAAAATACGCTATAGCGCGGAGTTGTTGGAGCGCGTGGTGAGGCATTGCCTGATCTCCGGGGAAATTTCTTGCGGCATTGTAGCGCAGAACCGGTAGGCCGTGTTGGGTAAAGCGAAGATGACAGAACAATAACGCAACAACGGTGCAACACTATTAGGGTTAAAAAAGGGTGCGCCGAAGCGCACCAGTACTACCAAGCATCAGCAGCGTGGGGTAACGGCTACCCCTTGCCTTTTACACTGCTGATAAACGTTGAACGTGCGGACTTAGAACCCAGGCGTTCGGCTTCATTCAGCAGTTTCAAGGCTTTGTCGATATCCCCTTTATCCACGGCGGATTTAATCGCGTTGTTAAAGTAGGACTCGGTATCATTGAGCATCGGTTCGCTCTTCGCCGCAGGGGCTGGTGCCGGGGCCACAACCGGAGCAGCAGCCGGAGCCGGGGCTGCATAAGCAGTGGCTGGGGCGGTATAGGCGGTAGATGGGGCGGCGGTATTACCAACGGTAACATTCGCCGTACCGGAAGAGCCAAACAGCGGCCCGACTAATACGCTGGATGCGGTGTTAGTACTCACTTTTAGTTTAACCAGCCCATCCTGGCCATGACGGGCAATCGGATCCGGGATATCCGGTACCGCATTGCCGGTGCCTTTGGCGTAGGCTTTAGCCGGGTCAAGCAATGTAGTGGTTTGCTGCAAATCTTTCTGGGTGGTGAACACCAGGATATACAGCTTTTGCTGGCCCAGCGCCGGGGTCAGTTTCATCATGCCTTCCAGACGATCGGCAGACATCACGCCGGGGGCCTGGTAGGTGAAGTAACTGCTTGGGAAGTAAGCAGATGGCGTCAGGTTCTGGTCTAAAATCAAAACGTTCGGTGCAAAAACGCTGTTTTTCTGTACTTCGCTGGTTAGCGTTAGGGTGATTTCACCGATATTGCCCGGCACGCTATAAGCGGCCACTGGCCCGGTAATCCCCGGTACATTCAGGCTTTGCCCAACGGTCGATAAATTGGTTGATTGGGTTTTACCCTGGAGCACTGGCGTCCACTGTAACTGCTGCAACGCAGCGGCCGGGATCTGCGGTGCGGCAGAGGTATCTTGTGGAACGATATTCACGTCCGCCAGGGTGATGGCCGGGGTGCTGGCAAGCAGACCGGCACTCAGGCAGAGTGCAACGAGACTTTTTTTCATTTTCATTGTAATAACCTCGATAGGAACCCATCAGGCGTTCGCAGGCAAAAGCGCGCCGGGGGGTAACGGGAAGCAAACTGGTTTGGTTCAAGAGAACCGGGAGGGGTTGCCCCCTCCCTATAACGGAACTACTTAAGCAGGTTGATTACCACCAGATTTCCATCTGGGCGCCGAAGGTCCACTCATCGTTGTCGCCACGGTTAGTGTTGCCGAACGGCGTGAAAGAGCCACTCGCCACTTGGTATTTGGTAGCGCTGCCGTTGTCGTCTTTGGCATAACCCCATTTCTCATCCCACTTAGCATAAGTTGCGAAGACACGGATTGCCGGACGGGACCAGATGCTGTCGCCCGCCTGCCACTGCTGTGCAAGGGTGATTTTGTATTGGTTGTTTTTGTCGCCAGTTTCCTGGGATTTCACATTGTCGTAGCCCACTTCCATCAGGGTGCTCATGATAGGGGTCCATTTGAACATTGGGCGTACACCCACGGTCCACCAATCAGTACCTTGGTTATCATCACGATCGATCTTTTGGTACATGCCGACATACATCAGATCCCAACGCTCGCCCAGAGAGATTGCACCGTGATCCAACACGCGCCACAGTTTACCGTCGTTATCAACGCTGCCGCCTTGCGCCTGACCTTTACCGTTGGAGGTCATAGAGTCAGTGGCGTATTGCAGAACGAACTTGTTGTAGCCTTTCAGCATGCTCTGGGTGTGCTCAGCGGTGAACATCCAGCCATCTTTGGATGCGCCATCCTGGAGGTAGTAATCATCAGGAATGTTGGTGTGGCCATAGTCCACGCCCAATTCCAGCGTACCGCCTGGGTTCAATTCCATACCCGCTAAACGCAGGTCGAACACATCATTAGGAACTTTGTTGTTATAAACCCGTGAGCCGTTGGAATAATCGGCAAAGGATTGGGATCCCCCTTGCTCAGAAGAACGGGTTGCTGCGAAGGAGAGCTTACCAAAGCCCAAATCGACATTTTCCAGACCGGCACCTGGGCCTGAAATATCCCAGTAGTAGAAGTCAATCATGTGCACGTCATGACGCTGGTAGAAACGCTTACCGGCCCAGATAGTGGAGCCTGGCAGCCAGTCAATCAGGTTTTTCCCCTGGACGTTAGCTTCACGGAAAGCCGGATCGGTGGCTTCCCAGTCGTTGTCCTGTGCCACGGAGTAAGCCACGTTAGTATCGAAGTAGAAGCTCTTATCGCCCTCTTTCCATACTTCCTGGCCCAGTTTCAGCTCGGCATAGGTTTCACATTCGTTACCCAGACGGTATTTGCTTTGAGCACCGGTGGACTGGAAGCACTGCTGCTCGCCGCCGCTGCCGGTATAACCAATACCTGAACGGGCATAACCGTGGAAATCGACGGCCATGGCATTCGCAGACAGGATACCTGTCGCGACGGCTACCGCCAGTGGGAGTTTGCGCAGAGTAATCATCGTTCTATCTCCTGAGATAGTTTATTTTTTTGTTATCTGGAATGCTTAAACACCCGGCTCTTGATGTAACCGACGGCACGCGGAACCATCCACACGGAATAAATGGCAGCGTTCTGGCGGCAAGCCGATAGCGAATGTTGCACCCTCTTGAACCAGCACCACGTCATTCTGGCGGTAGACCAGGTTTTGACGGATAGCGGGGATCTGGATATGGATCTGGGTTTCATGACCAAGCTGCTCTACCACCTGTACTTCCCCTTCCAGGGTGACATCGGCGATATCGCAGGGCAGCAAGTGCTCCGGGCGGATACCTAAAGACATATTGGCGCCAACCTGGACGTTGACACTGTCCACCGGCAGCCACACTTGCTGGTGATTCGGCAGTTCGACCTGCACTTGATCGATAGCGGTAGCAGTCACTTTCACCGGCAGGAAGTTCATTTTGGGTGAGCCAATAAAGCCCGCCACAAAGCGATCCGCCGGGTAGTGATACAGTTCAAGAGGTCGACCGACTTGCGCCACCCGGCCTGCGTCCAGCACCACAATCTTGTCGGCGAGGGTCATCGCCTCAACCTGATCGTGGGTGACGTAAATCATGGTGCGCTTGAGGCGCTTGTGAAGACGAGATATCTCAATGCGCATCTGGACGCGTAAGGCGGCATCCAGGTTAGAGAGCGGTTCATCCAACAGGAACACATCCGGCTCCGCTACCAGGGTACGGCCAATAGCCACCCGCTGACGTTGGCCGCCGGAAAGCGCCTTTGGACGGCGTTCCAACAAGTGGGCCAATTGCAGTGTTTCGGCCACCTGATTAACGCGCTGATTTATGAGATCCTTCTTCGCACCCGCCAGTTTCAGACCAAATGACATGTTCTCCGCCACGCTCAGGTGGGGGTACAACGCATAAGACTGGAATACCATCCCCACGCCACGCTGGGATGGGGGGACATCGTTCATTCGGGTTTCACCAATAAACAGGTCACCGCTAGTAATGGTTTCCAGGCCAGCAATCATGCGCAGCAGCGTGGATTTACCGCAGCCTGACGGCCCGACAAATACCACAAATTCCCCGGCTTCTACGGTGAGGTCGATATCCTTCGACACCACCACATCACCCCAGGCTTTGGTTACATTTCGCAGCTGAACGCTTGCCATGCCCTTCTCCCTCACTAACCGACCCGCTAATTAGCAGGTGAAACAAGATATTTCCGACTATGAGGTATAACTACAGGGTGTAAATCCTCCGCCCTTCGGTTTTTGATGGGGGAGGAGCCGGGAGGATGAGGCCGGAATAACTGCAACCGGTTTCAGTTTGAATAACAGAATTTCGTGATCATTGATGGATATTTGAAGCCGTGAATATGTGCGCTATCGCACATAACTCCAGTAAATGATAACCAGATCACGCCCTTAGTAGGTGGGGCGTAGGCGCAAGGAGGATGAGAAGCACTTGTCATAGCAGCAGACTGGTGGTTGTAAGCCATTCACTTTTTTTTCACAAAAACCCAACGACTCCAGGCAGGAGGCGATGGGTCGGCATATCACCAAAAGGATGGGACTCATGAACATAAAGACCGGCGCACGCGTCCTCGCACTGTCAGCACTGACAACGATGATGTTCTCCGCCTCCGCACTCGCCAAAATTGAAGAAGGTAAGCTGGTTATCTGGATCAACGGCGACAAGGGCTACAACGGCCTTGCTGAAGTAGGTAAAAAGTTCGAGAAAGACACCGGGATTAAAGTCACCATTGAGCACCCGGATAAGCTGGAAGAGAAATATCCGCAGGTTGCCGCCACCGGCGATGGCCCGGACATTATTTTCTGGGCCCATGACCGTTTTGGTGGCTATGCGCAATCCGGCCTGCTGGCGGAAGTCACCCCAGACAAAGCCTTCCAGGACAAGCTCTATCCCTTCACCTGGGACGCCGTGCGTTATAACGGCAAGCTGATTGCTTACCCAATCGCCGTTGAAGCCTTGTCGCTGATTTACAACAAAGACCTGGTGAAGACCCCGCCGAAAACCTGGGAAGAGATCCCGGCGCTGGATAAAGAACTGAAGGCCAAAGGCAAGAGCGCGTTGATGTTCAACCTGCAAGAGCCGTACTTCACCTGGCCGCTGATTGCTGCTGACGGTGGCTATGCTTTCAAGTTTGAAAACGGCAAATATGACGTTAAGAACGTAGGCGTAGATAACGCCGGGGCCAAAGCCGGTTTAGGCTTCCTGGTAGACATGATCAAAAACAAGCACATGAATGCGGATACCGATTATTCCATCGCTGAAGCCGCCTTTAACAAAGGCGAAACCGCGATGACCATTAACGGCCCGTGGTCATGGACCAATATCGACAAGAGCAAAGTCAATTACGGCGTTGCCCAGTTGCCAACCTTTAAAGGTAAAGCGTCCAAGCCATTCGTGGGCGTGCTGAGTGCCGGTATCAACGCCGCCAGCCCGAACAAAGAGCTGGCGAAAG
>CBIFWW010000140.1:0-8556 GCA_966186435.1 uncultured Enterobacteriaceae bacterium
GCACACGATATATGGTTTATACATATGGGAGGAATTGATGTCTCAAATTAACCGTCCTAATCCAGTGGCCTGATATCGTACTTACCGCTCAACATGGGTTTGCACAGGATCTTATAGCCGTCGCTATCAAAACTGTGGCTGACGGTGACGAGATCCTTCGCCTGGCTAAGGTCGTCTACGGCCCCAAGCCACAGCCAGTTATGGATGATGTGATAATGGGTTAGGTGGGTGCCAGTCTCCGTCAGGGCCACCGGGCCGGGCCACGGCCAGCACACCAGCCGTAGGGCATCCAGTGCCGCCAGTAGACGTTGTTGATGGTCGGCCACTGGCTCGCGGCCACAGCAGGCACCGGCACAACGTTTTAGTGCCGAGCGGAAGCAGGCGCGGCCCTGGCTAAGTGGCTCAAGCCCTAATAGCCCGTAACACAGCTGATGGGTATCGGCGATGGTTGTCAGCGCTTGTAAGGCGGTGCGACGATTGGCAAACAGGCCAAATAAATCGGGCTGTTTAGCAAAATCCACGGCCTTGGTATAAACCACTTCCGGCTTACCATTTACCCATTGCAGGGCGCACAGAGTTTTATTACGACGCAGCCGCTTGTTAAACAGCGGCTGCTGGCGCTTGATCATTTGCGCCTCTAGCAGCAATGCACCTAACTCCCCGGCGGTGGGAATAAAGCTGATCCGCTGGGCCTGACGTAGCATGCTGGCTTCATCCGGGGTACGTAAATGGGAGAGTACCCGGCTGCGAATGTTGACACTTTTGCCTATGTACAGGGGTAAATGTTCTGATTCGCCGTGAAAAATATATACCCCAGGGAGGGTGGGTAGTGCGCCCAGCCAGGGGCGCAGGTGTTCCGGGTATTGATAGATGGCGGCGGCTTCAAACGCGAGACGCGGCGAGGAACGGCGTAATCTCATGGCTCCTCCTGGGCTGTGGATTTATCCAGTATAGCAGCCTGGTGAATATATAAGCAACGCTGTGGTGATTTCTCAGGGATTTGCTACGTTTAACAGGAGATCCTAACAGGAGGTGTGCAACATGGGTTTATTTGATTTTGTTAAAGAGGCGGGTGAGAAACTTATCGACGCCATTAAAGGTTCCGACGAACAAAGTAAAAAGGTACAAGAGCATTTACAGCAAACCGGCGTCCCCGGAGCGGATAAAGTCACGGTAACCGTGGCGGACGGTAAAGCCACGGTAAACGGTGATGGTTTAACCCAGGAACAGATTGAAAAAGTGCAGGTGGCGGTGGGGAATATCGCCGGTATCGGTAGTGTGGAGAACAACCTTAAGGCTACAGATACCGGGGCAGAAAGTACCTATTATACGGTTAAATCCGGTGACACCTTAAGCGGGATTTCCAAACACGTTTACGGTGATGCTAACCAATACGATAAAATTTTTGAAGCTAATAAACCGATGCTAGCCAGCCCGGATAAAATTTACCCAGGCCAGGTTCTGCGTATCCCTAAATAATCTCTTGCTGTCCGGCCGCCGGGCCTTGTAACAATATCGAAAGCCCGACGGCCTGCCACTGATTAAGCCGGTTTTGTTGATGTTCGCTTAGTGGTTGTTCTGCCCAGATCACCACATGATCCGGCTTGATCCAGTCAAAATCTGGGTCCTCCTGCGGGGAGAGCAGCAGTTCCACCCTCAGCCCTTCGCTGGCATAACGAATTGCCTCCAGCCATAGCTCAAGTGAATCGCAGGGCGTTAGCGCCAGTAACAGTACGCTGCCGCAGGGCTTTTTACGACCACTGGCCACTACAAAAGCTGCATATTCGGTAATAGCGGTGTCAAGTAGGGCGCAGGGCAATGCCAATTCAGGCTGGTCACCACTATGAAGCCACAGCCTTAGCGGACGCAGCACCTCATTAAGCAGTATCACCGGTGGTATTTCCCGGCCATAGCGCCAAAGCAAGTTGCGCAGCTTTTGCGGTTCGCCTGCCTGGCACAGTGCAAGTAATGCTTCCTGTGTGGGCAGCCAGCCGCTGGCCTGTAAACGTTTGTCGCCCTTCAGCAGCGCTTGCATATCTTCAAGCGTCGCCCCCTGGCGGAACCAGTCAACAATAGAGGCGACCCGGGATACGTGAGTGAAACTGTAGTAACGGTGCCCGTCGTTATCGCAGACCGGCTGGATCAGACCAAAGCGTTGCCAGGTGCGTAAATTAGTGGTGGTGACGCCACACTGAGTGGCCAGCACATCAATGGTAAAACGGCCCATAAGCATCCTTGATGGCCCAGGGAAGTAACCCGGGGGTCTATAAGATAAGTCTTAACGCTAGCAAGGATTATGCTGTGGGCGAAGTAGTTTTTTTATCAAACCTTTAAACAATGTCCAGATTCACAATCGCCGTCACGCTTAGCTGCTTTTAGGCTGGTCACTGCCCATGGGGGTTACTGTAATGGATAAAGAGCTAATCGATACGGGCTTCCGCCTGAATTCCATCGGCATCCGTCACGTCTGGTAACCCTAGCCTTAGCCCGCGCCGCGCCCTACGCCATGGGTAATTGCCTTTTATTGAACCCCCATGGAAAACGCGACAAAAGGCAATTTGGTAGCATTTTAAACTGGTTATATCGGCTATTTTTATGTCAATATTCTAAGATTTATCAACAATTTAGAAAGTTAGCGATGAAGCCAATCAACACTCTGGGTCTATCGCCCAACATCAATTTGCATTAGTCTCGAAACTTAACAAATTTACAACAGTTGACACTATGACCAAACGAGATGGATTACTGGCCCTGCTGGTGGTATTCGCCTGGGGGATCAACTTTGTGGTGATTAAGTTAGGCCTGCACCAGATGCCACCGCTATTACTGGCCGGGCTGCGCTTTTTACTGGTGGCGTTCCCGGCCATCTTTTTTGTTGCCCGGCCAAAAGTGCCGCTGAAACTGCTGCTGGGCTATGGGCTGATGATAAGTTTCGGCCAGTTTGCCTTCCTGTTCTGCGCCATCAAATTTGGTATGCCTGCCGGGCTGGCCTCGCTGGTGCTTCAGGCTCAGGCCTTCTTTACCATTGTGCTGGGGGCGCTGACATTCCGCGAGCGGTTACAGGGTAAACAGCTGGCGGGGATTGGTCTGGCGATTATTGGGATGCTGGTGCTAATTGACGGTAGCCTGAATGGGCAATTTGTTCCTTGGTTGGGCTTTGGCCTCACGCTAGTGGCAGCCTTGTGCTGGGCCACGGGTAATATCTTCAACAAAAAGATCATGCAATTGCCGCAACAGCCAAAAGTGATGTCACTGGTTGTATGGAGTGCGCTAATCCCCATCCTGCCGTTTATGGCTGCCAGCCTGATTATTGAAGGACCGCAGGCCATGAAGCAGGGGCTTTTGGGGATTGATAGCACCACGGTGCTGGCGTTGTGTTACTTGGCATTTGTGGCGTCGATTGTTGGCTACGGGATTTGGGGGGCACTGTTGGGACGCTACGAAACCTGGCGCGTGGCGCCGCTGTCACTGTTAGTGCCCGTGGTGGGGATCGCCAGTGCGGCGCTGCTGCTGGGTGAAACCCTCAATCTGTTGCAATTAAGTGGGGCGGTGCTGATTATGGCTGGGCTGTATATTAATATCTTTGGTTTGCCCATGGGCCGCCGTTTTAAACGCGCAGCCTGAAACAAAAAAGTCCGGCTCAGCCTGACTTTTTCATGATTACCCTTCGCCGTGGTAATACGGCACGCCCAACTCATCGGACTTATCACTGCCACTGCCGCGGTGGTTTAAATCTACCCCGCTATGGCTGCCATTACCCGGCATGATCATGCCGCCATGGTCGGACTGTTGGTAGGTAAAGTTGCGGGTGTCACTCGCCATGACCTGAGTTGACGCCAGCACCAGCAGGGTGGTGAGTGCGCAGACCAGACGTTTCATATTAACCTCGATACGCCCGATTTACGGGCGGTGATACACATAACGGGACCGGGCGATGTTCCGGCACCAGGCCAGTTAGTGGGCCAATGGGTATAAAAACTTGGCGTCGCCAGGGGTATTGGTGACCCGGTACTTATGTGGCGGAACGGAGAAATAGTTCTTAAAGGTGCGGGTTAAAGTCTGTTGGGACTCAAAACCGAACCGTTCTGCCAGATAAAGTATCGGCTCGTTGCTTTCTTTCAATTGCAGGGCAATTTCAGTGAGCTTACGGTTGCGAATATACTGGCCTAGCGAATGGCCCGTTTCCTTTTTAAACATACGTTGCAGGTGCCACTTGGAATATCCAGAGCGTTCAGAAACCACTTCCAGTGAGAGAGGGGCTTCTAAATGCGCTTCAATCCAGTCCAAAATGCTATGAATAGTTACGGCATCATTGTTGCGTCTGGACATTGTCATACCTCTTTTCTTTGCTTTTACGGCAATACCTTTTTAAGCAGGTATTCGAGCGTTGCCACTTCTTCTGCCGTTAGGTTTTTTGTTAATTCACGGTGTAAATCATGCCCCACCAACTCCCGGCAGTTCTCGCACATCTCAACCCCAGAAGGGGTGAGTTGTAATAGGACTCCCCGTTTGTCATGGGGATTCGGTAAACGCTCAACCCAACCTTTACAGACCAGGCGGTCGAGCATGCGGGTTAACGCCCCTAAATCTACCGAAAGCACTTTTTTTAACTCCACGGGTGAAATTTGCTGTTCACAGTGAATCGAACACAGCACGCGAAACTGTGTTGATGTCACTTCCAGTGGTGATAAATATTCACTGAGCAAGCGATCTTTTTTCTGGTTGACCAGAACAATCAATCGTCCCAGTGGGACAATTTCATTGAACAGATTGCATGTGTTTTTCACGTTAGTTGCCCAGGCAAGTAGATTAATCACGCGAGATATTATTACCTTGGTAAGCATAAGTCAAACGAATAGTTGAAGCGGATCACATTTTTTGCCAAAGCCAGACAAAAGAGAGTGCGGGATATTAAAATTTTATCAGTAATAACAGTATTTTATAAATGGATGTTTTTTAGTCGCCAGCAGCCCTTAGCTTGAGTCTCCAGCCGATTGGCGGCTAAAATAGCCACCCATTGTGAACGGCCTATAATCTTTTTCCAGTTAGATGCGGCAAAGCCGCGCTGGCTAACTCCCGGATTTCAACAAGGAAACCTGTATGGTGCAGTTGCTTGAACTTATTGGACTAGGGCTGGTAGTGATCCTCCCACTAGCTAACCCGCTCACCACGGTGGCGCTATTCCTCGGGCTGGCAGGCCATATGAACAGCGCCCAGCGTAATCGGGAAGCGTGGAAAACCGGGGTCAACGTCTTCATTATTCTGGTGGTAGCCTGGTATGCCGGCCAACTGGTAATGAACACCTTTGGCATTTCTATACCCGGGCTGCGAATCGCCGGGGGGCTGATTGTGGCGTTTATCGGCTTCCGTATGTTATTCCCCCCAACCAAACCCGCCGAGATGCCAGAGGCCCAGACCAAATCAGAAGATATCGAACGGGAGCCTGAAACCAGTATCGCCTTTGTCCCCCTGGCGATGCCCAGCACTGCCGGACCGGGCACCATAGCCATGATAATCAGCGCTGCCTCAACGGCGCGGGATGGCTATGTGGATTACCCGCACTGGGTGTTGATGCTGGCCCCGCCGCTAGTGTTCCTGCTGGTGGCGCTGATTGTTTGGGGCGCTTTACGCAGCTCCGGGGCCATTATGCGCTGGGTAGGCAAAGGCGGTATTGAGGCGATTTCCCGGCTGATGGGCTTTTTACTGGTGTGTATGGGGGTGCAATTTGTGATCAACGGCGTAACGGAAATCATTAAAACCTGGCCTGCATAAAAGCCGGCCTGGCTATCAGGTGGCCGGGCCAAAGTTTTAGTTCGAGGTTTGCTCTTCCATCCTGGTGATGGGCCAGAAGTTAGGCTTCCACCTGATGGTGCCCCGGCATACTTTCCAGCATTGGCCGCGAGCTTTTCCACTTTGGATTGTATGAGTTCTGTAATGTGTAAACAGTATGGAAAAACCGCCGCTAAGGTGTGATGGCTGCGCCACCCCGGGGCCGCCATCGTGATATACTCCGGCCCCTTGATCAGGTTGCAGAGAATGCCCCGTTGAATACCCCTATTAATGACGCGCTGCTGGACTCGGTTCTTGCGCGCGTGCGCCCGCTCATCGGCCAGGGCAAAGTGGCTGACTATATTCCGGCGCTGGCTGAAGTTAGCCCGGTAAAGCTCGGCATTGCCGTTTGTACCGTGGATGGGCAGATGTGGCAATCGGGGGATGCCAACGAACGTTTTTCCATTCAGTCCATTTCTAAAGTGCTCAGCCTGATGCTGGCAATGGGCCGCTACCACGAAGATGAGATCTGGCAGCGGGTGGGTAAAGATCCTTCCGGCCAGCCGTTTAATTCTCTGCTCCAGTTAGAACTAGAGAAGGGAAAACCCCGCAATCCGTTTATTAATGCCGGTGCCCTGGTGGTCTGCGACATGTTGCAAAGCCGCCTCAGTGCACCAAAACAGCGGATGCTGGAAGCGGTGCGTGGCCTGAGCGGCAACGATGACATTGTGTATGACGGCCGTGTGGCCCGATCTGAGTTCGAACACTCCGCCCGTAATGCAGCTATTGCCTGGCTGATGAAATCCTTTGGCAACTTCAACAATGACGTGATGACCGTGCTGCAAAGCTACTTCCACTATTGCGCATTAAAAATGAGCTGTAACGAATTGGCGAGAACCTTCGTCTTCTTGGCCAATCAGGGGCGGGCCTTCGACGGACAGGCGATTATCAGCCCGCTGCATGCCCGCCAAATCAATGCCCTGATGATTACCAGCGGCATGTATGAAAGCTCCGGGGAATTCGCCTGGCGGGTAGGGATGCCGGGCAAATCCGGCGTTGGCGGCGGTATTATTGCTATTGTGCCCCACGAGATGTCCATCGCTGTCTGGAGCCCGGAACTGGATGCCGCTGGGAACTCACTGGCGGGGACCTCCGCTCTCGAATTGCTAGCCCGCGAAATAGGGCGCTCAATATTTTAATCAGCGCCAATCAGGGCTGATTCTAGCCAGAATACGATAAGTGACGTTGTCACATTAGAACGTTATTGTGAACGTTTTGGATAGCCTTTTCATTCGTTTGGCCGGTTCGTGCTTTCATTGCTGCATCATGGTGAACGGTTTCAGGGTTCCTGATACCAGATATGCCCGTCATGATGACCAGGGAGCGTTGTGATCCTTCTGAACTCAGCCATCTCGGCTGAATTAAGATCTACCTTCTAATCAAGGCCGTGGGAAAACAGCCCGCCTGATAGCGGGCCGTTCTCTGTTATCAGAATTGGTAAACCAGACCCAGCGCAACGATATCGTCAGTGCTGATACCATTATTTTTATAGAAGCTGTCGTCTTCGTCTAACAGGTTGATTTTGTAATCCACATAGGTAGACATGTTTTTGTTGAAGTAATAAGTGGCGCCCACGTCCACGTATTTCAACAGGTCTTTGTCACCGCCGGTAAAGCCCACGTCATTGGTGGTGGCAGTAAGATCCTTACCCTTGGATTGCAGGTAAGAAATTGCCGGGCGCAGGCCAAAATCGAACTGGTACTGTGCGGTGACTTCAAAGTTCTGAGTCTTATTAGCTACGCCGTTGCTGTCGCCATAAGGGGTCATATTGCGGGTTTCTGAATACATGGTCGCCAAATAAACATTGTGGGCGTCATACTTCAGACCTGCGGTCCAGGCATCGGCTTTATCACCTGTAGCGGTGGTTTGGGTGGTCTGATCGCTGGTACGGTCAGAAGAGGCAAAGGCCGCACCCATGCTAAGACCATTACCTAGATCATAAGTAGAAGATACCCCCCACCCGTCGCCATTCTGGAAGCGTATATCGCTGTCGCCATTACGGTTGGCGGTGCCTTCCTGCCCATTAGACTGGCTCTCGTTTTTACCCTGATACTGCAGCGCCAGGTTTAAGCCTTCTACAGCCCCGAACAGGTCGCTGTTACGTAAGGTGGCAACGCCATTAGCGCGGCTGGTCATAAAGTTATCGGCTTTACTGTAACTATCGCCGCCGAACTCTGGCAGCATATCGGTCCAGGCTTCAACGTCGTACAGCACCCCATAGTTACGGCCATAATCGAAGGAGCCATACTGGCCCATTTTTAACCCGGCGAAGGCCAGACGTGTCCAGGCTTGGTCGCCACTGGATTCAGTATTGTTGGCCTGAACGTTATATTCCCATTGGCCATAGCCGGTCAGCTGTTGGTTGATTTGGGTTTCACCCTTAAAGCCAAAACGGACATAGGTTTGGTCGCCGTTAGCCCCGTTATCATCGGAGAAATAGTGCAGGCCATCTACCTTGCCGTATAAATCCAGCTTATTGCCATCCTTATTGTAAACTTCTGCTGCCTGAGCAGCGCCAGCTACCAGTAAAGCAGGGATAATCAATGCCAGTACTTTTCTATTCATTATTTACTTCCTTTTAGATAATTCGTGTAGACATATTTGAAATGACGCCCGGCTATCCTAGGTGTAATAACCGCTTTAAAAGCAGGTGTTTTTTGTAACCAATCCTTTTAAAAAGATTCAAAAAATGTCTTTTGAAACTTTGATAACTCTGATGTATAGAAC
>CBIFWW010000141.1:0-8463 GCA_966186435.1 uncultured Enterobacteriaceae bacterium
TAATTTGTACGCTGACTTCGCCGTCGCTAAAGCGACCTACGGCGGCGTCGCCGAGAGAAGTGTACAGGCGGTTGGCAATACGTTGTGCTAGTTCCGGGGTGGCGTTACCAGCAAAAAGCTTCATATCAGGCACGAGAAGAACCTCAGGCATGCGTCCAGTGGTGGATAGCGGCGCGGGCAGGCGGGCGCTATCCAGGCGGTGTATTAAAAGAGCGCGATGCAACGTCTGAAACGAGGTGACGTTGTCACCAACACTCAGCTATTCCGGAATGATCTCCGCAGGGGACAACCTGTTATGCAGCGGGGAAACGTTCACTCCGCGTGCCACAAAGCCCTGCGCCCATTCCGGAATTTGCTCAAGCACCTGACGGGCGGCGAGCGCGGTGTCAAATTCAGCAAACACACATGCTCCTGTGCCGGTCAGGCGCGACGGCGCGTATTCTAACAGCCAGCAAAGCAGCGTATCAACCTCACGAAATCGTTTTCTTGCGATAACCTCACAATCGTTACAAAATTCACATTTTAATAACGTCTGAATATCCCGTGCTGGCGTGCTTCTCGGCAAATCTGGGTCGTTAAAAATAATTGGCGTCCCGATGCTCACCCCCGGGTGGGCCACCAGATACCATTTTTCTTCAGGATTTACCGGGGTTAACAGTTCACCCACCCCTTCGGCAAAGGCAGCATGGCCGCGAACAAACACCGGCACATCTGCCCCGAGGGTAATACCCGCCTGAGCAAGCTGGTCTTCGGACAGCCCGGTGCCCCACAGATGGTTCAGGGCCACCAGCACTGTGGCTGCATTTGAGGAACCGCCCCCCAGACCGCCGCCCATTGGCAAGCGCTTATCAATGGTGATATCGGCCCCGGCCCCTGCGGGCAGGGTGCCGAGTGCGCGTGCTTCCGCCATTAACAGGCGGGCCGCCCGCACGATAAGATTGGCTTCATTGGGCACCCCCTCCACGGGGGTCAGCAGATTCAGCTGCCCGTCCTGGCGGGGGGTAATGGTCAGCGTGTCCCCGTAATCCAGAAACTGGAACAGGGTTTGCAAATTGTGGTAGCCGTCGGGACGACGGCCGGTGATATAGAGAAAAAGGTTCAGTTTTGCCGGAGACGGCCAGGTGCTGGTCATGCTTATTTAACGATCCAATTATCCATTTTAAGCTTGATCCGCAGGCTACCCTGGGTTAGCTCCATATTGGAGGGTAAAGAAGGCTGAGTGGTGCTGCTGTAGTCGTTGTACACCACATGCCAGGTTTTGCCGTCCGGGCCGGTATAGTTCAGCTCGCTCAGACGGAACTGGTCATCCAGCTTATAATCGGTGGAGTCACCAGGCAGGCCAAGCATCCACTGGCGCAGGCTATCGATAGGGATAGGCATCCCGGTCAGTTTGTAAATCATGTCCTGGGCATCGGTCGATACGTAATGCTTGCCTTTATTATCAACCAGCTCCACGGTACCCGGCTTGGCGTTCAGCTCCAGTTCGGTGCTACCCAATGGGTTGGTGAGCAGCAGGCGGTAGCGGTCGGCCCCGGTTTGTTGCCAGAAGAAGCGGGCATAGACTTTTTGCTGATCGGACAGAAATGCGAAGGCTCCCCGGGCTTGATATTGACTCAGGCCGCGTACCTGTTGTTGGTGCTGTTGCCACTGTGGGGCGTTCGGGCTTTGGCCCGGGCCTTTAGGTGCATTGGTGGCACAGGCGGCCAGCATCAGGCTGGCAAGGGGGAGAAAGCGCATCAGGCGCAGGCAAGTCTTAGACATAGTAAGGCGGGTCCTTTGTTCTAGCTATTAACATGCAATGCTAGCCGCCGAACCTACGGGCGTCTATGGCAACTTAACTGAAATCATCAAATTACCTCTTAGTGCGATATCAGACCGTCCCTTTTATTGATCCCACGCATCCTGTATGATGCCACCAGAAGTCCATATCAAAATCGGTATTATTCCTGCTCAAATGACCCTTTTAGCATTAGGCATCAACCACAAGACGGCGCCCGTATCGCTGCGAGAACGCGTGACGTTTTCGCCGGATACCCTTGACCAGGCGTTGGAAAGTCTCTTGTCTCAGCCAAATGTTCAGGGCGGCGTGGTGCTTTCCACCTGCAACCGTACCGAGCTATACCTTAGTGTTGAAGAGCAAGATAACGCTCAGGAATATTTGATCCGCTGGCTATGCGACTATCACCAGCTTAATGAATCCGAACTGCGTAACAGCGTCTACTGGCATCAAAATAATGATGCTGTGAGCCACCTGATGCGGGTAGCCAGCGGTCTCGACTCCTTGATCCTCGGAGAACCGCAAATTTTAGGCCAGGTCAAAAAAGCCTTTGCTGATTCCCAACGGGGCTATCTGAATGTCAGCGAGCTGGAACGCATGTTCCAGAAGTCTTTCTCCGTGGCTAAGCGGGTACGTACTGAAACAGAAATCGGCGCCAGCGCGGTGTCGGTGGCTTTTGCCGCCTGTACCCTGGCACGCCAAATCTTTGAATCCCTCAGCACTGTTACCGTGTTGCTGGTGGGCGCAGGGGAGACCATCGAACTGGCTGCTCGTCATCTGCGGGAACACCACGTTAAAAAAATGATCATTGCCAACCGCACCCGCGAGCGCGCCCAGCGCCTGGCGGAGGAAGTCGGGGCAGAAGTCATTAGCCTGGCGGATATCGACACCCGTTTGCAGGATGCTGATATTGTGATTAGCTCCACCGCCAGCTCGCTGCCGATTATCGGCAAGGGGATGGTTGAGCGGGCGCTGAAGGCGCGGCGTAATCAGCCGATGCTGCTGGTAGATATTGCGGTACCACGGGATGTAGAGCCGGAAGTGTCTAAGCTTGCGAATGCCTATCTTTATGGGGTTGATGACCTTCAGGCAATCATTTCCCACAACATGGCCCAGCGTAAAGCGGCGGCGGTGGAAGCGGAAACGATTGTCGCTCAGGAAACCGGCGAATTTATGGCCTGGCTGCGCGCGCAAGGCGCCAGCGAGTCAATTCGCGATTACCGCAGTCAGGCGGAGCAGATCCGCGATGAATTAAGTGCCAAAGCTCTGGCCAGCCTCCAGCAGGGTGGCGATGCTGAAGCCGTGCTCAAAGATCTGGCCTGGAAATTAACCAACCGCTTGATCCATGCCCCAACCAAATCTCTTCAGCAGGCCGCCCGCGACGGGGATGACGGTCGCCTGAATCTATTGCGTAATAGCCTCGGGCTGGATTAGCCCATTACCCTCAATAATTTTAAAAAGGTGAATTTACACCCATGAAGCCTTCTATTGTTGCCAAACTGGAAGCCCTGCAAGAGCGCCATGAAGAAGTTCAGGCCCTGCTGGGTGATGCCAGCACCATCGCTGACCAGGATCGTTTCCGTGCTTTATCCCGCGAATATTCCCAGCTGAGCGATGTTTCCCGCTGCTTCCTTGAATGGCGCCAGGCCCAGGATGATATCGAAACCGCCCAGAGCATGCTCGACGATCCTGAAATGAAAGAAATGGCCCAAGAAGAGATGCAGACGGCCCGTCAGCATAGCGAAGCGCTGGAGCAACAGCTCCAGGTGCTGCTGCTGCCGAAAGATCCCGACGATGAGCACAATGCTTATGTCGAAGTACGCGCCGGGACTGGCGGCGATGAAGCAGCGCTGTTTGCCGGTGACCTGTTCCGGATGTACAGCCGCTTTGCTGAATCCCGCCGCTGGCGTGTGGAAGTGATGAGTGCCAGTGAAGGTGAACACGGCGGCTACAAAGAAGTGATCGCCAAAGTCAGCGGCGATGGTGTTTACGGCGTGCTGAAGTTTGAATCCGGCGGCCACCGCGTCCAGCGTGTGCCTGCCACGGAATCCCAGGGCCGTATCCACACCTCCGCTTGTACTGTGGCGGTAATGCCGGAACTTCCGGAAGCGGAACTGCCGGATATCAACCCGGCCGATTTGCGGATTGATACCTTCCGTTCTTCCGGGGCCGGTGGCCAGCACGTAAACACCACCGATTCCGCCATCCGTATTACCCACTTGCCAACCGGCATCGTGGTGGAGTGCCAGGACGAGCGTTCTCAGCACAAGAACAAAGCCAAAGCGCTGTCGGTGTTAGGCTCACGTATCCGTGCCGCTGAACTGGCAAAACGCCAGCAGGCGGAAGCTTCAACTCGTCGTAACCTGTTGGGGAGCGGGGACCGTTCCGACCGTAACCGGACTTACAACTTCCCGCAGGGGCGTGTGACTGACCACCGCATTAATCTGACGATTTATCGTTTGGATGAAGTGATGGAAGGTAAGCTGGATAGCCTGATTGACCCGATCATTCAGGAACACCAGGCCGACCAGTTAGCGGCACTGTCCGAGCAGGAATAATGGATTTTCAGCATTGGCTAAGCCAGGCAATTTCACGGCTTAAGGGCAGTGAAAGCCCGAAGCGGGATGCAGAGATCCTGCTGGAGACCGTCACCGGTAAGGGGCGTGGTTTCATTATGGCCTTTGGTGAAACGCTGCTTGCCGCCGATCAGTTGGCGGAGCTGGAAGGTCTGTTGGCACGGCGGGTAAACGGTGAACCGGTGGCCTACCTCACTGGCACCCGCGAGTTTTGGTCTTTGCCACTGCGGGTTTCCCCGGCCACGCTGATCCCGCGCCCGGATACCGAATGCCTGGTGGAACAAGCGCTGAACCGCCTGCCATCAACACCCTGCGCCATCCTGGATCTGGGTACCGGTACCGGGGCCATTGCACTGGCCCTGGCTAGCGAACGCCCGGATTGCGCGGTAACGGCGGTGGACGTGATGCCCGATGCCGTTACCCTGGCGCAGCGTAATGCTGATGAACTGGGTATAGGGAATGTCACTGTGCTGCAAAGCAACTGGTTCAGTGCGCTGGCGGGACGTCGTTTTCAGCTGATTACCAGCAATCCGCCTTATATCGATGAAGCCGATCCCCACCTGGCCCAGGGTGATGTGCGCTTTGAGCCGCGCAGTGCGCTGGTGGCACCGGATCACGGATTAAGCGATATCAAAACCCTGGTGCAGGATACCCTGGCCCATCTGTTACCGGCTGGGTGGTTATTGATTGAGCATGGCTGGCAGCAGGGGGAAGCCGTGCGCGGTTTTTTCCAGAGTGCCGGTTTCAGCCATGTGGAAACCTGCCTGGATTACGGCGGCAATGAACGCCTGACCGTAGGGCAGTACAACTAAAATAAGGAAAAGGATTAGTGGCAGCTTATTTTGCGTTTAAACATCTTCATATTTTGACTGCGGTGATCTCCATCGCCCTGTTTATTTTGCGTTACTGGTGGCAATACCGTGCTTCGCCAATGGCGTCAAAGCGTTGGGTGCGGATTGTGCCCCATGTAAATGACACCCTGTTACTGCTGAGCGGGGTAGGTTTGGTGTTGATTACCCATTTCTATCCCTTCAGCCCGCAAGGCGCATGGCTGACTGAAAAGCTGTTTGGCGTTATCATCTACATCGTTTTAGGCTTTATCGCGCTGGGCCGTCGCCCGCGTAGCCAGCAAATCAGGCTATTTGCCTTCCTGCTGGGGCTGGTGGTGCTGTATGTCATCATTAAGCTTGCCGCCACAAAAATACCGTTATTGGGGATTGTATGAAGTCGTTGGCTGATTTCGAATTTAACCAGGCACCACTTTGCGAAGGCATGATTTTGGTTTCGCAAATTATCAGAAATGACTTCCCGAGCCAGGAGGTTCGCGACCAGTTAGACGCTCTGGTGAAACGCGCCCGGGAAGAGATCTGCGAAGGGCAACATCAGGATCTTCAGCTGGAGAAACTGGTGGAGCTGTTTTACGGCGAATGGGGCTTTAAAGATGCCGGTGGGGTTTACCGCCTGTCCGATGCCCTGTGGCTGGATAAGGTTCTCAAAACTCGTCAGGGGAGTGCGGTTTCCCTGGGGGCGATTATGCTGTGGATTGCCGGTCAACTGGATATTCCGCTGATGCCGGTGATCTTCCCCACTCAGTTGCTGCTGCGTGCCGACTGGATGGATGGCGAAATGTGGTTAATCAACCCATTCAATGGCGATACCCTCGACGAGCACACGCTGGAAGTCTGGATCAAAGGCAATATCAGCCCATCGGCGCAATTGTTTGATGAAGATTTAGATGAGGCGGAAAACGCCGAGGTGATCCGCAAGCTGCTGGATACCCTGAAGTCTTCCCTGATGGAAGAGCGGCAGATGGAGCTGGCGCTAAAGGCCAATGAGGCCTTGCTACAGTTTAATCCGGAAGACCCCTATGAAATCCGCGACCGTGGCCTCATTTATGCCCAGCTGGACTGTGAGCATGTGGCCGTCAGCGATCTCAGCTATTTTGTCGAGCATTGCCCGGAAGATCCGATCAGCGAGATGATCAAAGCGCAGATTAATAATATCGTTCAGAAGCAGGTTACCCTGCACTGATTCTAGATTAGCTCTGAATACCTATTACCTGAAATAAGGCGAAGATATGAAACAAAAAGTAGTTAGCATTGGTGATATCAACGTCGCTAACGATCTGCCGTTCGTACTGTTTGGTGGTATGAATGTGCTGGAATCCCGCGACATGGCGATGCGCGTTTGCGAACACTATGTGGAAGTGACCAACAAGCTGGGCATTCCTTACGTGTTCAAAGCCTCCTTTGACAAAGCTAACCGTTCATCCATTCGCTCTTATCGCGGCCCGGGCCTGGAAGAAGGGATGAAAATTTTCCAGGAGCTGAAGCAGACCTTCGGTGTGCCAATCATCACTGACGTTCACGAAGCGGCACAGGCACAGCCTGTGGCAGACGTGGTTGACGTGATCCAGCTGCCTGCCTTCCTGGCGCGCCAGACCGATTTGGTTGAAGCGATGGCGAAAACCAACGCGGTAATCAACGTTAAAAAACCACAGTTTGTTAGCCCAGGCCAGATGGGTAACATCGTCGACAAATTCGCCGAAGGCGGTAACGACAACGTGATCCTGTGCGATCGTGGGACACAGTTTGGTTATGACAACCTGGTGGTTGATATGCTGGGCTTCAGCGTGATGAAGAAAGTATCCGGCAACTCCCCGGTGATTTTCGACGTGACCCACGCCCTGCAATGCCGCGACCCATTTGGCGCTGCTTCCAGCGGCCGCCGTGCTCAGGTAACCGAACTGGCCCGTGCCGGTATGGCAACCGGCCTGGCAGGCCTGTTTATCGAAGCACACCCGGACCCAGAACATGCGCTGTGCGATGGCCCATCCGCGCTGCCGCTGGCTAAACTGGAGCAGTTCCTGTCCCAGATTAAAGCCATTGATGATCTGGTGAAAAACTTTGCCGAGCTGGATACCAGCAACTAAAAAAGCGCCCTTGGGCGCTTTAATCAAGACCCGGGCGCAAATGCCTGGGTTTTTTTATGGTCAGACGAAAATCGTCATCAGATAGGCGGCGAATAGCGCCAGATGCGCCGCACCGTTCAGCACGTTGGTGCGCCCGGTGGAGAAGGAGATATGGCACAGCACCAGGGAGGCTACCATCACCACCAGTTCCGGGGTGCCCAGCCCGAAGCGCAAATCATTACCGGTTGCCCAGGCGATCAGCGTCACCACCGGCACCGTCAGGGAGATTGTTGCCAGCACCGAGCCGAAAAACAGGTTCATGGCACGCTGTACCTGGTTGTTCATCACCGCTTTCATCGCCCCCAGCCCTTCAGGGGAGAGGATCAGCAAGGCCACCAGGAAACCGGTAAAGGCCTGTGGCGCATTCAGGTGACTTAACAGCCCCTCCAGCGGCTCCGCATTCATTTTGGTAACTGCAATCACCGCTACCAGGTGAACAATCAGCCATACCGTATGCCAGGCATTGCCGTGGGCAGAAGGCTTACCGTGATGGGGGTCGCCATCATCGCTGTCATCTTCATGTTCGTAAACAAATAGGCTTTGGTGAGTTTTGGTTTGGATCAGCAGGAACACGCCGTACATGGCAGCCGAAATCAGCGCCACCAGCAGTGATTGACCAATGGTGAAATTACCGCCCGGCAACGCGGTGGGGAACACCAGCACGATAATTGCCAGCGGGAACAAGGCGATCATGTACTGTTTGATACCGAACAAATTCACATATTGGGTAGCAAATTTGCGGCCGCCCATCAGTAAGGCGAAGCCCACCAGGCCGCCGGTCACGATCATAATGATCGAATAGAGGGTGTCGCGCATTAGAGTAGGCGCGGCGGAGCCGGTTGCCATTAATGCAGAAATCAGGCTCACTTCAAGAATAACCACCGACAGACTTAAAATTAATGAGCCATAAGGTTCACCCAAGCGGTGGGCTAACACATCAGCATGGCGTACCACACTGAAAGCACTGCTTAAAATCCCCACCAGTGCCAGGAGATTGATGCCGACGATGATAGGCATTGACTGGCTGGAACCCCACAGGGCCAATACCACCAGCGCAATCACCGGGAAGATGAGGCTGGTCTCCTTATGGCGGGTTTTGACCGCCTCATGTGCTGTTGTCATCAGATGCTCCCTAATGC
>CBIFWW010000142.1:0-8308 GCA_966186435.1 uncultured Enterobacteriaceae bacterium
TCAGGGTGTTGAAGAAAGTGAAGATAAATCCTACGTTTCTATAAACCTTAATGCTCGAAGTAATAGCGGTATCCAGGCAGGAGCTAACTTTATAGGTAAAATTAATCCATTGCAAACTGAAAAGCTGCATAAAATATGTACCAAGCTAGTCTAAACAAACAACTGCTGATATAGGATGCTAAATTAGCCTGGTAATGATTAATATTAGAAATTGACGTTTATCACTAGGGTATCCGTATAGGTTCCTGCCGGCGGCATGGAAGTTGAAGTGACTTTAGCTACGTATTGGTAAGTATTGGTTTGGCCGATTGGCCCCACAGTCATGGTGGTGGCATTATCACTCGACCAACGATCGGTACCGGTCAGCCCCCAACGGTCAATGCCGTTAGATTTATAGATTTCATAGCTAATTAGATTGCTACCAGAGGCCATATTACGTACGTTCCCATTGGCATGATCCCCCATACTTAGCGTTACATAGTAGGTACTGCCTTTGGTGCAATTTACGCTGACGGACTGGGTTACAGGAAGAATAGATAGCGGCCCAGGTATGGATGGCACACTGCCAAAATTTAGCGGCGGCGCAGTAATGCTATTACAGTCAGGATTAACTATCATGGTTAGAGTAAGATTGACATTCAAGCTTCCCATATCCCTATTACATGTGTTCAAAGCACCCACCATGCAGATACTGTAATCCATAGCGAGGCCATACACCGTCTGATATGTTCCGGCGCTAATATTCCCTGCGGGTATGGTTTGGATAGTAATGGGTATATTATAACCAGTGCCTAAAAGGGATAAATTGGATCCACTCAGCATTTGTTGTCCACCCATCGTCTTTTCCGTCGTTGGCGCATTACAGCTTGCGCCAAAACAGATAGTTGACACGATAGTATCGGCGCTGGAGGCATCAATCCGTTTCATGTTCGCCCGGATACCGTCATTGGGAGTAGCGGTAACAAATCTCATCGTCACATTATCTGTCTGGCCTGTATTCCCGGTATTCAGTAGCGTAAGACAGGATATGGCTAAATTTACCGACGTGGATTGCCCTGTGCTATTAACAGCATAGGAAGAAGAAGATCCAAAGGAACCACTTACGCTTGAAGGAGTTGAACACATCCATGCCCACGCCTGAGGGCTGGTAAACAACCCGCATAGAAATAAAAGTAGCCCTAGCCATTCACGTTTCATGGTTTCCCCTGTAATGGGCAAGCTAATGGCCCAAAGGTATGTAATTTACCATCCTCCAGTAAGGCCAGATTAAACGTAGCCTGGCATTGGCTGCCGTCTGGAGCAATAACGTGGAGCAGGTTTTGTGGTTGTAAATCTTCGAGGTAGACCAACCCGTCATAGCCAACCAGTGCACTGGCCAATCCAGCACGCATCACCTGGCTCCCCACTGGAATCGGTTTACCCTTGCCATCTTCCAGGATTAGATTGGCCATTCGCCCCTGTTTGATATTGAATTGGAGCATATAACCACTATGACGGCGCAGCGCCACCTGGCGGCTGATATCATCCACCTGTGTGTTAGCAGGTAGCGTTAACGTATTGAGAGCGTATTGCGCTGGATAATAGGCGGAAACCCCACTCACCAGTAAGTACCCGTCATTATTGGTGGTGCCCATCGTCTGATTTTCATAGTTGACTGGGATGCCACCAACTCCATCGGTATTGATCACCATAAAAGCATCATTAATTTGATTAGCGAACAGTAAGTGGCGGTCCATCATTACCAGCGCCCCTCGGGCTTCGCCCCAGCGAGTCATCTGGCTATGTTCACCGTATACCCCGCCCTGCAAATCCAGTTGACTATTACGCCAACCCAGAGTGCCCTGCTGATAAGCCGTGCCTTGTGATTGATTGACCAGTGCCAGATTCCAGGAAAATCCGCCGTCGCTGGACATAGAGTGGGTAACATTGAGGCGTTGGGTATCGCCTGACCCCGGTGCGTGTTCACCACTGAAGGAAACATTACTCAAACTACCAAAGGGAATTTGTAATGAGGCCCCCAGCGCCCAACCGCTTTGATCCGGGTCGTAACTGCCGGAAACATACACACTGCTACCGGCAAAAAAACCGCGACTCCAGGTCAAATTTAATAGCCGGGTGCGATCGCTATTAAAGCTTTGAACATCGATCCAGGCTGCACCCAGGTTGCCATAGTCGGATAAATTCAGCGACAGGCTGTATTGATCCAGGCTTTTGCTCAGACTGACCAGAGGGGGATTGTCAGGGGTTCGGTTCGCGGGTTGATCATAATTCGCCAAGCTGCCAAAGCCGCGATCGCGGCGGGTGTGCTGGGTGGCGAAGGTGAAACGGTTGGTATTGTACTGATAGCCCCAATCATATTGACGCCCGTCGTCCCTGCGCATCTGGCTTTGAGTCACCGCCCCATTTATCACGCCGTAGTAACCCAAACGAACCAAAGAGCCAACTCCGCCAGAAGCCAGGCGCTCGGCGGCTTCGCTATGGGTTTCTAATGTCCAGTAATCCGTTACGCCATAGCGCCAACTCCCGCTGGCCGCGCCTGGGCCATAGTCGAAATTATCAATCCCATAATTGCGCCGGAGCGCACCCAGGGTGCCTGCACTATCGCTCAACCCCGCCTTAAGCAGCTCGCTGGAGACATAAAATGGCAGGGTGGTAGAGACCTGTCGGCCAAGGGCATCGGTGGTGACCACTACCGCATCCCCTGCCCCGTTGATAAGCGGTAAATTGGTAACAGTGAAGGGGCCGGGCTGGAGAGTGCTACTACCACCGGTCCGATAACCGTTCACAAAAACATCCACACTGGAGGGAACGGCGGCTTGCCCAGAAAACGCAGGCAACGGGTAAGTGACCAAATCAGGCCGTAAGGTAAAATCGCGCCCAATGCTAATCCCGCCCATGCGCACGCTACTGCTCCAGCTGACAGCATCACTGATCACATCCCCCACGGTGGTGGTAATCAGTCGCTTTTCATCAGTGAATAAAAACTGGCTATCGTAGCGGGTATAGCCCTGGCTAGCGTTATCATCTCCGAAGAACTGCTTTGCCGTGGCGCCCGTCGTTGAAAATGAACCGCTATCGCCAAACAGACGTAATTCATGCCACAGGCTAACTTGAGTGCTCCCAGCGTCGGTATTTACGCCGTAAATATCGTAGTTTAGCAGTGCCCCCTTACTGCTCATGGCCGTGTAGCTGTTCTCTCTCGCCTTGCCCATGCTAATGGATTGCCGGGGCAGCCAATCAGGCAGCAGCATGAGATTGAGTCTTTGGTGGGTGGCATCAAAGGAGGTTTTTATCTCTTTTTGCTGAGACAAATTGATTTTACCCGGAGCCAAGTGTCCAGCGGGCACACCAGCCTGTTCCAGGTCAGCGCTGGTCACCATTATCTGGTCGCCCTTGAAAGTAGCAGGGATAACCTTCTGGCTCTCCTGACCGTTAATGACCACGCTCAGATAATAAATACCCTGCTGGTTGATTTGATTGACGTCTGGAGGAGGAGGTAAGCCCGTCTCAAACCCATCTTGGGCATAAGAAGGGTTGATTGAAGCACCGCTTACCAGCGCTACCATAACGGCTATCTGGTGGGAGCGGATTGCCATTTGGCTGGCGTCGCATTAATGGTAGCTGTCATCGAGTCCGGGTGAGAAATTCCAGCGGGAAGCGGGAAGCGTTGTTCAGTGCCGGCCAGGACATACCCCATCAGCCCTTCAGCAATACTCCGGCTGGTGCCCCCTTGCCGCAAGCCAACTTGACTAATGCGTAAATGGACCGGGCCGTCATTTCGAATCGCTAAATGTTGCTGCCCCCCCTGCTCCTCAACATGCCAGCGTAAACGCGATACATCTACCTGTGTACGATTTTCGCCGTCAGGCTTAACGTTTATGCCTTCTCCGTAAACAAATAACGGGATGGAATAACGCATCATCAACCGAAAACCAAGTTGTTTGGATTGGTTATCAACGGGTTGGGGAATTTCATCCACCACAATGCGGTAGGCTTGTTCTTGATTTGCGGGAACAAGTGACTGTTTAATCAGACGAAATAACTGTTTGCCCCCTGGGGCCACCTGGATGATCGGCGGGCTGGCTACCACATCCTGCTGCTGCTGGTAACGGTCTTGGCCTTCCCACTGTTCCCAGCGAACAATTCTGGCCTGTAATACCGCCGGAGTGGTCCCCTGATTTTGTACCCATAATTCAGTAGCACTATCCTTTGGTGCGATCATGGGGTCTACAGGCCATATCATGATATTTGACGCTGAATAAGCATTAGCCACCAAAAACATGCCGCAGAGGATGGCCGCTGTTCTTGCCGTCATTCACTCTCTCCTTATTTACCATGACAACGTCATAGTGAGCGGGTCTACCTAATGTATGCGGGGTTAATCCCCGTCGTAAGCACAACGCCACTAACCGGGCAGGTAGCACACCTGATAATCGGTTTTTTTATATGAACGCTGGATTCAACTAATGAAGTAGTTGAAATTAAGCATAATTCTCGCTATTTAAGGCTCGGCGGTTAGCAGGCGCACGCCCTGAAACACGCAATTTCTATGCTTACACGCCCGGCAAAAGCATTAGTAAGTCACAGTTACGGTTATACTGTCGGTATAGGTTCCCACAGGGATTATGGTGCCTGCACTGATGGCCACGCGCCCGTATAGGGTATAGCTGTTGACACCGGCGTTGGTAGATGCCACCGGAATCGTGCCGTTATTAATCAGTTCATTACTGCGAGCAGAGTCACTGTAAATCACGTAGGCAACTCCTGAATTTGGCACGCTAGCGCTGACTAAATAACGCTTTGCGGTACCCGCGGTTCCATATACCGTCGTCGGGGCGAGACTGTTGGTATTCGAGGTTATTTGGACCGTTGGGGTAACACCCGGCGTACATTGCACCGTAAAGGTATTGCCGCTCGTTGCGCCCGTAAGTTGGGTATCAATGTTATTTGCAGCCACAAATATCCCTGAAACACTATTACCAAAGTTCAAAGTACCTAAGTTAATCCCTGAGGCGGCTGAAGAGTTGTTAACCATACAGGCACTGGCCACTGTCATCGTTGCTGCAATGTTACCGGTTGTGGTCGCCCCATAGGTAGGGGCCGTTGCAAGCAGCATTCCGGCCGTCGAGATTGCTATCAGCGTTTTCTTCATTTTGCTACCCTTAGCGATATTCTGAGCGCTAAACTAAAATTATATTAATCCGGGCGGTTACACTCGCGTTACAACTGCGTTTCTTACCAGTTAATTAAAAAGTTAGTTTAACTAAATGAAATTCACCACTGATATCTGTTGATCCAAATTTTCATGTTAAACATCATTAAAATTTATATTTTTCAATATGATGAGAAAAAATTCGCCACCGAAGATTAAGTAGTGCAACATATATCGCTATAAAATGTGACACACCTCTCAATTAGCACGCAAAGCTCATAAGTCGACATTTCAAATAAATTTTAAAAATTTGTTTTCTCCAAGCCGACTTTACTTCGCTTTATAGGCAGAAGGTGATGCTCAAAACATATAATGACTACTTGTGCTGACGGGGATTGCCGTGGGTGGCCTGATTCACCGTTTTGCCAGACCCGCCACTGTTATCGTCTGGGCCGATAACATCACGTTATTCACCGATATCTTCCGGCGCTTAATCAAAAGGGTTATCGCCCCACTGGTGCTATGTACCCTGTCTGTGGGCATTATGTGGGCAGGGGCGCTATATAGCAGCATAGATAAAGTCAGCTATGTGGGCGGCTACAGCAAAAGTTCAGTCTTATTTATCAGCCTGTTAATGCTTTTGAAGGCGACTTACCGGCGGGCAAAAACAATCACACTCATCGTGGATAACTACATTATCCATAAAAGCCGGGAAACGCAGCGCTGGCTGAAACAGAATCTGAAGTTCAGTGTGATTTACCAGCCGGTTTACTCGCCGTGGGTTAACCGTGTTGAGCGATGATGGCAGGCACTTCACGACACGATAACGCGCAATCATCAGTGCCGCTCACTGTGGCAAGTGTTGAAAAAATTCATCATTTTATGGAAACCGTTAGCCCATTCCCGGGAGGCCAGCATGGGCTGGCAAAAGTGTAGCAGTATTCGGCGCAGCTATTTAGCTTCCAGAGCACAGATTATTTTGAAACTACTTTTTATTGCTGCCGTGCCATCGCACTGCGTTGATAGCTCGCTGCCAGAGGCTCAGCGGCGCTGTCCATTAGCGCCATCTCCTCGCTGTTAAGCAATTTTTCGATATTCACCAGAATTAACATCCGGTCGCCAATCGCCCCCAGACCGGTGAGGTATTCAGTGGAGAGGGTCACGGCGAATTCCGGTGCCGGGCGGATTTGCGCCGTGGTGAGGGACAGCACGTCAGACACCCCATCCACTACAATACCGACGACCCGCTGGCCGAGATTCAACACAATCACCACCGTGTTATCGTTGTATTCCACACCGTCCTGGCAGAATTTAATCCGCAGGTCGATGATCGGCACAATCACCCCCCGCAGGTTGGTCACCCCTTTGATAAAGGCCGGGGTATTGGCGATGCGCGTGACCTGATCGTAGCCACGGATCTCCTGCACCTTTAGAATGTCAATGCCGTATTCCTCACTGCCTAGTGTGAATACCAGGAATTCTTGGCCGGAAGGCTCCCCGGTCAAGTTTGTTACGTTGCTGAGTCCAGTCATAGTGATACCCATTTTTTGTGCTTATCAAGCGGCGACCACCGCCATCCGTTGTTCTTTATGCAGCCCTTGCAGGGCCGACACATCGACGATTAACGCCACGCAGCCATCCCCAAGAATGGTGGCCGCAGAAATGCCCGGCACCCGGCGGTAGTTACTTTCGAGGTTTTTTACCACCACCTGGTGTTGCCCCAGCAGTTGATCCACCAGCAGGGCGTAGCGTTTGCCGGCGCTTTGCAGGATCACCACGATCCCCTGGGTGGGATCGCTGCGCGCCCCTGCCACATCAAACACTTGCCACAAGGCCACCAGTGGCAGGTATTCCCCGCGCACTTCCAGCATCTGTTCCCCCCCGGCTAACGGGTGCAGATCTAATTGACCCGGTTGCAGAGATTCCATCACCGCATTAAGCGGCAGGATATAAACCTCGTTATTGACCTTCACCGACATGCCATCAAGGATAGCCAGCGTTAGCGGCAGCAGAATACGGATATTGGTCCCGGCGCCCTGACGGGAGGTGATCTCCACGTGGCCGCCCATCTCCTGAATATTACGCTTCACCACATCCATCCCCACCCCACGGCCAGAGACATCCGTTACCTGCTCAGCGGTGGAGAAGCCCGGGGCGAAGATCAACATCGCCACCTCGTCGTCGTTCATGGCTTCGCTAACATTCATCCCCTGGGAAGCGGCTTTTGCCAGGATACGCTTGCGGTTTAGCCCGGCCCCATCATCATTGACATCGATACAGATATTGCCCCCCAGATGGCTAGCACTTAAAGTCAGGTTGCCGGTGGCGGATTTCCCGGCAGCCAGGCGCGCTTCCGGGGATTCAATACCGTGATCGAGGCTGTTGCGCACCAGGTGGGTTAACGGATCAATAATCCGTTCGATCAGGCTTTTATCCAGCTCCGTGGTGCCACCTTGCAGGGTCAGCACTACCTCTTTACCCAGTTTACCTGCCAGATCGCGCACCAGACGGGGGAAGCGGCTAAACACATATTCCATTGGCATCATCCGGATCGACATCACCGACTCCTGGAGATCCCGGACGTTACGCTCCAGTTGGCCCATGCTACTGATCAATTCACCGTGGGCCACGGGGTCCAGTTCGCCGGATCGTTGGCTGAGCATGGCCTGGGTGATGACCAGCTCCCCCACCAGATTGATCAACTGATCCACCTTCTCCACGGCGACACGAATACTGTTGTTTTCTGCCGGGCGGCTGGGTTTTTCCTGAGCTGGTTGCCGTGGCGCGGGGGCAGGCTCTGCCACCGCAGCCAGGGCCACCGGAGCGGAGGGGGCAACGGCGGGCTGTGGCACGCTTTCCACCCGTGGCGGGTTATGGGAGAGCATGATTTGCTCCGGCTCCAGCACAAAACACAGCACCGCACTGATATCCTCGGCGCTGGCGCTGGTTTCCAGCCAAGCCTCCAGCCGCTGGTCGCTACTGGTGATTGTCTGGGCTATACCCAGATTGTTTAACTCCGCCAGTAGCATTTCCGCTTCACCGGCTTTTAAGCCGTTGAGGATGACGTACAGCGGCCTGCTGGCGGTGGCTGGCTGCACCACCATGTTTAGCCTCACTGGGTTGGCACGTTTATCCAGCGTGCCACCGGCTTTCGCC
>CBIFWW010000143.1:0-8260 GCA_966186435.1 uncultured Enterobacteriaceae bacterium
GGATACCCCACTTCTGGTGCGGCGTCAGGAAGTTGAGCGCTTTTTCCGGGTTGCCATTGGATTTCGCCCCCATCACCGCGTTGACTGAGCGGGTATCTACCGGCGGGCGGTACACCAACATGCTTTCACCGAAGTCACGCATCCACTGGTGATCCTGATAGATCTGCTGGCGGCCAGACAGGGTGCGCCACGGGATCATCTCGTGGACGTTGGTATACCCGGCACTGTAGGAAACGTGCTCATCTTCCAGGCCAGACCAGGTCGGGCTGGAGATGATCTTGCGCGGCTGGGCCTGGATATCGCGGAAGCGGATCTTCTCGTCTTCTTTATTCAGCGCCAGGTGGGTATGGTCGCGGCCAGTAAACTCACTCAGGGCTGACCAGGCTTTTACCGCCACCTGGCCGTTGGTTTCCGGCGCCAGGGCGAGGATCATCTCGGCGGCATCAATGGCGGTGTTCAGCATCGGCTGGCCTTTGGCCGAGCCATCAGCCTTGGTGTAGTTAAGCTTACGCAGCAGATCCACTTCGCTCTGGGTGTTCCAGGCAATGCCTTTGCCGCCGTTGCCGACTTTTTCCAGCAGTGGCCCGACGGAAGTAAAGCGCTCCCAGGTGGCCGGGTAATCACGTACTACCGGGATAATGTGTGGCGCGGTTTTACCCGGGATCAGATCACATTCCCCTTTCTTCCAGTCCTTCACATCCAGCGGTTGGGCCATTTCGGCAGCGGAATCGTGTTGAATTGGCAGGGTCACCACGTCGGTTTCCACCCCCAGGTGGCCGATGCAGACCTCGGAGAATTTCTTGGCAATACCTTTGTAGATATCCCAGTCACTGCGGGAGTCCCAGGCCGGATCGACAGCGGCACTGAACGGGTGGATAAACGGGTGCATATCCGAGGTATTCAGGTCTTCTTTCTCGTACCAGGTTGCCGTTGGCAGCACGATATCGGAATACAGGCAGGTGCTGGACAGGCGGAAGTCGAGGGTGACAACCAGATCCAGTTTGCCGTCGAGGCCCTTATCATGCCATTCCACTTCTTCTGGCTTCAGACCGCCCTGTTGGCCCAGGTCGGCGCCCTGAATGCCGTGCTCGGTGCCCAGCAGGTATTTGAGCATAAACTCGTGGCCCTTACCGGAGGAGCCAAGCAGGTTGGAGCGCCAGATAAACAGGTTACGCGGGTGGTTGCTGCCGTTGTCCGGGTCTTCCGCCGCAAAGCGCACTTCTCCGCGCTTCAGCGCATTCACCGTCCAGGAAACCGCATCAGTACCGGCCGCTTCCGCTTTGGCGGCAATGGTCAGTGGGTTAATATCCAACTGCGGAGCAGAAGGCAGCCAGCCCATGCGTTCCGCACGGACGTTAAAGTCGATCATATGGCCGCTATAGCGGGAAGCATCGGCCATTGGCGACAACAGCTCCTGGGCGGTGACGGTCTCATAGCGCCACTGGCTGGAGTGGTTATAGAAGTAGGAGGTGCTGTTCATGTGGCGGGCCGGGCGGTTCCAGTCCAGGCCAAAGGCCAGAGGCTGCCAACCGGTTTGCGGGCGCAGTTTTTCCTGGCCCACATAGTGTGCCCAGCCGCCACCGCTCTGGCCGATACACCCGCAGAAGATCAGCATATTGATCAGGCCACGGTAGTTCATGTCCATGTGGTACCAGTGGTTCAGACCGGCCCCCACAATGATCATTGATTTGCCATGGGTTTTGTCGGCGTTATCGGCAAATTCGCGGGCAATTTTGATGATGTGCTGGCGCGGTACACCGGTGATTTGTTCGGCCCAGGCCGGGGTGTAGGCTTTTACATCGTCATAGCCAGTGGCGCAGTTGGCATCATCCAGGCCACGATCCAGGCCGTAGTTGGCCATGGTCAAATCATAAACCGTGGTGACCAGTGCTTCGCTGCCGTCGGCAAGTTGCAGCCGTTTCACCGGCAGCTTGTGCATCAGCACGTTGTCGAGTTTCACGTTGTTGAAGTGTTCGCTAGATTCACCGCCGAAGTACGGGAAGCCCACATCGGCCACACCATCATGGTTACCCAGCAGGCTGAGGCGCAATTCGGTTTCTTCACCGGTCTGGCCGTTACGTTGCTCAAGGTTCCATTTGCCTTTGTCGCCCCAGCGGAAGCCGATGGAGCCATTTGGTGCCACCAGGTCATCGCACTGATTGTCGATGGCAATGGTCTTCCATTCCGGGTTGTTTTCCTGGCCGAGGTTATCCACCAGATCGCTGGCACGCAGCATCCGCCCGGCGGCATAGTAGCCTTCGCGTTGTTCCAGCATCACCAGCATTGGGAAGTCGGTATAACGGCGCACATAATCGGTGAAGTACTGGCTCGGCTTATCGAGGTGGAATTCACGCAGCATCACGTGGCCCATGGCCAGCGCCATGGCGCTGTCGGTGCCCTGCTTCGGTGCCAGCCAGTGGTCACACAGCTTGGCGATTTCCGCATAGTCCGGAGTGATCGCCACGGTCTTGGTACCCTTGTAACGCACTTCGGTAAAGAAGTGGGCATCCGGGGTACGGGTTTGCGGCACGTTAGAACCCCAGGCGATGATGTAGCTGGAGTTGTACCAGTCGGCGGATTCTGGGACGTCGGTCTGCTCACCCCAGGTCATCGGTGAGGCCGGTGGCAAATCGCAATACCAGTCATAGAAGCTCAGGCAGGTACCGCCAATCAGGGAGAGGTAACGGGCGCCGGAGGCATAGGACACCATCGACATCGCCGGGATCGGGGAGAAACCGGCGATACGGTCAGGGCCATAGATTTTGGCGGTAAACACGTTAGATGCGGCGATCAGTTCGTTGACTTCATCCCATGAAGAACGCACCAGGCCACCGCGGCCACGGGCCTGTTTGTAGCTCTTGGCTTTGTCAGGGTCGTTAATGATGGATGCCCAGGCATCCACCGGGTCGCTGTGCAGGGTTTTCGCTTCACGCCACAGTTTCAGCAGGCGTTTACGCATCAGGGGATATTTCAGGCGGTTGGCGCTGTAGAGATACCAAGAGTAGCTGGCCCCACGTGGGCAGCCGCGTGGCTCATGGTTTGGCAAGTCCGGACGGGTGCGCGGGTAGTTGGTCTGCTGGGTTTCCCAGGTGACCAGGCCATTTTTCACGTAGATTTGCCAGCTACAGGAGCCGGTGCAGTTTACGCCGTGGGTGGAGCGAACCACTTTGTCAAATTGCCAGCGGCTGCGGTAGCCGTCCTCCCAATCACGGTTGGTATTGAATACCTGGCCGTGGCCATCGGCAAAACTATCGCCCTTTTGGGTAAAGTAGCGAAATCTGTCCAGAAACTTGCTCATGGGTTCTCCTGACGGGAGCCAAAGGCTCACTAACGACATTGCTAATGACGGCACGGTAAACCCCGGTAAAGGCAGCAAATTTGATGGCGATCAACGCCGGGCGGCTTGTTAAAAAGTCAAATCCGCGCCTATACCCCTAAAGTGGCAGCCCCCGCATTCAATTAATTAATTGTATTTATTGAATTTATTTAACTTATCGCGCAAATAATCACCGCCAAATTCGCCTGCGGGGTATTAAGTGGTAAAAGACGGTGGAACGGGACGCGGCTCCATAGACAACGCGGCACCGGGCCGCGTTTCCTATTCTGGGATTCAGTTAGCGGGATTTGCGCCCGTATACCACCCAGGTCACCAGAACACAGGCGATATAGAAAACCAGGAACACTTTCATGGCCCCGGCAGGCGAACCGGTCAAGGCCAGTGAAGTGCCAAAGGCTTTCGGGATAAAGAACCCACCGATAGCGCCGATGGCAGAGATAAAGCCCAGGGCAGCGGAGGTGTCGGTGGCGGCATCGCGGGCCGCCTGTTCTTCAGTACCCCCGGCTTTCAGTACAGTATCGCGGGTGAGTTTACGGAAAATCACCGAGATCATCTGGAAGGTAGAACCACTGCCCAAACCGGCGGTCAGGAACAGCAGCATAAACACCCCAAAGAAGGCGTTGAAGTTACCGGCTTGCCCCGCCCCTGGCAGAGTCAGGAACAACAGGCCGCTAAAGATCGCCATCAGCACGAAGTTCCACAAGGTGACGCGGATCCCGCCCAATTTGTCGGAAATTGCCCCACCGGCCGAACGGGCCAAGGCGCCAATCAGCGGGCCAAAGAAGGCGTAATGCAGGATCTGCACCTGCGGGAACTGGGTCTTAGTGAGGATGGCAAACCCGGCGGAGAAACCAATAAACGAGCCAAAGGTGGCCAGATAAAGCAGGCTTAAGATCCACAGATGGCCGCGTTTCAACACCGGTAGCTGTGAAGCCAGGGAAGCTTTGGCGGTGGAGATATCGTTCATGCCGAACCAGGCCGCCAGGGTAAAAATCGCCAGTGGCACTACCCAGATCCAGGCCGCGTTTTCCAGGTAGAGGTAGGTGCCATCGGGCTGCGCCACGCCAGTGCTGCCGAAGAAAGCAAACATCGCCGCAGAGACCGCCATTGGCGCTACCAACTGCATCACGCTGACGCCCAAATTGCCCAGGCCGCCGTTGATCCCCAGCGCCCCGCCCTGTTTTTGTTTCGGGAAGAAGAAACTGATATTACCCATGCTGGAGGCAAAGTTCGCCCCGGCAAAACCACACAGCAGGGAGATAATCACAAAGGTAGAATAGGGGGTAGACGGGTTTTGCACGGCAAAGCCCAACCACAGGCAAGGGATAATCAAGATCCCGGTGCTGAACGCCGTCCAGCGGCGGCCGCCAAATATCGGCACCATAAAGGCATAGGGCACTCGGAGGATGGCCCCGGATACTGATGGCAGTGCGGTAAGCAGGAATAGCTGATCGGTGGTGAAGTTAAAACCGACTTTGTTCAGGTGCACCGCCATGGCGCTAAACAGCATCCAGACACAGAAGGCTAATAGCAAACAGGGTACCGAGATCCACAAATTACGGCTGGCAACCTGATGGCCGGTCTGTTGCCAGAACGCCGCGTCTTCAGGCCGCCAATCGGCAATCAGTTTGTCACCGGACTGCACAGGGACAGAAGTCTGACTCATAATCACCTCATTAAGGAAGGGAATTACCGGCCACCTTAGGCGCTGTTGGTGAAGCGAAGTTGATGTATATCAATCACTGGTCATCGAGATCGGCGCTCAAAAAAACGCCCTACCCCCTGTTGAGTAGCCCTTTTGTAAGCAAATTAAGCGCCATATCACGGCCCGCAGGACAACCGCCCCCGCTGGCGTATACTGGGATCTAGCAATGGCAATTAAGGAGTACCCCCATAGGGGTATGGGTATACTCCTGGTAAAGGCAGAAAATAGGTGGGTTTTCACCATCCGCCCCAGGAGCCACCGCGCAGATGCTCAAACGCCTGTTCTTCCCCCTTAGCCTGGTCAACCAACTGGTGCTGATTTTGCTGCTGCTGGCGGCATTAGGCTCAGCGGGTCTGGCCCTGGCGAGCTGGCTAGGTCAAAGCATCCAGGGCAACGCCCATGCCATCAATACGGCAGGCACCCTGCGGATGCAAAGCTACCGCCTGCTGGCGGCGGTGCCGTTGCAACCGAAAGATGCCCGATTGTTAAGGGAAATGAATGAAACTGCTTCCAGCGATATTCTGGTGACCGCCGCCCGCCGCGATAACCAGCAAACCCAGCTGGAGGGGATCCAGGATTACTGGCGTGACGAGCTGGCCCCGGCGTTGCAACAGGCAACGGCTCGGGATCAGGTAGAACAGCGGGTGGATAATTACGTGCGCCAAATTGATGCACTGGTAACCACCTTTGATCACACCACCGAATTACGTATGCAGCGGGTGATCTGGCTCCAGCAAGCTATGGCGGCGATCACCGCACTGCTGCTGGTGTTTACTATTTTCTGGCTGCGCCGCCGCTTATTATCTCCATGGCAGGAATTGCTGGGGCTGGCAAAAGCCATTGGTCAACGGGACTTCAGCCGCCGGGCCGAGATCCCCGGCCGCAATGAAATGGCGCTGCTGGGGAGCGCCTTTAACAGCATGGCCGGGGAATTGGCCGAGAGCTATGGCATGCTGGAGCAGCGGGTAGCCGAGAAAACTGCCGGTCTGGCGGTGAAAAACCAAATTGTTAGCTTCCTGTACCAGGCCAATCAGCGCTTCCATTCCGCCGCCCCCCTCAGCGAGCGTTTTATCCCGGTACTTAATGACCTGCAACGGCTCACCCCGCTGTGCGACGTGGCCTTACGTATTTATGAGCATGAAGACGAAGCCCGTTATGAAGAGTTCACGCTGCTGCCGGACAGCCAGTGTAATTTAAAGAGTTGTGAAACCTGCGCCCGTCAGTCCCAGGCTGATACCGCCGTTGACCCGCCCCTCACCTGGCGGCTAGCGGATCATCATCAGCAGTATGGTTTGCTAATAGCCTGCTTACCGGAGGGCGCCAGGCTTAATGCCGATCACCAACAGTTGATGGATGCCCTGGCTGAACAATTGACCACCGCCCTGGCCCTCTCGCGCCAGCAGCAGCGCCAGCAACAGCTGGTGGTGCTGGAAGAGCGTAATGCCATCGCCCGGGAACTTCATGACTCCATCGCCCAATCCCTCTCCTGCCTGAAAATGCAGGTCAGCTGCCTGCAAATGCAGGGTGAGGCCCTGCCTGCTGATAGCCGCGTTCTGCTCCAGCAGATGCGTAACGAGTTAAATACCTCCTGGCGGCAGCTCCGGGAACTGCTGACAACCTTCCGGCTACAGCTTACTGAACCAGGATTGCGCCCGGCACTGGAAGCCAGCTGCCAGGAGTTCAGTGCCAAAATGGGCATCCCGGTAACCTTAAATTATCAGCTACCCCCGCGGCTGGTGCCTACCCATCAGGCCATTCACGCGGTGCAAATTGCCCGTGAGGCGCTGAATAACAGTTTTAAACATGCCCACGCCAGCGAGGCGGGTATCGATGCCCATTTGGCTGGCGATCTAGTGACATTGACCATTTGGGATAACGGCCAGGGTATCCGCGAACCCACCATCCCCGGCAATCACTATGGTCTGGTAATTATGCGCGACCGCGCCCGCAGCCTGCATGGCCAATGCCTGGTCGCCTCCCGCCCTGCTGGCGGTACTGAGGTAAGGGTGATGTTTGTCCCCCAGGCCGCCAACCCATTTGTAACTGGAGAAACGCTGTAATGAGCCAACAGGAACCCGCCACCATTCTGCTTATCGACGATCATCCAATGATGCGCACCGGCGTTAAACAACTGATCAGCATGGCCCCGGATATCACCGTGATTGGTGAAGCAGGCAGCGGTGAGCAAGGGGTTGAGATGGCGGAAGCCCTCGATCCAGATCTGATCCTGCTGGATCTGAATATGCCCGGCATGAACGGCCTCGATACGTTGGATAAGTTACGGGAGAAATCCCTGTCTGGCCGCGTCGTGGTATTCAGTGTTTCTAATCACGAAGAAGACGTGGTCACCGCCCTGAAACGCGGGGCTGACGGTTATTTGTTGAAAGACATGGAGCCAGAGGATTTGCTGAAGGCCCTGCAACAGGCCGCAGCCGGTGAAATGGTATTAAGCGAGGCACTGACCCCGGTACTGGCGGCCAGCCTGCGGGCCAACCGCGCCAGCAGCGAGCGCGATATTAATATGCTGACCCCACGGGAGCGGGATATTCTGCGGCTGATTGCCCAAGGGCTGCCGAACAAAATGATCGCCCGCCGCCTGGACATTACCGAAAGCACCGTCAAAGTCCACGTGAAGCATTTACTGAAAAAGATGAAGCTCAAATCACGGGTGGAAGCGGCGGTCTGGGTACACCAGGACCGCCTATTTTAATGGCCTTCCTCAGGCAGTAGCTGATAGCGCGGGTCCGTATCCTGCCACTCTTTAAGTGGGGCGACGGACTTGAGGGTAATGGTGTTACTGGTCACCCGCTGCCCTTTATCGTCCTCTACCGTCACCATCAAATGCCAGGCGTTGGTGGCCCCCGGTGCGTCATCCCAGGCAGGCATGATGATGGTCCAGCCATCGGCACTGCGGGCATTCGCCGGTGGTGTCAGGCTCAGGGCGGTGGTATCCCCTTGCCAGGTTAACTGGCGTATCCCGTTAGGTGCGCGCACCTGGAGCTTGAGCAGCACGCTTTCGCCGGGGGCAATCTCCCAAGGAGGGGTTGCCAGAAAGGCCGTTAAATTCCGGCTTTGGCGGAACTCGAGCACCGGCACCGCCGTGCGGGTAACCGGATCGTAGCGGCTGCCGCGTAGCGATCGGGCCGCCGCCACTTCATCGGCAGAAAGCTGTTTACTGAGGGGCACCCCAAAACGGTAATTCAGGTTCATCCCCAGAT
>CBIFWW010000144.1:0-8159 GCA_966186435.1 uncultured Enterobacteriaceae bacterium
ATCGTATATTTTGCTTACGTTGGGATTGAAAACGGGTCATTCTACCGCCATCTCCCAAATATAGCCAAAAAAGCAGCGTGCATTTTGGTAAGTGGGTGCGATGAACCCAAACGGAATAAGAAATGACAGGTAAAAAGCGTTCTGCAAGTTCGAGCCGCTGGCTCCAGGAACACTTTAGCGATAAATATGTTCAACAGGCGCAGAAAAAAGGTTTACGTTCCCGTGCCTGGTTTAAACTTGATGAAATTCAGCAAAGTGACAACTTGTTTAAACCCGGTATGACGATTGTCGACCTTGGCGCAGCGCCCGGCGGGTGGTCCCAATATGCGGTAACGCAAATCGGGAACAAAGGCCGTATCATCGCTTGCGATCTTCTACCTATGGATCCAATTGTTGGTGTGGACTTCCTCCAGGGCGATTTTCGTGATGAATTAGTGCTAAAAGCATTGATGGAACGCGTCGGTGACAGCAAAGTTCAGGTTGTGATGTCAGATATGGCGCCAAACATGAGTGGAACACCTGCGGTAGATATTCCCCGTTCCATGTATCTGGTTGAACTGGCTCTTGATATGTGTCGGGATGTTCTGGCCCCCGGCGGTAATTTTGTAGTGAAGGTATTTCAGGGGGATGGTTTTGACGAGTATTTGCGCCAAATCCGCGCTCTGTTTACCAAAGTGAAAGTACGTAAGCCGGACTCTTCTCGTGCCCGCTCACGCGAAGTATACATTGTAGCGACTGGGCGCAAAATTTAGGTTGAGGCTTCAGGTACCGCAGGCAGGAAATGCCTGGGTATTTTGAAATCCCTTAGATTTATAGTACCCTGACGCTGTTTGTTAACACAGTTGTAATATGAGGTTAATCCCTTGAGTGACATGGCGAAAAACCTAATACTCTGGTTAGTCATCGCAGTCGTGCTGATGTCTGTATTCCAGAGCTTTGGGCCCAGCGAGTCTAATGGCCGTAGGGTGGACTACTCTACCTTCCTGCAAGAAGTTAATCAGGATCAGGTTCGCGAAGCGCGTATCAATGGACGTGAGATCAACGTTACCAAGAAAGATAGTAATCGATACTCGACTTACATCCCTGTAAATGATCCCAAACTGCTTGATAACCTCCTGACCAAAAACGTAAAAGTTGTTGGTGAACCACCTGAAGAGCCAAGCCTGTTGGCTTCTATCTTCATCTCCTGGTTCCCTATGCTTCTGCTGATTGGGGTCTGGATCTTCTTCATGCGCCAAATGCAGGGGGGCGGTGGCAAAGGCGCCATGTCCTTCGGTAAGAGCAAGGCGCGCATGCTGACCGAAGACCAAATCAAAACCACCTTTGCTGATGTCGCTGGTTGTGATGAAGCGAAAGAAGAGGTGGGTGAACTGGTTGAATACCTGCGTGAGCCGAGCCGCTTCCAGAAACTGGGCGGTAAAATCCCTAAAGGCGTTCTGATGGTGGGGCCTCCGGGTACCGGTAAAACCCTGCTGGCGAAAGCCATTGCGGGCGAAGCAAAAGTCCCGTTCTTCACTATCTCCGGTTCTGACTTCGTAGAAATGTTCGTGGGTGTGGGTGCGTCCCGTGTCCGTGACATGTTCGAACAAGCTAAAAAAGCGGCACCGTGCATCATCTTTATTGATGAAATCGATGCGGTAGGCCGTCAGCGTGGTGCTGGTCTGGGCGGTGGTCACGATGAACGTGAACAGACCCTGAACCAAATGCTGGTTGAAATGGACTGCTTCGAAGGTAACGAAGGTATCATCGTTATTGCTGCAACTAACCGTCCTGATGTACTGGACCCAGCCCTGCTGCGTCCTGGCCGTTTTGACCGTCAGGTTGTAGTAGGTCTGCCAGACGTACGTGGCCGTGAACAGATCCTTAAAGTTCACATGCGCCGTGTGCCGCTGTCCCCGGACATTGATGCTGCAATTATCGCTCGTGGTACGCCAGGCTTCTCTGGTGCGGATCTGGCTAACCTGGTTAACGAAGCTGCCCTGTTTGCTGCCCGTGGCAACAAACGCGTGGTATCCATGGTGGAATTCGAAAAAGCCAAAGACAAAATCATGATGGGTGCTGAGCGCCGCTCCATGGTGATGACGGAAGCCCAGAAAGAATCCACCGCTTATCACGAAGCAGGTCACGCGATTATTGGTCGCCTGGTACCGGAACACGATCCGGTCCATAAAGTCACTATTATCCCGCGCGGTCGTGCATTGGGTGTGACCTTCTTCCTGCCGGAAGGGGACGCAATCAGCGCCAGCCGTCAGAAACTGGAAAGCCAGATCTCCACACTGTACGGTGGCCGTTTGGCCGAAGAGATCATCTACGGTCAGGAACATGTTTCTACCGGTGCGTCTAACGACATTAAAGTAGCGACTAACCTGGCACGTAACATGGTGACTCAGTGGGGCTTCTCCGACAAACTTGGTCCATTGCTGTATGCGGAAGAAGACGGTGAAGTGTTCCTCGGCCGTAGTGTGGCAAAAGCCAAGCATATGTCTGATGAAACGGCCCGTATCATCGACCAGGAAGTAAAAGCGCTGATTGAACGTAACTACGAACGCGCTCGCCAAATCCTGAACGATAATGCTGACATCCTGCACTCGATGAAAGATGCGCTCATGAAATATGAGACCATTGATGCGCCACAAATTGATGATCTGATGGCTCGCCGGGACGTTCGCCCGCCAGCTGGTTGGGAAGATCCGGGTGCATCGAACAATTCTGATAGCAACGGTGGTGCTCCACGTGCTCCGCGTCCGGTCGATGATCCGCGCACGCCGAATCCGGGCAACACAATGTGAGAACAGCCAAGCGGCAAATAATTTACCGCTAGCTGATATGCATTGATCGATATAAAACCCCGGGCATCCCCCGGGGTTTTTGTCGTTTTAAAACTATTAACACGCCAAGGAACCCTTATGAAACTTGTCGCCCAGGGCACGACGCTGGATCTTTCCCACCCGCACGTCATGGGGATTTTGAATGTCACCCCTGACTCTTTCTCTGATGGTGGGCAGCACAATTCATTGGTGGAGGCCGTAAAACACGCCAACCTGATGATCAATGCCGGGGCCACCATTATTGATGTAGGTGGCGAGTCAACCCGCCCTGGAGCTGCGGAAGTCAGCGTGGATGAAGAACTGGCGCGGGTAATCCCGGTAGTTGAAGCGCTGGCCCAGCGTTTTGAAGTCTGGATTTCCGTGGACACCTCTAAACCGGCGGTGATTCGTGAATCCGCTAACGCCGGCGCTCATATCATCAATGATATCCGCTCGTTGCAGGAACCGGGTGCGCTGGAGGCTGCGGCGGAAACCGGCCTACCAGTTTGCCTGATGCACATGCAGGGTGAACCTAAAACCATGCAGCAAGCGCCGGGGTATAAAGACGTGTTTGCTGATGTTTGGGGGTTCTTCGAACAGCAAATTAGCCGTTGTAACGCGGCAGGCATCGCAAAAGATAAATTGCTGCTCGACCCAGGCTTCGGTTTCGGTAAAAATCTGCACCATAATTACCAGCTTCTGGCCCGGCTTTCTGAATTTCACCAGTTTGAATTACCACTCCTGGTGGGAATGTCGCGTAAAACGATGGTTGGCCAGCTATTAAACGTCGGGCCGGATCAGCGCCTGAGCGGTAGCCTGGCCTGCGCTGTCATTGCAGCAATGCAAGGGGCGCATATCCTCCGCGTTCACGATGTAAAGGAAACGGTTGAGGCGATGCGAGTGGTGGAAGCCACGCTTTCTGAAAAGGAATACAAGCACTATGAGTAACCGTAAATATTTTGGCACCGACGGTATCCGCGGCCGCGTGGGTGATACACCGATCACCCCTGACTTTGTCCTTAAGCTTGGTTGGGCTGCGGGTAAGGTATTAGCCCGCCACGGTTCTCGTAAGATCATTATCGGTAAAGATACCCGCATTTCTGGTTATATGCTGGAATCGGCTCTGGAAGCCGGTCTGGCGGCAGCGGGGCTGTCAGCCTCCTTTACTGGGCCAATGCCGACCCCGGCTGTGGCCTATTTGACCCGCACTTTTCGTGCTGAAGCCGGGATCGTGATATCTGCTTCCCACAACCCGTTCTACGACAATGGCATTAAATTCTTCTCCATCGATGGCACCAAACTGCCGGATGAAGTGGAAGAGGCCATTGAGGCCGAGCTGGAAAAAGAAATCAGCTGCGTCGATTCCGCTGAACTGGGTAAGGCCAGCCGCATCGTCGATGCCGCCGGGCGCTATATCGAATTCTGCAAAGGCACATTCCCTAATGAGCTGAGCCTGCGCGAATTAAAAATTGTGGTGGACTGTGCCAACGGTGCAACTTACCACATCGCCCCAAGCGTATTCCGCGAGTTAGGCGCAAACGTGATTGCCGTGGGCTGCGACCCCGATGGCGTAAACATCAACGCCAAATGCGGCGCCACCGATGTGCGTATGCTTCAGGAGCGCGTGCTGGCGGAAAAAGCTGACTTCGGTATCGCCTTTGATGGCGATGGCGACCGTGTCATCATGGTTGACCATGAAGGCAACAAAGTGGATGGCGACCAGATCCTCTACATCATTGCCCGCGAAGGCTTGCGTCAGGGCCAGTTGCGCGGTGGTGCAGTCGGTACGCTGATGAGTAATATGGGTCTTGAGCTGGCGCTTAAGCAATTGGGCATTCCGTTTACCCGTGCCAAAGTGGGTGACCGCTACGTGCTGGAAAAAATGCAGGAGAAGGGCTGGCGCATCGGGGCTGAAAACTCCGGCCACGTGATCCTGCTGGATAAAACCACCACTGGGGACGGCATCGTAGCGGCTCTGCAAGTAGTAGCTGCCATCGCCCGTAATCATATGACGCTGCATGACCTGTGTAGTGGCATGAAGCTGTTCCCGCAAATCCTGGTGAACGTGCGTTACACCGCTGGCTCCATCGATCCATTGCAGGATGAAAAAGTCCAGGCCGTGACCGCCGCAGTAGAAGCTGAGCTGGGTAGTCGTGGCCGGGTATTACTACGGAAATCGGGGACTGAGCCATTAATCCGAGTGATGGTGGAAGGTGAAGTAGAAAGCCAGGTCGTAGAGATGGCAAACCGTATTGCCGATGCAGTAAAAGCAGTATAATTTCAGGCGTATGTGGCCGCTGTGAACGCAGTGGCCATTGCGGTGATGATTTTTTCCGCAATCAATACGTTATTCATAAATTGCCCCTTGCCTTGCTGATACGCTTTGGTTAGTATTCACACCCGCTTCAGTGGGGAAAGGCAATGACTCCACTATATTGGTTGAAGCCAGGTGTGCGGTAAACCCGCAAGGAATAGGTTGATTATGTACGAAGCTCTTTTAGTAGTTTTCCTTATTGTAGCGTTGGCACTTGTTGGCCTGATCATGCTGCAACAGGGTAAAGGCGCTGATATGGGAGCCTCCTTCGGAGCAGGCGCTTCCGCTACGCTGTTTGGTTCAAGTGGTTCTGGTAACTTCATGACCCGCATGACGGCGCTGCTGGCAACGTTATTCTTCATCATCAGTCTGGTGCTGGGTAACATCAATAGCAACAAAACCAATAAAGGTAGCGAATGGGAAAATCTGAGTGCACCGGTGAAAACCGAACAAACTCAACCAGCTGCTCCGGCTAAGCCGACCAGCGATATCCCGAACTAAAAAGTAGTATCCGTGCCGAGGTGGTGGAATTGGTAGACACGCTACCTTGAGGTGGTAGTGCCCAATAGGGCTTACGGGTTCAAGTCCCGTCCTCGGTACCAAATCTCTATTACTTGCATTTTATGCAATTTCGGCGTACTATTCGCACGTTTTCGGACGCGGGGTGGAGCAGCTTGGTAGCTCGTCGGGCTCATAACCCGAAGGTCGTCGGTTCAAATCCGGCCCCCGCAACCACTTTCCCTTTGAGTTATTTTTCAAATATACTGTTTAGACAGGTCTGGTCTTTACACCCGGTTTTGAAAAATAATTCTTCCGGAAAGTTACCGGCCCGCACATTGCGGTGAACAGGGTTCAGTTATATAAAGCCCCGATTTATCGGGGTTTTTTGTTATCTGACGATAGAATAACTGGGCTATAGGCCCTTTTTTTATGTCCTGGAGGTGGCGTTGTCCACGTTAGAGCAAAAATTAACAGAGATGATTACAGCGCCGGTCGAAGCACTGGGCTATGAACTGGTTGGCATCGAATTCGTTCGGGCTCGTATGTCTACGCTGCGCATCTATATTGATAGTGAAAATGGCATCAATGTTGATGATTGCGCTGATGTCAGCCATCAGGTAAGTGCCGTAATGGATGTAGAAGACCCTATTACTGTCGCGTACAACCTGGAAGTATCTTCCCCGGGCCTCGATCGTCCGATGTTTACCGCAGACCATTACACTCGATTCCTCGGCGATGAGGTTACCGTGGTCCTACGTATGGCGGTACAGAACCGTCGTAAATGGCAGGGGGTTATCAAAGCCGTTGATGGCGAGATGATCACGTTAACGGTCGAAGGCAAAGATGAAGTGTTCGCACTGAGCAATATCCAGAAAGCGAACCTGGTTCCCCACTTTTAACAGTCTGGATTGAGGCGAAGCCCAGGATGAACAAAGAAATTTTGGCTGTTGTAGAAGCCGTTTCCAATGAAAAATCGCTTCCACGTGAGAAGATCTTTGAAGCGTTGGAAAGTGCCCTTGCAACAGCAACAAAGAAAAAATATGAGCAAGAAATTGATGTTCGCGTAGAAATAGATCGCAAAAGTGGTGATTTCGATACCTTCCGCCGCTGGTTAGTGGTTGAAGAAGTGACTCAGCCAACGCGCGAAATCACGCTTGAAGCAGCTCAGTACGAAGACCCGGCTATTGGACTGGAAGATTTCGTTGAAGACCAGATCGAATCTGTCACCTTTGACCGTATCACCACCCAGACGGCTAAGCAGGTTATCGTACAGAAAGTCCGCGAAGCTGAACGTGCTATGGTTGTAGATGCTTTCCGCGAGCATGAAGGTGAGATCATCACCGGCGTGGTCAAGAAAGTTAACCGCGACAATATCAGCCTGGACCTGGGTAGCAATGCTGAAGCAGTCATTTTGCGTGAAGATATGCTGCCGCGTGAAAACTTCCGCCCAGGTGACCGCATTCGCGGTGTACTCTACGCAGTACGTCCAGAAGCGCGTGGTGCACAGCTGTTTGTCACACGCTCCAAATCAGAAATGCTGATTGAGCTTTTCCGGATCGAAGTGCCAGAAATTGGCGAAGAAGTCATTGAAATCAAAGCCGCTGCCCGCGATCCGGGTTCCCGTGCCAAGATTGCAGTTAAAACCAATGACAAACGTATCGATCCTGTTGGCGCATGCGTAGGTATGCGTGGCGCACGCGTTCAGGCCGTTTCTACGGAACTGGGCGGCGAGCGTATTGATATCGTTCTTTGGGACGATAACCCGGCACAATTCGTCATTAACGCAATGGCTCCGGCTGACGTAGCCTCCATCGTGGTTGACGAAGATAAACACACCATGGATATCGCGGTGGAAGCCGGTAACCTGGCGCAGGCAATTGGCCGTAATGGTCAGAACGTACGCCTCGCTGCACAGCTGAGCGGTTGGGAACTCAACGTCATGACCGTTGACGACCTGCAATCTAAGCACCAGGCCGAAGCACACGCTGCTATCGATACCTTCACTAAGCATCTTGATATCGACGAAGACTTTGCAACGATGCTGGTTGAAGAAGGTTTCTCTACTCTTGAAGAACTGGCTTACGTGCCAATGAAAGAGCTGCTGGAAATCGACGGCCTGGATGAAGACACCGTAGAAGCTTTACGTGAACGCGCGAAAAATGCGCTGACCACGCTGGCGCTGGCTCAGGAAGAGAGCCTTGGCGATAATAAACCGCAGGACGATCTGCTGAACCTTGAAGGCGTTGATCGCGCTCTGGCATTCAAACTGGCCGCCCTTGGCGTTTGCTCTCTGGAAGATCTGGCTGAGCAAGGTGTCGACGATCTGTCTGATATCGAAGGCCTTTCTAGTGAGAAAGCCGGTGAGCTGATCATGGCTGCCCGTAATATTTGCTGGTTCGGTGACGACGCGTAATAAACTGTAGCAGGAAGGAACAGCATGACCGATGTAACCGTAAAAGCGCTGGCCGCAGAGATCCAGACCTCCGTGGACCGCCTGGTACAGCAATTTGCTGATGCAGGGATCCCGAAGTCTGCTG
>CBIFWW010000145.1:0-8128 GCA_966186435.1 uncultured Enterobacteriaceae bacterium
CCGCATTAGAGCGTGAAGGTTCTTCATTATCAGGTAGCGATGCGGGGGAGATCGCCGGTACAGGCAAAGCTGGCGTCGCGGTGCAATGCGATCTTAACGCGGTAAAAGATGATTTTGATGTCTTCATCGATTTTACTCGCCCGGAAGGCACCCTGGCCCATATGGCCTTTTGCCGGGACCACGGTAAAAACATGGTGATTGGTACCACTGGCTTTGATGAGGCTGGTAAGCAGGCCATTGCAGATGCTGCCAAAGAAATTGGGATCGTTTTTGCTGCCAACTTTAGCGTAGGGGTAAACGTGATGCTCAAACTGCTGGAAAAGGCCGCTAAAGTAATGGGCGACTATACCGATATAGAGATTATTGAGGCCCACCACCGCCATAAAGTGGATGCGCCCTCGGGCACTGCACTGGCAATGGGGGAAACCATCGCCACGGCACTGGGTAAATCTCTGAAGGAGTGCGCGGTATACAGCCGTGAAGGCCATACTGGGGAACGTAAGCCAGGCACTATAGGCTTTGCTACGGTTCGCGCCGGCGACATTGTGGGTGAGCATACTGCCATGTTTGCTGATATCGGCGAGCGGGTGGAAATCACCCATAAAGCTTCCAGCCGAATGACATTTGCTAATGGTGCCGTTAGGTCTGCTGTTTGGATTAAGTCGCGCAAAAATGGTCTTTTTGATATGCGTAATGTGCTCAATTTGAATGAGTTATAATATTTATTACCCATCGTGATGTGGTTATTGCAATCATTAAATCATTGATTGTCAGGGCAATATTTTATTGCCCTTTTTTATTTTTGTTTTTATCTATGTTTCATTATTAAATAGGCTCTAAGCCTGTTTTTATTGCTTTATATCGCAATATTTTGTTTGTTAAATGTAAATTTTGACCATTTGGTCAAGTTTATAACCCCATTCAGCCGATATTTACAGATATCTGGCATCAGCAAACGGTTTTCTCTGCTAAATAAGCCTGATTTATAGGGCTGAGCTGTGCTATTTCCATTTTTGAAGGTGAAAAAGTAAGAAAAATACCGTTTAAAGGTAGACATTGTTGTGGGTTATCACTAGAATGCCGCCGTTTACCCGAATTTCGCATGGTAAGCACTTTTGCATTGATTTACGCCTTAAAAGTGAATTAGTATGCAAATAAAATGAGTGAATATTCTCGGGAGGGTGTTTTGATTAAGTCAGCGCTACTGGTTCTGGAAGACGGAACCCAATTTCACGGTCGGGCCATTGGGGCAATGGGAACAGCAGTTGGGGAAGTCGTTTTCAATACTTCAATGACCGGTTATCAAGAAATTCTCACTGATCCATCTTACTCCCGCCAAATCGTCACTCTCACTTATCCCCATATTGGTAACGTCGGTACCAACGACGCAGATGCAGAATCTACCCAAGTACATGCACAGGGCCTGGTCATCCGCGACCTGCCGCTGATTGCCAGCAACTTCCGCAATACCGAAGACCTTTCCAGTTATTTATCCCGCCAGAATATTGTCGCTATCGCTGATATCGACACCCGTAAGCTGACGCGCTTACTGCGGGAAAAGGGCGCGCAAAACGGCTGCATTATTGTTGGGGATAATCTGGACCCTGCCTTCGCGCTGGAAAAAGCCAAAGCCTTCCCTGGCCTGAACGGGATGGGTCTGGCAAAAGAAGTGGCAACCACTGAATCCTACAGCTGGACCCAGGGGAGCTGGACATTAAACGAAGGTCTGCCCGAAGCTAAAAATACCGATGACCTGCCATTCCATGTCGTCGCCTACGATTTTGGTGCCAAGCGCAACATCCTGAGAATGCTAGTGGACCGTGGCTGCCGTTTGACGGTGGTGCCTGCGCAAACCAGTGCGGAAGACGTCTTAAAGATGAACCCGGACGGCATCTTCCTCTCAAACGGCCCTGGCGACCCGGCACCTTGTGATTACGCCATCAACGCCATTCAGTCCTTCCTTAAGACGGAAATCCCGGTGTTCGGTATTTGTCTGGGCCATCAGTTGTTGGCTCTGGCAAGCGGTGCTAAAACCACCAAGATGAAGTTTGGTCACCACGGCGGCAACCACCCGGTTAAAGATATCGATAATGACGTGGTGATGATTACAGCGCAGAACCACGGTTTTGCGGTTGATGAAACCACCTTGCCAGCCAATCTGCGTGTCACCCACAAATCACTGTTCGATGGCACCCTGCAAGGTATCCATCGCACCGACAAACCGGCCTTTAGTTTCCAGGGGCATCCGGAAGCCAGCCCAGGCCCCCACGATGCTGCCCCGTTGTTTGACCACTTTATTGAATTGATTGAGCAGTACCGCAAGTCAGCCAAATAATCAGGAGAAAAAGAGCCATGCCAAAACGTACAGACATAAAAAGTATCCTGATCCTTGGCGCCGGCCCGATTGTTATCGGCCAGGCCTGTGAATTTGACTACTCCGGCGCTCAGGCATGTAAAGCCCTGCGTGAAGAGGGTTACCGCGTTATTCTGGTGAACTCTAACCCGGCCACCATCATGACCGACCCGGAAATGGCCGATGCGACTTACATTGAGCCGATTCACTGGGAAGTAGTACGCAAAATCATCGAAAAAGAACGCCCGGATGCGGTGCTGCCTACCATGGGCGGCCAGACCGCGCTCAACTGCGCGCTGGAATTAGAGCGCCAGGGGGTGCTGGCTGAGTTTGGCGTCACCATGATTGGTGCCACTGCTGATGCCATCGACAAAGCAGAAGATCGCCGTCGCTTTGACGTCGCCATGAAGAAAATCGGCCTCGAAACCGCGCGCTCTGGCATCGCCCATAATATGGACGAAGCCTTGGCTGTAGCCGCCGACGTGGGTTACCCGTGCATCATCCGTCCGTCATTTACCATGGGCGGCACCGGCGGCGGTATCGCTTACAACCGTGAAGAGTTTGAAGAGATTTGCGAGCGTGGCCTGGATCTCTCTCCAACCAAAGAGTTGCTGATTGATGAATCGCTGATTGGCTGGAAAGAGTACGAAATGGAAGTGGTGCGCGATAAGAACGACAACTGCATCATCGTCTGCTCAATCGAAAACCTGGATGCCATGGGTATCCACACCGGTGACTCTATCACCGTGGCACCAGCCCAGACCCTAACCGACAAGGAATACCAAATCATGCGTAACGCCTCCATGGCGGTACTGCGTGAAATCGGGGTGGAAACCGGCGGCTCTAACGTCCAATTCTCGGTTAATCCGAAGAATGGCCGTCTGATTGTTATCGAAATGAACCCACGTGTCTCCCGCTCCTCGGCCCTGGCGTCTAAAGCAACCGGCTTCCCGATTGCCAAGATCGCCGCCAAACTGGCAGTGGGCTACACCCTTGACGAACTAATGAATGACATCACCGGCGGTCGCACTCCGGCCTCCTTTGAACCGTCCATTGACTACGTGGTGACTAAAATCCCACGCTTCAACTTCGAAAAATTTGCCGGGGCTAACGACCGCTTAACCACCCAGATGAAATCCGTGGGCGAAGTGATGGCCATTGGCCGCACGCAGCAGGAATCCCTGCAAAAAGCGCTGCGCGGCCTGGAAGTCGGTGCTACTGGCTTTGACCCGAAAGTCAGCCTCGACGATCCAGAAGCCTTGACTAAAATCCGCCGCGAGCTGAAAGACGCCGGTGCTGAGCGTATCTGGTATGTGGCCGATGCCTTCCGCGCCGGGCTGTCTGTGGACGGCGTATTCAACCTGACCAATATCGACCGCTGGTTCCTGGTGCAGATTGAAGAGTTGGTGCGCCTGGAAGAGCGCGTAGCGGAAGAGGGGATTAATGGCCTGAATGCCGATTTCCTGCGGGTGCTGAAGCGTAAAGGGTTTGCCGATGCCCGTCTGGCGAAGCTGGCTGGCGTGCGCGAAGCTGAAGTCCGCAAGCTGCGTGAGCAGTTTGGCCTGCACCCGGTATATAAGCGCGTGGATACCTGTGCGGCAGAATTCGCTACTGATACCGCCTACATGTACTCCACCTATGAAGACGAGTGCGAAGCTAATCCGACAGAAGGCCGGGATAAAATCATGGTGCTGGGCGGCGGGCCAAACCGTATCGGCCAGGGTATCGAATTCGACTACTGCTGTGTACATGCCTCACTGGCGCTGCGGGAAGATGGTTACGAAACCATTATGGTGAACTGTAACCCGGAGACAGTTTCTACCGATTATGATACCTCTGACCGTTTGTACTTCGAGCCAGTCACCCTGGAAGACGTGCTGGAAATCGTCCGCATCGAGAAGCCAAAGGGTGTGATTGTCCAGTACGGTGGCCAGACCCCGCTGAAACTGGCCCGTGCCCTGGAAGCCGCCGGTGTGCCGGTTATTGGCACCAGCCCGGATGCCATCGACCGTGCCGAAGACCGCGAGCGCTTCCAGCATGCGGTTGAGCGCCTGAAGCTGAAACAGCCGGCTAACGCCACGGTGACCGCCATCGAAATGGCTGTCGAAAAAGCCAAAGAAATCGGCTACCCGCTGGTGGTACGCCCATCCTACGTTTTGGGTGGCCGGGCAATGGAAATCGTCTATGACGAAGTAGACCTTAAACGTTACTTCACCACTGCCGTTAGCGTATCCAACGATGCGCCGGTACTGCTGGACCACTTCCTCGATGACGCCGTTGAAGTCGATGTGGATGCCATCTGTGACGGTGAAGCGGTGCTGATTGGTGGCATCATGGAGCACATTGAGCAGGCTGGTGTCCACTCCGGTGACTCCGCCTGTTCCCTGCCGGCCTACACGCTGAGCCAGGAAATCCAGGATGTGATGCGCCAGCAGGTACAGAAACTGGCCTTCGAACTCCAGGTGCGCGGCCTGATGAACGTACAGTTTGCGGTGAAGGATAACGAAGTCTACCTGATTGAGGTAAACCCACGTGCCGCCCGTACCGTGCCATTTGTCTCCAAGGCCACGGGCTTGCCGCTGGCGAAAGTGGCCGCTCGCGTAATGGTCGGCCAGACCCTGGCGCAGCAAGGCGCGACCAAAGAAATTATCCCGCCGTACTACTCGGTGAAGGAAGTGGTGCTGCCGTTCAACAAATTCCCGGGCGTTGACCCACTGTTAGGGCCAGAAATGCGCTCAACCGGGGAAGTGATGGGGGTGGGTCGTACCTTTGCCGAAGCCTTCGCCAAAGCGCAGCTGGGCAGTAACTCCACCATGCGTAAGTCTGGCCGCGCGCTGCTGTCGGTGCGTGAAGGGGATAAAGAGCGGGTGGTAGACCTGGCTGCCAAGCTGCTGAAACAAGGCTTTGAGCTGGATGCCACCCACGGGACTGCCGTGGTGCTGGGCGAAGCGGGTATCAATCCGCGCCTGGTGAACAAGGTGCATGAAGGCCGCCCGCACATTCAGGACCGGATTAAGAATGGCGAGTACACTTACATCATCAACACCACCGCTGGCCGTCAGGCGATTGAGGATTCCAAACTCATCCGCCGCAGCGCCCTGCAATACAAAGTGCATTATGACACTACGCTTAATGGTGGTTTCGCCACGACGATGGCACTCAATGCAGATGCCAAAGAGAAGGTGATTTCCGTGCAGGAGATGCACGCGCAAATCAAAGGCTAATCCGGTCTGTGGCAGACAATGGCTCCCGTTCGGGGGCCATTTATTTTGGCGGCTATTAAGAACTATCTGCTTTGTCCTATGAATCTGTCGGCAGCGTCTATAGTTAATGGTTCAAGCAAAAGGGAGAATAAAACCATGCGAAGCCGAGTACTTCTTAGCTCTATTTTCACTGCAGCAGCACTGTTTACCGTGGTGGGTTGCTCATCCAACCAGGCCATGCATACCTCTGATGGTAAGACTATTGTGACCGACGGTAAGCCAAAGGTGGATAGCGACACCGGGCTGGTCTCCTACAAAAATGCCGAAACCGGTAAGACAGAACAGATAAACCGAGATCAGGTTCGTGATATGGGTGAGTTAGATAATTAACTCATCATAGATGCGTATGCGGCGGGCTGGCCCCGCCCTGTTTTTCAAAATATCTATCCCTCAAGTTATTCACCTATTCTATACATCCCTGTTAGCCTTACTATTTAGTAACTACATTATTCGTGTTAAAACGCGTGGTGCATACAGGCTAATTTATGATTCTGATTATTTACGCCCATCCTTATCCCCACCATTCCCATGCGAATCGGCGGATGCTGGAGCAGGTTCAAGACCTCGACGATGTAGAGATCCGCTCCCTTTATCACCTCTATCCTGACTTCAATATTGATATTGCCGCTGAGCAAGAGGCGCTTGAATGTGCCGATCTGATCATCTGGCAGCACCCGATGCAGTGGTACAGCATGCCACCGCTGCTGAAATTGTGGATTGATAAAGTGTTATCCCACGGTTGGGCCTATGGTCAAGGTGGAACGGCGCTCCATGGTAAAAGCCTGATGTGGGCAGTGACCACCGGCGGCGGCGAACATCATTTTGATCTGGGGCAGTTCCCTGGTTTTGAGGTATTAAGCCAACCGCTGCAAGCTACCGGTATCTACTGCGGCCTGAAATGGGAGCCGCCTTATGCGATGCATTGCACTTTCGTCTGTGATGATGAAGCCCTGCACCAGCAGTCATTGATTTACCGCCAGCGTTTACTGGATTGGCAGGAGGCACACCGTGGATAGCCATACTATGATTCAGGCGCTGATCTACCTCGGATCGGCTGCCTTGATTGTGCCCATCGCGGTGCGTTTGGGGCTAGGTTCGGTGCTTGGCTACCTGATTGCCGGTTGTATTATCGGCCCTTGGGCTTTACGCCTGGTGACCGATGCCGAGGTGATTCTGCACTTTGCCGAAATAGGCGTGGTACTAATGCTGTTTGTGATTGGCTTGGAGCTGGACCCCCGCCGCTTATGGACGCTGCGGGCCTCGGTGTTCGGCGGCGGCATGTTGCAAATGGCATTATGTGGCCTGGGGCTGGGGCTGTTCTGTATGGCTCTTGGCTTGCGCTGGCAGATAGCGGTATTGATCGGCCTGACTTTGGCGCTCTCCTCCACGGCCATTGCTATGCAGGCGATGAATGAACGCAACCTGACAGTTTCCCCGATGGGGCGCAGCGCCTTTGCGGTGCTGCTGTTCCAGGATATTGCCGCCATCCCGTTAGTGGCGATGATCCCGCTGCTGGCAAGCAGTGGTGCGACCACCACCATGGGCGCATTCTTAATTTCAGCGGCTAAGGTTGCCGGTGCCCTGGTGCTGGTAGTGGTGCTGGGCCGCTATGTTACACGCCCACTGCTGCATTTTGTGGCGAAGTCGGGTCTGCGGGAAGTATTCAGCGCCATGGCCCTGTTCCTGGTGTTTGGCTTTGGCCTGTTGCTGGAAGAAGCCGGTCTTTCAATGGCGATGGGGGCTTTCCTCGCCGGGGTTCTGCTAGCAAGTTCCGAGTACCGCCATGCGCTGGAAAGCGATATCGAACCCTTTAAAGGGCTACTGCTGGGGCTGTTCTTTATTGGGGTTGGGATGTCGATTGATTTCGGCACCCTGGTCCATAACCCATTGCGGGTGATAATGCTGCTGGTGGGCTTCCTGGTGATTAAAAGCCTGGTGCTATGGCTGATTACCCGTCCGCTCCACGTGCCGCGCAGGCAGGCGCGCTGGTTTGCCGCTTTACTGGGGCAGGGCAGTGAGTTTGCCTTTGTGATCTTCGGCGCGGCGCAAATGGCCAAGGTGCTGGATGACGAATGGGCCAAAGCCCTGACACTGGCCGTGGCGCTCTCCATGGCCGCCACGCCGATCCTGCTGGTGTTACTTAGCAAATTTGAGAAAACCGCTAATGCACAGGCAGGTGTTGCCGATGAGATTGATGAAGAGCAGCCGCGGGTGATCGTGGCGGGCTTTGGCCGTTTCGGCCAGATCGCTGGCCGTATGCTACTGGCGAGTGGAGTGAAAATGGTGGTACTGGATCACGACCCGGACCATATCGAAACCCTGCGTAAGTTTGGTATGAAGGTGTTCTATGGGGATGCCACCCGTCTCGATCTTCTGGAGTCTGCCGGGGTGGCTAAAGCCGAGGTATTTATCAACGCTATTGATGATGCCGATACCAATTCCCAGCTAGCGGAGCTGGTTCATTATCACTTCCCGAATGTGCAAATCATTGCCAGGGCACGTGACGTTGGCC
>CBIFWW010000146.1:0-8023 GCA_966186435.1 uncultured Enterobacteriaceae bacterium
TTCGTCGCCGCAAGGTGACAGTGAGTTCATAGGGTTAATAATGTTATATCGCGGAGGGAGTATAAAACCGGAGAAGTAAAAGGGTACCCCATATTGGGATACCCGGAATTTATTATTTCTCTGGCAACTTAATATCTTTGAACATGGCTTCGATATCTTCATTGGAACGCAATGCCACGGCGGTATCAACCACATCTCGGGTCAAATGCGGCGAGAAACGCTGAATGAAATCATACATATAGCTACGCAGGAACGTGCTACGGCGGAAGCCGATTTTTGTGGTGCTATGGGTGAATATTTCATTCACGTCAATGCGCACTAGATCAGGATCGGTCACCGGATCAACCGCCATGCTGGCGATAACCCCTACCCCCAGGCCCAGGCGAACATAGGTTTTTATCACGTCAGCATCGGTGGCAGTGAAAACAATGCGCGGAGTTAATCCAGCACGGTTAAAAGCGGTATCCAGCTCTGAACGGCCAGTAAAGCCAAAGGTATAAGTCACCAGCGGGTATTCCGCCAGCTCTTCAATAGTGATGGTGCCACGGGAGGCCAGCGGGTGATCCGGCGTAACTACAATCGATCGGTTCCAGTGATAGCAAGGCAGCATCACCAGATCGTCATACAAGTGTAGGGCTTCGGTGGCGATGGCAAAATCGGCATTCCCTTTGGAAACCGCTTCAGCAATCTGGGTTGGCGAACCCTGATGCATATGCAAGGAAACCCGTGGGTAGCGCTCAATAAAGCCTTTAATCACGCCAGGCAGAGCATACCGCGCCTGGGTGTGAGTGGTCGCCACATAAAGGGAGCCTTTATCCGGCCAGGTGTGCTCACCGGCAACAGATTTTATGGCATCAACTTTAGACAGCACTTCCCGGGCAATACGAATGATTTCCTGGCCCGCCGGGGTCACTTGCGTCAAATGCTTACCGCTACGGGCAAAAATCTGCACCCCGAGTTCATCTTCCAGCATACGAACTTGCTTACTGATGCCCGGTTGTGAAGTATATAACCCTTCTGCGGTAGAAGAGACGTTAAGATTGTGGTTAACCACTTCAACAATGTAGCGCAATTGCTGTAGCTTCATGACGTGCCATCCAGGGAAATTAGCCCGAAAAACAGGGGGAAAGGTTTATAACCTAAAGGAATCGTAACGCTGCCACTATATCACTAATAGCTAATATGTATAGATGTGAACAAAAAATAATAATGAGGTTATAAAAATAGCCGCTGGGGTTGCAACTATTGAAATATAAAGGCCGGTAGCCCGGCCTTTAGTGTTTAATGAGTATGATTATTTCTTAGCTTCAACCCATTTGCCATCAACAAAGAATGCGGTCCAGCCCGTGGCCTTACCCTCTTTCTCGGAAGAGACATATTGCTGCTTGGTTTTGCGGCTAAAACGAACCATCGTTTTGTTGCCTTCTGGATCGGTTTGCGGCGCATCGGCCAGGTAGCGCAGTTTTTCCGGCAGACGATCGCGGAAACGCAATAGCTCTTCCACCAGCGGTGCGCGGGTTTCCCGGGATTTCGGGAAGGTATTAGCCGCCAGGAATACGCCCGCCGCGCCATCACGTAATACAAAGTAGGCGTCAGACTTTTCACAAGGCAACTCTGGCAGTGGCACCGGGTCTTCTTTCGGTGGTGCTACTTCGCCGCTACGCAGGATCTTACGGGTATTCTTACATTCGTCATTGGTGCACGCCATGTACTTACCGAAGCGCCCCATTTTCAGGTGCATTTCGGCACCACATTTCTCACACTCAACCACCGGGCCATCGTAACCCTTGATGCGGAACTCACCCTCTTCAATTTCGTAACCGTCGCAAGTCGGGTTGTTACCACAAACATGCAGCTTACGTTTTGGATCGATGAGGTAGCTGTCCATTGCGGTGCCGCATTTGGCACAGCGGCGCTTGGCGCGCAATGCGTTGGTTTCGGCATCATCGCCTTCCAGCACATTCAGCACTTCGTTTTCCGGCACCAGATTGATAGTAGTTTTGCAGCGTTCTTTTATCGGTAGCGCATAGCCAGAGCAGCCCAGGAATACCCCGGTACTGGCGGTACGGATCCCCATCTTACGGCTACAGGTCGGGCAGTCGATGCTGGTAAGTACCATCTGGTTGGGGCGCATCCCGCCCTCTTCAGGATCTTTCTCCGCCGTCTCAAGCTGGCGGGTAAAATCGCTAAAGAAGCTATCCAGTACCTGCTTCCACTCTTGCTCGTGGTCCGCCACTTGGTCAAGGCTGTTTTCCATCTGGGCGGTGAAGTCGTAGTTCATCAGCTCGCGGAAGTTTTCTTCCAGACGATCGGTGACGATTTCACCCATTTTTTCCGCATAGAAACGGCGGTTTTCCACCCGCACATAACCACGATCCTGGATGGTGGAAATGATGGAGGCGTAAGTAGAAGGACGACCAATACCGCGTTTTTCCAGCTCTTTCACCAGGGATGCTTCGCTGAAGCGAGCCGGTGGTTTAGTGAAGTGCTGCTCCGGCATCAGATCGATCAAAGACAGTACATCGCCCTGATTGACCGCTGGCAAGGTACGATCTTCATCATTCTTGCGCAGCGCTGGCATGACTTTGGTCCAACCGTCGAAGCGCAGGATGCGGCCACGGGCCTTCAGTTTGAAGTCCCCCGCCCCTACAGTCAGGGTGGTGGAATCATATTTAGCTGGAACCATCTGGCAAGCCACAAACTGACGCCAAATCAGCTGATAAAGCTTCTGGGCATCGGTTTCCATGTCTTTCAGTAATTCAGCCACCACGGCAACATCAGAAGGACGAATCGCTTCGTGCGCTTCCTGGGAGTTGTCTTTGCTGGCGTACACATTGGCGGCGGCCGGTAAATATTGCTTACCGTAGTTCTCGTCAATGTAACCCCGCACCATGGTCAGGGCATCCTGGCTCAGGTTGGTGGAGTCAGTACGCATATAGGTGATGTAACCCGCTTCGTACAAGCGCTGGGCCATCATCATGGTTTTCTTCACCCCATATCCCAGGCGGGTGCTGGCTGCCTGCTGGAGGGTGGAGGTAATAAATGGCGCACCGGGTTTGCTGCTGGTGGGCTTGTCTTCCCGCTCGATCACGCTATAGCGCGCTTTTTCCAACAGGCTGACCGCCGCCATAGTGTCTTCACGGTTATCCGGGCGGAAAGGCTTATCGTGATGATGGGTCACCTCTACCGGCAGTGAGTCCCCACTCGGGGTTGCCAGGTTAGCATCGATTTCCCAGTATTCTTCCGGCACAAACGCTTTAATTTCACGCTCACGCTCTACCACCAGACGAACGGCAACGGACTGTACGCGGCCAGCTGACAGGCCACGGGCAATTTTCTTCCACAGCAGCGGCGAGACCATATAACCCACCACCCGGTCCATAAAGCGGCGAGCCTGCTGAGCGTTAACCCGGTCAATGTTCAGTTCACCCGGCTTTTCAAAGGCCTGCTGGATAGCGTTTTTGGTAATTTCGTTAAATACCACACGGCTATAACGGGATTCATCACCCCCGATCACTTCCCGCAGGTGCCATGCAATGGCTTCCCCTTCGCGGTCAAGGTCGGTTGCGAGATAGATGTGGTCAGCTTTTTCTGCCAGCGATTTCAGTTCAGAAACCACTTTTTCTTTGCCAGGGAGAACTTCGTAGTGGGCATTCCAGTTATGCCAAGGATCGATCCCCATACGGTTGACCAGGCCAGCGCGCTCGTCTTTTTTTACTTTTTTAGCCGGTTTGGCGGCAGTTGAGTCGGCGCTCTTTTTGTGTGTTGAACCACTGGTCGGCAAATCGCGGATATGACCAACGCTGGACTTAACCACGTAGTCATTGCCGAGATACTTATTTATCGTTTTGGCTTTTGCCGGGGACTCAACGATGACGAGAGCTTTACCCATTTTCACCTTTACCTATTTAATTCTTCCAGGAATACGTCGCTTGCCATGCCCATCCTCTGACGACGCGCCGCTTGTTATATTGCGACGCTACGACGGGAGATCAAGCTTTTTTTCTCAACAACCCTGTTTCGGCACAGTTTTATCACATTGAGAATTCGAGCTTTTTAGCACAACGCGTATTACTCACGACGATGTATGGTTGAATGTCAAGCAATTCTGTTGCCAGATTCGCGAAAGCGTCACACTCTACCTGATAAAAATTGATACGCAACTTTATTAGCATGCAATAGTGATTCGCGCCACTCGATGGGCAACCTGTCAGCATCCTATACCAGTGGCAAAATTTGCTATGGAAACAGACCAGTCGTAAACTACGCGCAGTTTGTAAGGAGATTAAAATGAAAGCTGAAACTCAACCTATCGACCGCGCCACCCTGCTCATTGAAGCTAATCGACTGATCCGCGATCACGAAGATACGCTGTCAGGCATTGTCGCTACCGGCGTTGAGCAAAAAAGTGGCGTCCTGGTGTTTAGCGGCGACTACTTCCTTGATGAGAACGGCCTGCCCACCGGCAAAAGTACAGCGGTATTTAACATGTTTAAATTTCTCGCCCATGAGCTTTCAGATAAATATCATCTGGCGGACTAACCACTGACGTGTAAAAGCCAGGCATTGCCTGGCTTTGTTTTATTCGGATGTTATCAGGACCTCGTTGCAGCTAAGCGCCCCTTTCTTTACAACAACGGCTTTTCACCACGCTGCCACCAGCGCAGTAACAGCCGATCGAGACTGTTGGCCGCACTGCCGGTAAAACGATCCATCATTTTCTTACGGCGCTGGTAGCACACATTGATGGCTTCGAAGCGGGAAATACGAGCTAACAACCAGTCATCACTGGTGCCGATCTCGTCTACCAGACCTTTCTCTTTAGCCTGGGAGCCATACCAGTGTTCACCGGTAGCGACGGAATCAATATCCAGCGACGGGCGCATTTGCTGTACGAACTGTTTAAACAGGTGATGAGTTTCATTCAAATCTTCACGGAACTTCTCACGGCCCTCTTCGGTGTTTTCACCCAAAAGGGTTAGTGTGCGCTTGTACTGCCCCGCGGTGTGCAGCTCAATATCAATATCATTACGTTTTAACAAGCGGTTGAAGTTGGGCACCTGCGCCACCACCCCAATAGAGCCAATAATAGAAAACGGTGCCGCCAGTATATGGTTGGCCACACAGGCCATCATATAGCCCCCGCTGGCGGCCACTTTATCCACGGCCACCGTCAAGTTGACACCACGCTCACGCAGGCGTTGCAGCTGAGAAGCCGCCAGTCCATATCCATGTACTACCCCACCAGGGCTTTCCAGCCGTAGCAGAACTTCATCTTCCGGCTTGATCACCGAAAGTACCGCTGAGATCTCTTCCCGCAGGGAGCCGACCTCTTTAGCATCCATACTGCCTTTGAAATCCATCACATACAGCACCGGTTTCACTTGGCTTGAGGTTTCACCCCGTCGCGCGCGGGCTTTGGCTTCTTTGCCTTCCAGCTTGAGCTTTTTCTTCTGGCCTTTGCTCCAGAGCTTATGCTGATGTTCATCCAACAGGGCAGCCTGCATATCTTCCTGCATATGCTGATATTGCTCGCTAAGGCGAGTGAGTTTTAATTCCCCACAGCTGGTTTTATTACGCCTGGCCGCGTTTAAGATGATGACCGTAATGACGCCGATGGCGACCACCAGGGTGACAATTTTGGCGAGGAAAAGCCCATAATTTGAAAGAATATCCACACTTCCGCCTTGCTTTCTGTGCACGAGATTGTGATGGCTATTGTAGCCGAGCCGATCGCAGACGTCCCCGCCAATGGCAATGGTTGCGCGCTATTTTCAGTAAACTTTTTTCTGTAATGTAAATTTTGCACGGTTATTGCGCACTATCCAGCCGGTTGGCTGATTGAAATGGCGATGCAAATCAGGCATAACACCCGCTAGGCCTCATTAAGACCAGCCCAACAGGCCAGGCACAATTCTCAGGAGTGTTATGCATTACCAACCGAAAAGCGACCTATTAACCCAGCGTATTATTCTGGTTACCGGTGCCAGCGACGGCATTGGCCGGGAAGCCGCACTCACCTATGCCCGCTACGGCGCCACGGTAATATTGCTGGGCCGTAATCAAGAAAAATTGGCGAGCGTTGCCCGCGAAATTGAAGCCATAGGCCATCAGACTCCGGCCTGTTATGTGTTGGATTACCTGACTGCCAGCCCGGAGGACTGCCAGGCACTGGCTGACGCGATAGCCCGGCAGGTGCCACGGCTGGATGGGGTGTTGCACAATGCCGGGATTCTCGGACAGGTCACGCCAATGATGCAGCAGGATCCCTATCAGTGGCAGGCGGTAATGCGGGTAAATGTAGACGTCACCTTCTGGCTTACCCAGGCATTGCTTCCTTTATTACTTAAATCTGATGGCGGATCACTGGTATTCACCAGCTCCAGCGTTGGTAAGCAAGGCCGCGCGGAATGGGGAGCTTATGCGGCATCGAAGTTTGCCACCGAAGGTATGATGCAGGTGCTGGCCGATGAATATAAAAATGACAACCTGCGGGTGAATTGTATTAACCCGGGTGGCACCCGCACCGGCATGCGTGCCAGCGCCTTCCCGACGGAAGATCCCAATAAGTTAAAAACCCCGGCTGACATTATGCCGCTCTATTTGTGGCTGATGGGTGATGATAGCCGCCGTAAAACCGGGATGAGTCTGGATGCCCAGCCCAACAGGAAAGTGGGGATTGCCGAGTAAATTCTGGATATAAAAAAGGGATAGCAGATTGCTATCCCTGTGCAGTCAATCAGCGCGTGCGCACGCTGCTGCTAAATTGGAGATCTTATTTTTCGCCAGTGCGGCCTGGATTGGTACGGCCACCGCCGCTGCGCCCACCGCTGCGACGTGGCGCATTGTTGGTGGTTTCATGGCGTTTCACTGCACGACGAATCTGATTAGACTTCATCCGGCGGCGATCTTTTTCAACGGCTACTTTACTGCTGGTTTCAGCAGGTAATTCAACCAGTTCACGCAGGTAGTTGGTTTGCGCAAGATCAAGCTCGGTGTAACCACCGCGCGGCAGGCCTTTAGGCAATGGTATATCACCGTAGCGCACGCGGATTAAACGGCTGACTTGTACACCGACTGCTTCCCACAAGCGGCGAACTTCACGGTTGCGCCCTTCAGTCAGGGTGACGTTATACCACTGGTTGATCCCTTCCCCACCGGTAAATTTAATGGTTTTGAAGGCGGCCGGGCCATCTTCCAGTTGCACGCCACGGCTCAGATCGCGGATTTTACTGTCTTCGATTTGGCCGAATACCCGCACCGCGTATTCACGTTCAACTTCACGGCTTGGGTGCATCAGGCGGTTGGCCAGCTCACCATCAGTGGTGAACAGCAGCAGACCGCAGGTATTTACGTCCAGGCGGCCCACGGCAATCCAACGCGCGCCGCGCAATTTAGGTAAACGGTCAAATACCGTTGGGCGGCCTTCTGGATCGCTGCGGGTGCAAAGTTCGCCTTCCGGCTTGTAATACGCCAGCACCCGGCAGATTTGTTCAGCGGATTCGCGGATTGAAATCAAGTGACCGTCAATACGGATACGCAAGCCTGGGGTAATTTCTACGCGGTCGCCCAGCGTAGCAATTTTGCCGTCTACGCTAACGCGCCCGGCAGAAATAATAGTTTCGATTTCACGGCGGGAACCGTGACCGGCACGGGCCAGAACTTTCTGTAACTTCTCGCTCATTGAGCTTCCTCGGGTGTCGCCTTCACAGGCGTCTGAATATATTCGCCAGCAGTAAGTTAGTTTAAATTAACTAACCTACTGATATTTAATCTTTTCAGGGGCACAGTGAAATCCGGCATGCCGGGTTTTTGTTCTTTATCCCCTGATTCGTGGGCAGATATACTACACGAATTTTAGTGCAAAAGGGTTTTATCGTGCCAGGAATTGCTGGCTAACTGAAAATGAGCTGCCTCTTAGCCACTGCCGCTATCACGCTGCGGGTCCAGGCAGCGGGATCCCTCTAAAAAGGCATGAAGTGAAAGCCAAGCTACCTTGGCATTACTAATATTAGGTAAATTC
>CBIFWW010000147.1:0-8003 GCA_966186435.1 uncultured Enterobacteriaceae bacterium
GGATTAATATTATTATCTATTTTTTTATTTGGCTTTCTTTATCTTGAGTTCTTCCCTAAATATTGGTTCCTGTTAACTGTTATATCAGTAATTGTGCTTATCATTACACTTCCTAAGTTCACATCCAGATTTGATAAATACAAATAACAATCAACTTTTTAAAAGGAGTTTTATATGTCTAATCCCGCTTATTTGTGGCTGAATGATGAAAACGGTTCACCGATAGTTGGCCCATCACTCGTACTTGGTCGAGAAGGTGCTATAGAACTTAAATCATTCACGCACAACGTCAATATTCCTGTAGATGGTAACACCGGCCGTCTAACAGGAACGCGCGTACATATGCCGATCATGTTTCAAAAAGAATTTGATCGGGTGACGCCTCTTTTATTTAGAGCATTAAGCATGGGGAAAACTCTAAAGTCAGCCACTTTTAGAATGTATCAATCCAATGAAGCAGGTTTAGAGTGCGAATATTTCAACATCGTTTTAGAGAACGTAAAACTAACATCTATCACGCCTGACATGTATCCAGGAACAAGTACGGGAACACATCTTGAGACGGTGCTTTTACGTTATGAAAAAATCACCTGGAAGCACTGCGACGGTAATATTATTTTTACTGACTCTTGGAATGAACGGGCTACATACTGAAAAAAGGGCGTGTTGCACGCCCTTTTCCCGATCTACTGACAAATAACGTTTTGTGGGACTTTTTAGGTTCCAGTGGCCGGAGGTCACGAGCAATATATTTTCCAGCTGTAGTCCCATACACGTAACTGCACAGTTCTGATGACTATAAGATCCCCCTTTTTTGTGCCTGACTCACAACACCCTATTCCTGGCAAATCTGACAAAACGGCTGGCAGATGGAGGCAAACTCCCGCCAGTGCAGATTGCTAATGTGAGATGGGAAACAAATTAAACCAGATACCTCGGTGTTTACACCGGGATAAAAACATAACAAGCCGAGGTCTCCAATGGGATATCCGTCAACGTTGAAAACCCGTAAAACCGCGCTGGCTTTTGCCGTCGCCCTGATGACCGCAGCCATCGCACCCGCTGCACTTGCCCATGGTGGCGAGGCCCATATGGTGCCGATGGATAAAACCCTGCAAGCCTTTGGGGCTGATGTGCAGTGGGATGATTATGCCCAGCTTTATACCCTGACCAAAGACGGGGCCTATGTGAAGGTAAAACCGGGTGCTAAATTTGCCATGGTTAACGGCCAGAAAGCGCCGCTGGATGTCCCGGTTACCATCAAAAACAATCAGGCTTATGTGTCGGATACTTTTATTAATAACGTGTTCCAGTCCGGCCTTGATCAGACCTTCTAGGTGGAAAAGAAAGCCCACCCGCTGAATGCGTTAACCAATGACGAAATCACCGAAGCGGTGTCCATCGTCAAGGCTGCCAAAGAGTTCCAGCCAAATACCCGCTTTACTGAAATCTCCCTCCATGAGCCGCCGAAAGACCAGGTTTGGGACTTTGTGCTGAGTGACAAAGCCATTACTGCCCCGCGCCAGGCCAACGTGGTAATGATCCAGGACGGCCACGTGGTTGAATCTGTGGTGGATCTGGCGGAGAAAAAAGTGGCCTCCTGGACACCGATCAAAGGTGCCCACGGGATGGTGCTGATTGATGACTTCTCAACGGTGCAGGAAGTGATCAACGGCAGTAAAGAGTTTGCCGACGTGCTGAAGAAGCACGGCATACAGGACACCAGCAAGGTTATCACCACCCCACTGACGGTGGGTTACTTCGACGGTAAAGACGGCCTGAAACAAGACGACCGTCTGCTGAAAGTGGTGAGCAACCTGGACGTGGGCGACGGTAACTACTGGGCGCATCCGATTGAAAACCTGGTGGCGGTGGTGGATTTGCAGAAGAAGCAAATCGTCAAAATCGAAGATGGCCCGGTGGTCCCGGTGCCGATGAACCAGCGCCCGTTCGATGGCCGTGACCGCACGGCGCCGCAGGTCAAACCGCTGCAAATTATCGAGCCGGAAGGCAAAAACTACACCATCACCGGTGACACCATCCACTGGAACAACTGGGACTTCCACCTGCGTCTGGATTCCCGCGTTGGGCCGATCCTCTCTACCGTGACCTGGAACGACAACGGCACCAAACGTAAGGTGATGTATGAAGGCTCCCTGGGTGGGATGATCGTGCCTTATGGTGACCCGGATGTGGGCTGGTACTTTAAAGCTTATCTGGATGCCGGTGACTACGGTATGGGTACCCTCACCTCGCCAATCTCGAAGGGTAAAGACGCCCCGGATAATGCCGTGTTGCTGAATGAAACCATTGCTGATTACACCGGGAAACCGGTGACTATTCCACAGGCAGTGGCGATTTTCGAACGTTATGCCGGGCCGGAATTTAAGCACCAGGAGATGGGCCAGCCGGACGTAAGCGCTCAGCGCCGCGAACTTGTGGTGCGCTGGATCAGTACCGTGGGTAACTATGATTACATCTTTGATTGGGTATTCCACGATAACGGCACCATCGGTATTGATGCTGGCGCTACCGGGATCGAAGCCGTTAAAGGCGTGAAGTCAAAAATCATGCATGATGCCACCGCCAAAGACGATACCCGCTATGGCACCTTGATCGACCATAATATTGTCGGCACTACCCACCAACACATCTATAACTTCCGCCTGGATATAGACGTGGATGGCGCGGGTAACAGCCTGACGGCGATGGACCCAACGGTGAAACCAAATATCGCTGGTGGCCCGCGTTCCAGTACCATGCAGATTGACCAGCACGGGATTGCCACCGAGCAGGAAGCGGCTCAGAAATTCGACCCGGGTACCATTCGCCTGATCAGCAACCCGAATAAAGAAAACGCCATGGGTAACCCTATCTCCTACCAGATTATCCCTTATGCTGGCGGCACCCACCTGGTGGCCTCCGGGGCTAACTTTGCCAAGGACGAATGGATTTATCATCGTCTGAGCTTTATGGATAAGCAGCTGTGGGTAATCCGCTATAACCCGGATGAACGCTATCCGGAAGGCAAATACCCGAACCGTTCTGCCCACGACACCGGGTTAGGCCAGTACACCAAAGATAATCAGAGCCTGGATAATCAGGACCTGGTGGTGTGGATCACCACCGGTACCACTCACGTGGCCCGTGCCGAAGAGTGGCCAATCATGCCAACCGAGTGGGTTCACGCTTTGCTGAAGCCGTGGAACTACTTTAATGAAACCCCGTCGATTAATCTGGCGGGCAAAAAAGGCGACTACGTGCAGAAGGACAGCGGCACCCCGATGTCCCCGATGTTCGCGGCTCTCCCTTCGGCGGCCCCGGGGGGTGACGGCGCTTCGGCACCGGCCGCCGCACCAGCGGCTACAGGTAGCGAAGCTACCCCTGCACCAGCCGACGCACCGGCCACTCAGCAGTAAATGTGACTGGCACCATCACGCCGCAGCCCTTGGGTTGCGGCTTTTTTATGAGTTGAAAACAAGGCTGTTTTCTTAATTAACCGCAGGCGGGTTTATTGATTGGTGGGATCCGGTAGCCTGTGGGTTGCTCAACTGATTGTGGGCAAAGGGCAATTCACTCGTGATCAAAAGGAATTTGTGATGAGGAAATACGTGGTATTTGTAAACCCGGCCAATGGCCAACCCAAGGTTTATACCCAGGATTGTGTAACCCGCACATTGGTTAAAGATTTAAAACGCCAGGGCTACCGCAAGCACAACATCGTGGTAGCGGCCAATACCAAACAGCAAGCCATCGATAAAATCAGAGATTTTGATGCCGACTATAGCACCGGGTTGAGCGAGTTTACCGGGAGTTTACTTTTTTATTGCTTAGTTATGATTATAATAATGGTGGCATCTTACCATATGGCTCAACGCTATTTTTAAGTGAGCACTGAATTTGCGCAGACCCCGGCAGAGCTGGTGTTGATGGTAGGTAGGAGCACTATTTCCCTGACTTAAAAAAGAAATTAAATACCGCACCTCTCGTACTCTGAATAGGCTAATTGGCAAAGGGATGAATATTCCACCGGATTGCCAATTGCTATTTTTTGCAAACAGTAAGCCAGGCTAAATGTCAATCACTGGCAACTTCCTACGACATTAGTAATAGCGATTTAATTACACTCAATTAAGAACGGCATGCCCTAATCCCGGGCATGCCATATGGGGCTATATTTGGATAATACGATCGGCGGTATTAATGGTGCTTTCCCGGTGAGCAATAATGACCCGGGTAATATTCAGCTTTTTAATTGCCTGATTCACATACCCCTCGCTTTCGGCATCCAGGGCGCTGGTGGCTTCATCCATAAATAAAATCCCCGGCTTACGGTACAGCGCGCGGGCAATAAACAGCCGTTGCTTCTGACCACCTGATAGCCCCTCCCCTAATTCCCCAATCAGCGTGTCATAACCCATTGGCAACCCGAGAATGACCTCATGGATAAAGCTTGCCTCGGCGCATTGCTTCATCCATGCCTCGTCCATTGCGGCAGCAAACCCGCAGATATTCTCCCGAATAGAGCCTGAGAACAGGCGGTCATCCTGCATCACACAGGCAATCTTTTTATGATAATTATTGATGCCCAACTGGTGGATATCAGCCCCGTCAGCAAAGATTTTACCCGCTTCGGGTTCAAACAAGCCGCACAATACCTTCATCAGGGTAGTTTTCCCTGCTCCCGATGGGCCAGTGATGGCCACGCTCTCACCCGGCGCAATGGACAGGGACAGTGAATAAAAGACCGGACTGGATTGGCTGTCATAACGGTAGCCTAAATCCACCACATCCAGCGCAACAGGTTGGATTGGCGTGGTAAAAACCATATCAGGTTTGCGGTCAACCTCTTCATGCAGCGCGATATCCGAAATACGCTCATTGTGAAGGCTCATCATCCGCAGCTGTAACAGGAAATTAGTCAATGAGGCCGCGCGCTCAGAAAACTGGCTACGGAAGGCACCAAAGGCCACAAACATCCCTAAGGTCATTTGATTATCGATTACCAGGCTGGTGCCTAACCACAAAATAACCACTTGCTCGCTGGCGGTGATGAACGTGTTGATCCCGCCAAATAGCAAATCCAGTTTAGTGACTTTAATCCCGGAGTTAATGGCATCCACTTTAAGATTCAGCCAGTTAGTTCCACGGCGCTCTGCCATCCCCTGAATAATCAGTGTGCCGATGCCGTAAAGAGACTCCATAAAGTAGGAGCTGGCGCGGGCTTCTCTGACCAGAACCTCTTCAGATAGTTGGCGATAATAGTTATAGGTAATCAGGCGAATGGCGATATAGACAGCGGTAAACCCCACCACCACAAAGGTTAGCGAACCGCCGTAAAGCACCATCATAATAAGCACCCCCACCACCATAATGGCGTCCATGGTGGCCCCTACCATACTGCTGGTGAAGGTTTCACGCAGGGTATCCAGCGAACCAAAGCGCGACTGAATATCCCCCAGTTTGCGTTTTTCAAAAAAGCTCAGCGGTAGCTTAAGTAAATGGTTAAATAACCCTGACTGCCACTGAATGTCGACCAGGGTTTCCATCACCAGGTTTGTCCAGGCACGGATAATACCTGTAGCCGCCTGGAGCAAGATAAAAAACATTAAACCAATACAAATTAAGGTTAACAGGCCCCGATCTCCTGCCGGAATCGCGTGATCCATCACCAGTTGCGTCCCTATCGGCAGCACCAGGTTAATCATTTCAATCACGACAGAAAGGCAGAATATTTTGGCGAGGGTCGATTTTATACCGAAGATACTGCCCACCAGGGAGCGGAAGTGGAGCCGCCGCTGCACAGTTTGCGGGACAAACTCACTGCCTGGCCACAACTCCATGGCGACGCCGGTGAAGTATTGCGACATTTCCTCCATCCCGACAGTACGGCGGCCCCTGGCAGGGTCATGCAATACAAACTTATTGCGTTTAACCTGAACCAGCACCACAAAATGGTTAAAATCCCAATGCAGCATGCACGGTGTCTTTAACGCACTTAATTCATGTAAATCCAGTGATAAGGGGCGGGAAACCATCCCCATTTGCTCCGCGATACCATTAATGCTCTCAAGGGTGGCCCCTCGGGATGAAAGATTAAATTGACGACGTAACGAGAGCAGATCAATGTTTTTGCCATAGCGCCCGCAGATCATCGCCAGACACGCCAGGCCACATTCTGAGGATTCGGTCTGATGGATAACCGGCACCCGGCGACGCCACTTCATATCCAGTTGGCTCACCAACTGTTTAAACCGCCCGTTACTCATTTACCGCTCCTGTAGCGCTGTGCTTCATGTCATAGAATGGTGAAATCATCCATTGGTAAATTTTTCGTTTTTCCAGAAACAACGTGCTTTGGGCTTTCATTCCATTTTCTAACGGAAGGGATTTTCCCTCATATTCAATCAGGTTTTTTTCGGGTTTAATCATGACCTTATACATCGGCGTCCCGGCTTCCAGCGTGTTTTTAGGGGAACCCTGGTAAGTCAGCATCTCTTGTGACGAAGCTGGTGTTTTAGAAATAGAGGTTATCCTGGCAGCAAACTGGCCAAATTTTTCCGAGGGGAAGGCTTCGTAACGAATATTGACCTTGTCGCCTATTGCGACAAAAGGTATTGCGTCATTGGGCACCCAAATCACCAGATAGTGGCTTTCAATATCCACCGGGACGACTTGAAGCAGACTGTCCCCGGGATTGACCATCTGGCCCAGGGTGAGGCTCATGGAATCAATTTTGCCGTCTGACTGGGCGCGGATGATGATCTCTCCTCCGGCATCGGCATTGATTTTTTCTTTCTGCAACTCGAACCGTTGCAGCGCCATTTGGTAGATTCGGTTATCAAACTCCGCAGCCTGAATTTTAATCTGGCTTTCCAGATTGGTGATTTGCAGAGCATTTTGCTCGTTCTGCCCGGTCAGGCTTAATAGATTGTTTTGCTGCTGGTAATAGAGTGCCACCTGGTTGGTTAACTGGTCTTTGTTAATCAGCCCCTGAGTCTGGTAGTTTTTATAATTATCCATGGTATCTTTCATTATCTTGATGCCTTCTTCCGCCCGTTTAATGATTCTCTCTGAGCGGGTAAAAGCATCACGATATTGATTGCGCTGTTGTTCCAGGGTGGTTAGCGTGACCCGTTTACTTTCTTCCAGACGCTCGGTCATGCTGGCCACGTGCTCCAATTGGCTTTCAATATCTTTACGCTGGTTATCACTAACTACACCATTGCGGGTGCTTTTACTGACATCTATCTGATAAATAGGATCGCCTTTGCGCAGAATCTGCCCTTCCTGGGCAAACTGCTTCACGACGTAACCCTGTACCCCGGAGTAGATATTAACCGCACGTGGCCAGGTAGTGACTTCACCACTCACATTGACTCGGCGCGTATAGTCGCCAAAAATCACAAAGCTTAAGAACACTATGGTAAATAGCGAACAGCCTGACAGCGTCATCCAAAGGGGAATACCCGGTAACAAAATGGCGCGCCCACGCCATTTTACGCCTCTGCGTTCAATCGCTTCCTGACGAAACAAAATAGAGTTCCTTTCAAATCAACCCTGGTTATTTTTACCAAGAGTATTTTCCTGTATCATAAAAAAACCTTGCTCAACCAATAGTGACTAAGCAAGGTTTGATTACGTCATAACTTAATCAATGCGTATTATCGAGCGCGGGAGAAACCCTTAAAGAACCCAGATAAGGTTGGGTTTGCCTGCCAGCGCTTTTGAATGCCTCGAGTAATTGCACCGAAGAACCCAGAGATCAGGCCCGGCAATTCTTTACGAATGTTTGAAAAAGCTGATCTTACATTTTTAGCACCTTCAGAGTTGATTACGGAGCTAAAATCAAAGCCGCCGCCAACCATTTCCATTTCTTTCTTATTAATTTCTCTCATAACAATCTCCATTTGTTTTACTACCGAGTAAGATGCGGTTGATAATTTTATCGCCACACATCGATGAACCATATATACCGCATATATACATGCCATATATAAGGA
>CBIFWW010000148.1:0-7926 GCA_966186435.1 uncultured Enterobacteriaceae bacterium
GCAAGATGATCTGCTGGCGTTTTATCAAGACGATCCTAACGATCCTTTCCGTAGCCTGTGGCTTTACATTGTTGAGCAGAAGCTCGATGCAAAGCAGGCCAAAGACGCGTTAAACCAACGCTTCGAAAAATCGGACAAGGAACAGTGGGGATGGAATATTGTCGAGTTCTACCTGGGCAACATCAGCGAAGCAACGCTGATGGAAAAGCTCAAGGCAGACGCAACGGATAACACCTCGCTCGCTGAGCATCTCAGTGAAACCAACTTCTATTTAGGTAAGTACTACCTAAGTCTGGGGGATAAGGACAGCGCTACGGCACTGTTCAAATTAGCGGTTGCTAACAACGTACACAACTTCGTTGAGCACCGTTATGCATTGTTGGAATTATCGCTCTTGGGCCAGGAGCAAGACGACCTGGCAGAATCGGACCAGCAATAGCTGACGACATAAACATCAGCCCGTAATCTTTTGATTGCCATCATCTTAACCGGTGAGGGCGTTGTTGTTCGTCAATACACCTACTTTGAGCCGGTTCACACTTTCAATGAAAATTACCGAAAATTTTCACGATGAGTTATGTAGACTGGCCGCCATTAATATCGAGGCACTTGTACTACATGGCTGAATTCGAAACCACTTTTGCAGATCTGGGCCTGAAGGCTCCTATCCTTGAAGCCCTTAACGATCTGGGTTACGAAAAACCATCTCCAATTCAGGCAGAGTGTATTCCACATCTGCTGAATGGTCGCGACGTGCTGGGTATGGCCCAGACCGGTAGCGGCAAAACTGCGGCATTCTCTCTGCCGCTGCTGAACAACATTGATTCTGACTTGAAAGCACCTCAAATCCTGGTGCTGGCCCCTACCCGTGAACTGGCGGTTCAGGTGGCTGAAGCAATGACCGAATTCTCTAAACACATGCGTGGCGTGAACGTAGTTGCCCTGTACGGCGGCCAGCGTTATGACGTACAGCTGCGCGCCCTGCGTCAGGGGCCACAAATTGTTGTGGGTACCCCAGGCCGTCTGCTTGACCACCTGAAGCGTGGTACTCTGGACCTGTCCCGCCTGAGCGGCCTGGTTCTGGACGAAGCTGATGAAATGCTGCGCATGGGCTTTATCGAAGACGTAGAAACCATCATGGCTCAGATCCCAGAAGGTCATCAGACCGCTCTGTTCTCTGCAACCATGCCGGAAGCTATTCGTCGCATTACCCGCCGCTTTATGAAAGAGCCGCAGGAAGTGCGCATCCAATCCAGCGTGACTACTCGCCCGGACATCAGCCAGAGCTATTGGTCTGTATACGGCATGCGTAAAAACGAAGCGCTGGTGCGTTTCCTGGAAGCGGAAGATTTTGATGCGGCGATCATCTTCGTTCGTACCAAAAATGCAACCCTGGAAGTGGCTGAAGCCCTGGAACGTAGCGGCTATAACAGTGCTGCGCTGAACGGCGACATGAACCAGGCATTGCGTGAGCAGACCCTGGAGCGCCTGAAGAGCGGCCGCCTGGATATCCTGATTGCAACTGATGTTGCTGCTCGTGGTCTGGACGTTGAACGTATCAGCCTGGTAGTAAACTACGATATCCCTATGGATTCTGAATCCTACGTTCACCGTATCGGCCGTACCGGTCGTGCGGGTCGTGCGGGCCGTGCGCTGCTGTTCGTTGAAAACCGCGAACGCCGCCTGCTACGTAACATCGAACGCACTATGAAGCTGACTATTCCAGAAGTAGAACTGCCAAACGCAGAACTGCTGGGTACCCGCCGCTTGGAAAAATTTGCTACTAAAGTACAGCAGCAGCTGGAAAGCAGCGATCTGGAGCAGTACCGCGCTCTGCTGAACAAAATGAAGCCGGCTGATTCTGAAGAGCTGGACGTTGAAACCCTGGCCGCAGCACTGCTGAAAATGGCTCAGGGCGAACGCCCACTGATCCTGCCACCAGATGCGCCGATGCGTCCTAAACGTGAGTTCCGCGATCGTGATGACCGTTTCGAACGCCGTGACCGTAACGACCGTGCTCCACGCGGCGATCGTGCTGAACGTGGTGGTGAAGATCGTCCACGTCGCGAACGCCGTGAAGTGGGTGATATGGAACTGTACCGCATTGAAGTTGGCCGTGATGATGGTGTTGAAGTTCGTCATATCGTTGGCGCTATTGCTAACGAAGGCGACATCAGCAGCCGTTACATCGGTAACATCAAGCTGTTTGCTTCCCATTCCACTATTGAGCTGCCAAAAGGTATGCCGGGCGAAGTATTGCAACACTTCACTCGTACCCGCATCCTGAACAAACCGATGAACATGCAGCTGATGGGCGATGCCCAGCCGCACGAACGTCGTCCTGGTGGCCGTGGTTTCGGTGGCGAACGTCGTGAAGGCGGCCGTCCAGAAGGTGCACGTGGTGAAGGTCGTCGCTTCAGCGGTGAACGCCGTGAAGGTGGCCGTAACTTCGGTGGTGGCGAACGTCGCGAAAACCGTGGCCCACGTCGTGATGACGCCGGTGCCGCAGGTACCCGCCGCCGTTCTAACGACGCCTAAGCATAAAAATTCCACCTATTGGGTGTAAAATAATATAAACAGCCCCGATTATAATAATTGGGGCTTTTTTTATCCTTTTTGTACTTATGTACTGGTACAATGCTCCAGGCAGGACGACCTGCTTGAACAACACAGGAACCCAGTGACATGACGACGTTATCCTCCACCGCAGTGACGCCCAAATTATTTGGCGGCGTGATGATTATCGGTGGCACCATTATTGGCGCAGGTATGTTTTCCCTTCCGGTAGTCATGTCCGGTGCCTGGTTCTTCTGGTCACTGGCCGCGCTGGTATTCACCTGGTTCTGCATGTTGCATTCTGGTTTGATGATCCTTGAAGCCAACCTGAACTACCGTATCGGGGCCAGCTTCGACACCATCACCAAAGATCTGCTGGGTAAAGGCTGGAACCTGATTAACGGTCTGTCCATTGCCTTTGTGCTCTATATCCTGACTTATGCCTATATTTCGGCCAGTGGTTCGATTCTGCACCACACCTTTGCCGAGATGTCCCTGAACGTGCCCGCTAAAGCGGCGGGCTTCGGCTTCGCCTTACTGGTGGCGTTTATTGTATGGCTTAGCACCAAAGCGGTGAGCCGTATCACCGCCATCGTGCTGGGTGCCAAGGTGATTACCTTCTTCCTGACCTTTGGCAGCCTATTGGGCCATGTTACCACCCCAACGCTGTTTAACGTGGCTGAAGCCAGCCCCAGCTATGCGCCTTATCTGCTGATGACGCTGCCATTTTGCCTGGCTTCCTTTGGCTATCACGGCAACGTGCCGAGCCTGATGAAGTATTATGGTAAAGATCCGCGCACCATTATCCGCTGCCTGGTTTATGGCACCCTACTGGCTCTGGGTCTGTATGCCATCTGGTTGCTGGGTACCATGGGGAATATTCCGCGTCATGACTTTATCGCCATTGCTGATAAAGGCGGCAATATCGATGTGCTGGTACAAGCGCTGAGTGGAGTACTGAATAGCAAAAGCCTGGCGCTGCTGCTGGTGATCTTCTCCAACTTTGCCGTAGCCAGTTCCTTCCTTGGGGTGACATTGGGGCTGTTTGATTACCTGGCGGATCTGTTCAAATTTAATGATTCGCCATTAGGACGTTTTAAAACGGCGCTGATTACCTTCTTGCCGCCGATGGTAGGTGGTCTGCTATATCCAGATGGCTTCCTCTACGCCATTGGCTATGCTGGCCTGGCGGCTACTATTTGGGCCGCTATTGTTCCGGCGCTGTTGGCCCGCGCATCCCGTAAGCGCTTCGGTAGTCCGATGTTCCGGGTGTGGGGGGGGAATGGGATGATTGTGCTGATCCTGCTGTTCGGGGTGGGGAACGTGGTGGTGCACTTCCTATCGAGCTTTAACATCCTTCCGGTGTATCACCAAAAAAAGCAGGGCGGCAGTGGCCGCCCATTTTGTTATAGCGATTCCCTGACCTCCATCGCCAGGTCGAAGCTATGTAGCCGGGCCTGATGGTCAAAGATCTGACCATTAACCATAATCTCATCAGCTTGGGTTTCCCGCAGAATGGATAACAGCCCGTGACGCACTTTGGCTTTATCCCCTACCAGAGACATCCCCAAAGCGTGTTCCACCCCATACTGTTCGGAAGGGTTCCAGAAACGCTCCATGTTCTCGATAGGTGGCGGCAGTTGCCCGGTTTCGCCACGGCGCAATTTAACAAAGGCCTGCTGCATTGAGGTAAACAGGAATTCCGCATCCCGGTTGCTGTCTGCCGCCACGATATTGATACACACCATGGCGTAGGGCTTGTTTAGGCGTTCAGAGGGTTTGAACTGGCTTCGGTATAGTGCCAGGGCCTGGAATAGCATATCCGGGGCAAAGTGACTGGCGAAGGCGAAGGGCAGCCCCATTTGCGCCGCCAGTTGGGCGCTATACAGGCTGGAGCCAAGCAACCATACCGGAATTTGGCTGCCATAACCGGGGACCGGGCGCACGTGGGGGTTAGGATCGCGGGCATCGAACCAATCCACCAGCTCAGCAACGTCACGGGGGAAATTGTCGATATCGCCGCTCATATGGCGGCGCAGGGCCATCATCGTGCGCTGGTCGCTGCCGGGGGCACGGCCCAGGCCCAGATCGATACGGCCAGGATACAGGGTGTTGAGGGTGCCAAACTGCTCGGCAATGACCAGCGGAGCATGGTTGGGCAGCATCACGCCGCCGGAGCCGAGGCGCAAAGTGGTGGTGTTCGCCGCCAAATAGCCAATTAATACTGATGTTGCGGCACTGGCGATACCGGTCATATTGTGGTGCTCTGCCAGCCAATAGCGGTGATAACCACGCTTTTCGGCTAATTGGGCGAGATCCAGGGAATGGCTAAAGGCCTCTGCGGCGCTGGCACCTTGTGGGATAGGGGCCAGGTCGAGAGTGGAAAAGTGGGGGGAAGTAATATCAGTCATCATGGCTCACTTTGTAACAGCGTCATCAGATTGAAGGTCTCTATTCAGTCTGGCGTACAGACCGGAAAGCTGCATTTTTAATACTGCATTAAAATCTGATGACGTTTATTAACAAAGCGAGCTGTTATCAGGCTTCCAGAGCCAGCCCTGCCAGGCGCTTCCAGTAACCATTACAATCATGATTACCCGCCAGCGCCAGGGGCTGTATACCCTGTTCATTGGCACGGAAAGTATTCAGCACTTCCAGGGTCTCCAGCCCCATTGGTGACAAGCGAACCATATCCACCAGTCCGTGCATCGATTTCAGCTCGTTACCCAGGTTGTAAACATAACCACTCATGGTCTGGATGCCGTTCAGGGTGAAGACTTCCTGGCCTTCCTGAGAAATCATGCTGCGGCCCAATGGGTATTTAATGCAGCAGGTTTCACATTCATCCTTTGGCCGGTCTTCAGAACGGGCGGTGAAGCAGCGGGCGGAATAAGCCAGCGGCAGGTGGCCATAGCTCAGCACTTCTACTTCAAACTTGTCCCGGATGCCTAATTCTTCACACTGGGCAAGGGTGTTCACCAGCCAGTCGCGGGAAAGCTCCACCGGCATACACCAGCGCATCATCCCCTGTTTCAGCATCAGCTTTAGCGTGACGGCGTTATAGCAGTTGAGGGCATGGCCCGCCACGAAGGGCAGCTTGCGCTCAGCGGCCATATTCACGGCACCAAAGTCGTTGGCTTCGATAATCAGGTCGCCATTTTCAACATAGCGTTTTAGCTCGCCAAGTTCAGAGGGTGCTTGAACCAGAGCCAAGGTAGAAAGCACCACCTGTTTGCCGCTGGAGGAGAGCGCTTTGGCCATGTCCAGCCAGTCGCCCACTTTAGTGGCGCGGCGTTTACTGCACACCGCTTCGCCCAGATAGATTACATCGGCGCTGCTGTTAGCCGCTGCCTGGTAGAAATCTTCCAGGGTTTCTTTTGGCCAGTAGTAGAGCACCGGCCCGAGTGAATATTTCATGGTGGCTCCTGTTACTGCCATTTACGGTGATATGCGCCAAGCGTAGTCTGGGTGCCTTCAGCCATCGCACCCAGAGCTTCCATCCACGCCGCTTGCGGGGCGTAGCTATCCGGGTCGGCGATACAGCGGTCGATGGCCTGGCGCCACACTTTAGCCACCTGAGTGACATAGGCCGGGCTGCGCTGGCGGCCTTCGATTTTTACTGAGGCAATGTTGGCAGCCAACAGCTCTGGCAGCAGTTCCAGAGTGTTCAGGCTAGTTGGCTCTTCGAGTGCGTGATAACGCTGGCCATCGACCAAGTAACGCCCTTTGCACAGGGTAGGATACCCGGCGTTTTCGCCATCGGCATACCGGTCAATCAACACTTCATTCAAACGGGATTCCAGCCCTTGTGGGGTTTGCTGCCAGCGCACGTAACGGGCCGGAGAGCAGGCACCCACGGTGTTAGGGGATTCACCGGTTAAATAAGAGGAGAGGTAACAGCGGCCTTCCGCCATAATGCACAGGCTACCGAAGGCAAAAACTTCCAACGGAACCGGTGTAACGCGGGCCAGCTGCTTAACCTGATGCATGGAGAGCACTCGGGGAAGCACCACGCGGGACACTTCAAAATTTCGATGGTAGAAGCGAATTGCTTCTTCATTAGTGGCCGATGCCTGCACGGAAACATGACGTTCGATATGTGGATAGCGCTCGGCGGCATAGTCCAGCATGGCGATATCTGCCAGGATCAGCGCATCGGCACCTAATTGGGCGGCCATATCCACGGCGCGTTGCCAGCGGCTGAAGCCAACGGGATGAGCAAAGGTGTTGATAGCGATATGCAGTTTGCGGCGATGCTGATGCACAAAACTCACCGCTTCCTGGAGTTTCTTCTCCGTAAAGTTCAAACCAGCAAAGTGGCGGGCATTGGTATCATCTTTCAGGCCAATGTAGACCGCGTCAGCGCCATTCTCAATGGCTGCTTTAAGGGCCGGCAGATTACCTGCGGGGCAGAGTAACTCCATAATTTATCTCGGCTGTCGGGGCGCGATGGCGCCACTGTGCCAAGCCGTAAAGGCCGGCAGTGATTGTTAACGAACTGCGATTTTAGTTAACCCCTACGAGACAATTTTTGATTTAAGGCAGTTAATAACGTAAAGATGTTTCACAGGCTGTGCGCTATCGAGCACAAGACAAGCACGCAATAGTTGATTTTGCGCCGCAATCGCGCTTTTCTGGTGTGGCAAAATATACAGGACACCACATCTCAGGGAGTAAAGTACGTGCTGGATAAACTGCGTTCGCGCCTGGTCCGGATTGGCCCATCAATCATCAAAACCCCAGTGAAACTGGCGCCTTTTGCGCTTAAGCGTCAGGTGCTGGAGCAGTTACTCGGCTGGCAATTCCGCCAGGCCCTGGAAGACGGCGAACTGGAGTTTCTTGAAGGGCGTTGGTTGCAAATTGAGGTACGTGATATCGGGCTTCAATGGTTTACCTCTGTCGACAATGGCCGTCTGGTTGTACGTGAAGATGCCCCGGCGGATGTGAGTTTCAGCGCGGATGCCAACGATCTGTTGCTGATCGCAGCCCGTAAGCAAGATCCGGATACCCTTTTCTTCCAGCGCCGCCTGGTGATCGAAGGGGATACCGAGCTGGGGCTGTATGTGAAAAACTTAATGGATGCCATTGAGCTTGATGCGATGCCAAAGCCATTGCGGATGCTATTGCTACAAATGGCTGAATTTGTAGAAGCCGGGCTTAAGACTACCGACTCTACACGGGAAAAATCAGTAGGTGAGCCATGTTAATTAGAGTAGAAATCCCCATTGACGCACCGGGTATTGATGCCTTGTTGCGCCGTGCATTTCCCGGTGGCGCGGAGGCTGAACTGGTTCAACGGCTGCGGGAAGATGGTTTGTTGACTCTGGGTGTCGTTGCCACTGATGACGAAGGGCAGGTAGTGGGTTATGC
>CBIFWW010000149.1:0-7881 GCA_966186435.1 uncultured Enterobacteriaceae bacterium
TCCTGTCCTTTTAAAATTCGCCTGGATATTATCCGGCACGTAAATTTACATCCAATATAATTTATCAGGACAGGGAAGGTCATGATGTTGCCATGCATTTTACGGCAGGGCGGGGTGCTCCCCGTTCTGGCGGTAGCGTTGTATTTTCAGTCTGAGGCTTACGCCGCCATCCCAGGCAATGAACAATTTTTACATCAGCAGAGCCAGCAGAAAGCGTTAGAGCAGCAGCTAAACCCGCCAGCCCCGGATGTGCGCCTTTCTGAACCAGCCAAATGGGGCGCCCGCGTCAACTTCCCATTGGAAACCCCGTGTTTTGATATCCAACGGGTGACGCTGGATGGGCTGGACAACCTGCCCTACTGGCTACCGTTACGGCGTATCGCCAGCCAGGCTAACGGCCACTGCCTGGGCGGGCAGGGCATCAATATGCTGATGGGGGCACTGCAAAACCGGCTTATCGACAGCGGCTATATTACCACCCGGGTACTGGCCCCGGCTCAGAATCTGAGCAGCGGCGAACTTAAGCTAATGATGGTGCCCGGCAAGGTGCATGAGGTGAAGCTCACCCCACAGAGCGATCGCTATGTCACTCTTTATAGCGCCTTCCCGCCTCACGCGGGCAACTTGCTGGATTTACGCGGTATTGAACAGGGGCTGGAGAACTTACAGCGGCTGCCGACGGTACAGGCCAGTATGGAAATTGTCCCCGGCGAAAAGCCTGGTGAAAGCGATATCTTGTTGGACTGGAAGCAAAGCAAAATGTGGCGGCTGGGGGCCTCGCTGGATGATTCTGGCACCACTGGCACGGGCCGTTACCAGGGTGGGCTGACCTTCACGCTGGATAACCCCTTATCCCTCAGCGATCTGTTTTATGTCTCCGGCAGCCACGATCTGGAAAGCGGCGGTGGAAAGGGCACCAAGAACTTCACTGCCCACTATTCAGTGCCCTTCGGCTACTGGCTAGTGGGGGTAACCGGTAACGAATACCACTATCACCAGACTGTCGCCGGGGCCAACCAGGATTATAGCTATAGCGGCAAGAGTAAATCCCTCGACGCCCAGTTAAGCCGGGTGCTACACCGCAATGCCACCCAGAAAACTACCCTCACCGGGTATGTCATTGTCCGGGAGCAGCGTAGCTACTTTGAAGACACTGAAATCGAGGTTCAGCGCCGCCGGACTTCCGCCTGGCGCCTGGGGTTGCAGCATCGTCATTATTTAAATTGGGCCACCCTTGATGCCGGGGTTAGCTACCAGCGGGGTACCCGTTGGTTTGGCGCGATGCCAGCCCCGGAAGAGTACCGCGATGCGGGCACCGCCTTGAGCAAAATCCTCCAGTACAATGCCCAAGCCGATGTGCCATTCAGCCTGCTGGGCCAGCGCTTTCATTACAACGTGCAGTACCTGCGCCAGAGCACCAACACCCCGTTGACACCACAGGACAGCTTCTCCATCGGTAACCGCTGGACGGTACGGGGCTTTGACGGGGAACGCACGCTTACCGCTGATGAGGGCTGGTATGTGCGCAATGATATCGGTTGGTATCTGCCACTCCAGGGCCATGAATTCTACCTCGGCGCTGACTATGGCGAGATTAGCGGGCGCGGCAGCCAGGGCGATGAAAGCATCGGTAAGCATTTGGCGGGCGGCGTCACCGGCCTACGTGGCTACGTGTGGAACACCGGCTATGACCTGTTCGCCGGTATCCCCCTCTCCAAGCCAGCCGGCTACCACACCAGCGGCGTCACTTTTGGTTTTAACCTGAACTGGAATTATTGAAAAGGCGGGCGCGTTGAGACGCCGGTAAGGACACCGTATGAACAAGGATCTGTATCGTATCGTTTTTAATAAAGCCCGCGGCATGCTGATGGTGGTGGCGGATATCGCCCGCAGCGGCCGGGCAGGCCATGGCCCGCGCCGTGGTTTAGGTCACACCCTGGGCCAGTTGATAGGCCGCTTAACGCCCCTGAGCTTCGGCCTGTTACTGGCGCTGGGGGCCGTTGCTCCTTCACTGGCGGCAATCATTGCCGATGGCAGCGCCCCCAGGAACCAGCAACCGGCGGTTATGGGCACGGCTAACGGGACGCCGCAGGTCAACATTCAAACCCCGAGCAAGGGCGGCGTTTCCCGCAACGTTTTCAGCCAGTTCGATGTCGATAAAAAAGGGGTGATCCTTAATAACTCCGCCACCAACACCCAGAGCCAGTTGGGCGGCATGGTAGCGGCTAACCCCTGGCTGGCGAAGGGCGAAGCCAAAGTGATTCTTAATGAGGTGAATGCCAAAAACCCCAGCCAGCTTAATGGCTTTATCGAAGTCGCCGGGAAGCGCGCCCAGGTGGTGATTGCCAACCCGGCGGGGATTACCTGTAGCGGCTGTGGCTTTATCAACGCCAACCGCGGCACCCTCACTACCGGCAAGCCGGAGCTGAATAATGGGGTGATCACCGGTTATGACGTCCAGCGTGGCGAGATTGTGGTGCAAGGTAACGGGCTGGATTCCCGGGGCACAGACCATACCGATCTGATTGCCCGCTCGGTCAACATCAACGCCGGTCTGTGGGCCAAAGATTTAAACGTTATCACCGGGGCCAACCGGGTGGATAACGGGAATCAAATCGTGAGTGCCAGAGCCGCCGACGAGGCCAGCCGCCCGAATCTGGCGCTGGATGTCTCCCAAATCGGCGGGATGTACGCCAATAAAATCCGCATGATCGGCACTGAAAAGGGCGTTGGCGTGCACAATGCCGGGGCTATCGGGGCTGCTGCCGGGGATGTGGTGGTCAATGTTGATGGCAGCATTGGCAATAGTGGCACGATAGATACCAACCGGAATATGTCCCTGGCCGCCAGCGGTGGGTTGGAAAATAGCGGGCGCATTTATGCGGCAGGTGACACGCGGGTTAAGGTGGAAGGTGCCACCCGTAATACGAGCCTTATTGGTGCCGGCGGTAATACCGCTATCCATACTGCCAGCGTGAACAGCAGCGGCATTGTTACAGCCGGTTTAGGCCAGGATGGCCGGATTAAAAACAGCGGCAATCTGGTGATTAACAGCCAGGGGGCGTTAAACGCCAGCGGCCAGAATATGGCTGGCGGTGACATGGATTTATCCGGCAGCAAGGTGGATCTCAGCCATAGCCAGACCGCCGCAGGGGCTATCACCGTGATGGCGACCCGTGGTGATATTTCCACCCAGGGGGCCAGAATACAGGCGGCCCGCACACTATCAGCCAGCACGCTGGGCAGGATACAAAATGACAACGGCCAGTTAAGCGCCGATAAGCTTATCTTCAAGGCGAATACGCTTTCTAACCGCACAGGGACTATTCAACATATTGGCAGCACGGCCTTAACCCTGGATCACGCAGGGGGAATAGATAACCAGCAGGGGACGATCGCCGCCAATGCCCGGGATCTGCGGATCAATGCTGCCACTGTGGATAACCAGGGCGGTAACATTTCCTCCAGCGGCAACCTTCAGGTTCAGGCTCAGGCTCAAACCCTTAATAACCAACGTGGCAAATTACTCACCGGGCAGAACACGAACCTGTCTGTGGAAAGCGCGGGCAACTTCGATAATCGCCAGGGCCAGTTAATCGGCGGGCTGGTGGGGATTCGTGCCGGGGATGTAGCGAATCAGCAAGGGACTATTGCTGCCACCGGGGGGCTAACCCTGAACAGCGCCGGGCTGAATAACGATGGTGGGCTGATTCAATCCGGCGGAAATATGGCTGTGGATACCCACGGCAACCCCCTCAGCAACCAGAGCAGTGGCACCACGAAGGGCATTCTTAGCCAGGGGGTATTGCAACTCCGTAGCGGAGCATTGAACAACGCCCACGGTGTGGTGATGGCGGGTAAAAACCTCAACCTGAACAGTGACGATATTGCCAATCACTCTGGCGTGATAGCCACCGGCGGGAGCTTGAATATGCTCACCGGCACACTGGATAACCGGGGGGGCCAGGTGCAGGCCTCTCAGGGGTTGATGGTGAATTCTGGTGGGAAACGTCTCGATAACACCCACGGGATTGTGAGCGCCGGTGGGGATTTAAGCTTAACGACCGGCATGGTGACTAATCAGTTTGGGCGAATTTCAGCGCAAAATAATCTGGCGCTCAACACCGCAGGCCTCAGTCTGGATAACCAACAGGGCAACATAGCAACAGGCGGCACGGCCACGCTCGCAACCGGTGCGTTAGATAACCGAAGCGGCCAGATCCAGGCCATTAACGGGTTAACTCTCCGGGCGATTGGCGCAGCGATGGATAACACACTGGGGAGGGTACGAACCAATGGGCAGGCGGTGCTGGCAGCAGTGAGTATCATTAACCGCCAACAGGGCCGAACCGACACCGGGATTGAGGCTGGTTCTTTGCAACTGGATGCGGCCGATCTGGATAACCAGCAGGGCCGTATTGCCACCGCTGAGGGGTTGGTACTTAACCTGCAACGCCAGTTTGCCAACCAAAGTGGCCTGATTTCTGCCGGGCGTAATCTGGCCGTTAATGGCGCAGACAGCCTAGTCATGAACAACCGCGGTGGGAAGTTGGTTTCCGGCGCTGGCTTTAACCTGGCATCAACCAGCCTGAGTGGGGATGGGCAATTGCTGGCCGGGGGTGACATGGCGATTCATCTGCAACAGGGTTTTACCAATACCCGCCAGGTTATCGCCAATGGAAATCTGCTGCTCAACAGCGCCAGCGTTGATAACCAGGGGCTGATCCAGTCCGGTGGGCGGTTAAATCTTAATGCATGGAGCCTGAATAACCAGCTGACCGGGGAAATGACTGCCGGTGAAACCCGGCTTGATCTGGGCGATAGCTTAACCAACCGGGGCTTAATCGACGGCGGCCTGACGTACATTCAGGCTGCCAATGTCACCAACCTGGGGACAGGCCGTCTCTACGGGGACCATATCGCTATTCAGACTGGCAACCTGAATAACCAGGCTGAGAAGGGAACCGCGGCAACCCTTGCTGCTCGTGAACGCCTCAATATTGGTGCGGTTAACGTAAATAACAGCGGCCATAGTGTTATCTATAGCCTGGGCACTCTGGCAATGGGCGGCGCACTTGACGGCGCGTTAAATGCAACCGGGCGCGGCAGTACGCTTGTCAACGGCGGGGCCACCATTGAATCCGCCGGGGATATGCGCATCGATATGGCCCGGGTGGAAAATAACAACACCAACCTGCAAGTGGCGACGGTTATCGCGGAGGTTTCCCGGAAACATGAAGGGGTGCTCAAGGGCCAAATCACCCGCTATGACTGGGATAAGATTGATAGATCCAATAAAAATAAATACGGCGTACGCAGTGCCATCATGCCGGATGGCAGCCGGGGGGATGAATTCTACGAATATAAATACACCCGCACTGTGCAGGAAACCCGGGTCACTCAGAGCGATCCAGGCCAAATCCTTGCCGGGGGCAACCTCACACTTAACAGTAATGACGTGTTCAACCGTGATAGCCGGATCCTGGCCGGGGGGCTACTCAGCGGGGCGACAGGCAATCTGCATAATGAAGCCACTCAGGGGCAAAGGAGCACCACCGATGTAGGGACACAAACCCGCTGGTGGCCTAAGAAAACCAAGAGAAGAATCGGCGGAACAAAAACCTCTCAGGGTAAAAAAGAGAGCCATTACCAACCAGACGCGGTTATTCAGACTATCTCTCTCGGTACCCTGGCCTGGGAGAGTTTTTCCGGGCAGCAAGGCAGTGGTGCCGCCATTGCGGGCCGCAATGCGTCCCCCACAGATATTGGGTTAGCAAAACTTACGCACTCCATCTTTAACCCAGGCCAGCCAGTACAGCTACCCCCTGGCCAGACCTGGGAGACTATCCTGCCGGGTGCCGTAGTGCGTACCGGGGGCGTGAACACCAACTTACCGGACAATAGCCTGTACCGTGTCACCCCCGGCAGCACCAGCCACTACCTGGTGGAGACCGATCCGCGCTTTACCGATGCCCGTAAGTGGCTCAGCTCTGATTACATGATGCGCGCTTTTACCCGTAACCCGGATAACGAGATGAAGCGGCTGGGGGATGGTTTTTATGAACAACAACTGATTCGCCAGCAGGTCGTGGCCCTGACCGGCAATCGCTACCTGGGTGGTTTCCATAATGATGAAGATCAGTTCAAAGCTCTGATGGATAACGGCCTTGCCTTTGCCGATAAATATAAACTCACTGCCGGGGTAGCCCTCACCCCTGAACAGATGAAGCTGCTCACCGGGGATATGGTGTGGCTGGTCAGCCAGCAGGTGACGCTGCCCGACGGCAGTCGCCAGCAGGTGCTGGTGCCCCAGGTGTATACCCGGGTAAAAGCCGGCGATCTGGATGGCAATGGGGCACTGCTGGCCGGGGGTAACCTTGCCCTTAACGTCACCCGTGATTTGACCAACAGCGGCACCATTGCCGGGCGAGGGGTCACCCAGCTCTCTGTAGACAACCTGCACAATAGCGGGCTGATCCAGGGGAACCGGCTGGATATCCGCGCCAGGACCGATATCAACAATATTGGCGGCAGTCTGAGCGGTGGCGATAGCCTACTTCTGAGTGCAGGCCGGGATCTGACTATCACCAGCACGCTTGCGGGCAATGAAGCAAACCGTTATCTGGACAGAGCCGCCGGAGTCTATGCCCGGAATGAACAGGGGCAGATGGTGCTCCAGGCAGTGAACAATATCAACCTGAGTGCCGCCCTGGTCAGCAACAGCGGTAATGGCACAACCTCTATCAGGGCCGGGAACGATCTTAATCTGAGTACACTTAACACCAACGCCAGTGAAAATGGCGACTGGGGCGGCGGTAACTATCGCACGCTTACTCAGCAGCAGCAGGTCGCCAGCCAAATCAATGGTAAAGGGGATATATCCTTGATTGCCGGGCAGGATATCAATGCCCGAGGTGCCAGCGTCACCGCCGGAGGCTCTCTGGCTGCTGCTGCCGGAAACAACCTCAACCTTACCGAGGCCCAGTCCGGCTACCATCTGACGGAGCACAGCAAACAACAGTCAAAAGGGTTACTTTCCGGTAAATCGGTGGAAACGCACGATGAAGTCACCGCCAATAACGCGATGGGGAGTGTATTCAGCGGCAACCGGGTGGCGTTATCAGCCGGGAATGATTTGCAGGTGCGCGGCAGCAGCGTGGCCGGTGACCAGGATGTCAGCCTCCGGGCCGGGCGTAATCTGACAATTGAAGATGCCAGCAACAGCCGCCAGGAAACCCACCTGCGTGACGAGCGTAAAACCGGCCTGATGAGCAGCGGTGGCATTGGCTTTACGGTTGGTAAACAAAGCATTAAAACCACCGATGACGGGGCCAGCTTCACCAGTAGCGGCAGCACCGTTGGCAGCACGAAAGGCAATGTCAGCCTGACTGCCGGAAATGCCCTGACGGTGAAAGGCTCCGATGTGATTGGCGGCCAGGATATCAGCCTCACCGGCAAGACAGTCGATATTCTGGCGGCAGAAAACCACAGCCGCCAGACTCATAAAGTGGAGCAAAAACAGAGTGGCCTGACCCTGGCGCTGTCCGGCGCGGCGGGCAGCGCCCTCAACACGGCGGTGCAGACCAGCCAGGAGGCGAAAGGGGAATCTGATGGCCGCCTGAAGGCGCTGCAGGCCACCAAGGCAGCCCTGACCGGGGTGCAGTCGGTGCAGGCGGTGCAGATGGATGCGGCAAAAGGCGGTGACCCGTCCAGTGACAACACCATCGGGATTTCAGTCTCTTACGGCAGCCAGTCCTCCCAGTCCACCCAGACCCAGACCAATACCACGGCCCAGGGCAGCCAGATTACTGCCGGGCGTAACCTCAGCGTGAAAGCCACTGAAGGGGACCTGAATGTAACGGGCAGCCAGCTACAGGGTGG
>CBIFWW010000150.1:0-7847 GCA_966186435.1 uncultured Enterobacteriaceae bacterium
ATTCAGTTTCTCTGAAGGTATGCCCAGATCCTGTTGAATGGCAGGGACGATGTTGATCATCGACATGGCAAACAGCCAAAAAGTTAGTACCCCAAGAATGATGCCGAGTGTCAGCCGGGAATCCCCCTGAAAAGGCGTTATCCGCAACGGGGAAAGGTGTTGAGACATGGCCTGTTCCTCATTTCAGATAGGTTTCAGTCAACACACACCAGAATGCGGCGGCCGGGACGATGATTTCATCGCTAAACAGATAACCCGGGTTATGCACCATGCATTGGTTAGGGCCATCGCCATTGCCAACGATGAGATAGCAACCATCGGGGTGATCTTCCAGCATAAAGGCGAAGTCCTCGCTGCCCATCAGTGGGGTAATATCGGTGTGTACCTTTCGGGCGCCCACTAGCTCTGTTGCCACCTGGATAGCTAAATCCGTGGCGCTATCGCCATTAATCAACACCGGGCTGCCGTTGATGTGTTTCACCACCGCTTTAGCGCCAAAACTCTGGGCCTGATCGATAGCCAGGGATTGAATCCGTTCCAGTAGCAGGCGGCGAACCTGCGGGTCCAGGGCGCGGACTGATAGCTTCAGTCGGGCACATTCATTGATGACATTGGCCGCATCCCCGGATTGGATGCTACCAATAGTGACCACCGCCGCCTGTTGAGGCGCGATATTGCGGGAAACAATTGATTGCAGTGATGTAGCGATATAACAAGCGATTAACCCGGCATCGATGGTTAATTCCGGGAGCGCGCCGTGGCCACCGGTGCCGTGTATCTCAATGTGTAGCGTATCGGAGGACGCCATCATTGCCCCCTTGCGGAAGTAAAACTCGCCGCGCTTCATGCCCGGCATATTATGCAGGGCGAAGATTTTATCGCAGGGGAAATGGGTGAACAGCCCGTCCTCCACCATCATCTTGCCGCCATAAAGTAACTCTTCAGCTGGCTGAAAGATAACGTGGAGAGTGCCATCAAACTCACGGGTTCTGGCCAGATACTCGGCCGCACAAAGTAAAATAGCGGTGTGCCCGTCGTGCCCACAGCCATGAAATTTGCCCGGAACTTGGCTTTTCCAGGATTTAGTATTGTTTTCCTCAATGGGTAGGGCATCCATGTCAGCGCGGATCCCTAGCCGGCGGCTGCCATTTCCCACTTTCAGCGTACCCACCACCCCGGTTTTACCTAGCCCACTGTAAACGTCATAGCCCCACTCTTGTAGCTGCTGGCTTACCAATTCACTGGTTAGATGTTCTTCAAAACCCAATTCTGGCTGTTGATGCAAACGGCGACGTAAAGTAATCCAGCGTTCCTTATTGGCATTGATCGTATGAAAAATTTTATTATCCATAATGGTATTTCCTGAAGCGTGAATGGAGTGCCGATCTTATGCAGCGGATTATTCAGGCTGAATGCTTCATTTGTGCAAAACGGGGAGGATATTGTCTTATTCACTCCCCAAATTTGTTTTGAGGACAAGAAACAGGATCATGATTTTGCGTTATTAAAGAGTCAGCTCAGAATGTTATATAAGGAGCCAATATAATGGATTATCTTATTGAAATAGTGAATGTGGAGAGCCTTACACCGGACAGCCAACGCTGGCTCACTTTGGTTTATTCGTTAACGGGTACCATTGTGTTGCAGCAGGAACGCCATTCTCGGAAGCTGTCCCCGGGGCAGGGGGCGGTGGTGAATCGGGGTGAACACTGCCAGCTGAGTGGCCGGGGAAATAATTGCCTGTTAACCATTAGCATCAACCACGATTATTTTTCAAAAAGCTATCATAAATATCATCAAGGATGGTTTACGCTTAGCCGTGGAAGGACTCATAGTGGTAGCGCCAACGCATTAGTGCAGTTAAATACCCTGTTCGAAAAAATAGCCCGTTGTTGGGCCGGCAACCGCCTCGATGATTATGAACTGGAGCTGACCACGTTAATTTCACGGGTGATGCTGATATTGACCCGCTATTTCAATAGCGGTGAACCGCATCCGGCTCAAACTGATTCCGGCCAAAGTAAACGGATCGCTACGGTGGTGGCCTGGATGGGCCAACATTTTCGCCAGCCCATCACTTTACAATCTGCTGCTGAGCGGGTGTACCTCTCCTTGCCTTACCTCTCACGGCGTTTCAGCCAGGAGATGGGCATGACATTTACCTGTTACCTGCAACAATTACGGCTTAATTGGTGTGTGGAGGCGCTACGATCGCGAGATGAATCGGTGGCGCGGATTGCCCTTGACGCGGGTTTTAGTCATAGCCGCCAGTTGGTGAGTCTGTGCAAGGAGCATTACGGCCTGACCCCAAAGGCGTTAAGGGATACATACCGAAAGGGCGAGACTGGCGAGCTTCCTCTTCATGAAAAGCCAGTACGTCCGGCGCGCTTTACCCGCCCAGTGCCCCCGGCGGAGATCCTGGCGATGCTCGACCATCTCCTCCCGGCTCGGCCTGCGGCCAGGCCTGGGTTACGGACCATTACCCTACCTGGAGAAGGCTATGATCCTCAACCAGTGTCCCGGCTGGTGGTGACCATTGGCTCCCTTGCTGAAACACTTACCCTGGAGGTGCAACAACAGCTTGCGCAGGTACAGCAGGAAATAGGCCCCTTTTGGCTTGACTGCTGCGAGGGGGTATTAGAAATGCCGCTACCCGGCGTCTATGCCCGGACAGAGGCCTCCTACCATATGGCCTGTTACAGTGAGGCCGACCGCGCCTTGAGTTGGTTAATGCGCCAGAATATCCCGCTGTGGGTGCGCATCCCGGCGGCGTGCGAGGAGGGGCAGCTGGCAAACCGAATTGCCGAGTGCGTCAATTTATATGGGGCCGCCTGGCTGGAGGGCTGGAAATTTATCTACTGCCCGATGCCAGAAAACCAGGCTCCCACATTGAGCTTTTCTCGCTGTCGCCACGCCCTGCGCCAGCATCTGGCGCAGGCAAAGCTCGGCTATTGGCTGCATCTGCCAGAAGATCCCAACGGTATTGTCTGCAACATCGGGCATTTATTGGCCCCACTGGCGCAGGCCGAATTTATCGGGCTGTCTCTTTATCCTCAGCACCAAAGCGGCAGCCATCCGTTATTCACCCAAGGGGAATCCTGGATCCGCCAGCGCACGCGCGCTGTGATTAAGGCGCTGGCGCAGCACAACATTTCCGCCCCCTGCTTTTTGCTGGAGTGGAATACCCTCACCGGACGTAATCACCGTACTAATGGCAGCTTCTTCCGGGGCGCGCTGATCCATGCCGCCCTCAATGCCCTACCTGCGCGTTTTGAAGGGGTAAATCTGTGGTTGAGCCTGGAGAGCCAGACTCTGGCGCTCAAAGATCCTCACCATGAAATCACCAGCCTGGCCCTGTTTCATCTGTTTGGTTTACCCCGGCCGGTTTTCCATGTGCTCAAACTCAGGGCGCGGCTGCGGGGGAGGGTGATGATGACCGATAAGCATTTGCTGATGATCCAGCATAATGAAGGTTATCAGCTGATGTTAATAAACAGCGTCTGGAGTGACCCGCAACACAGTGGCCATCCGGCCTGGAGTGGGCAATTCCGTCAGACCATGGGGCTGATGCTACAGGGGCTAATTCCCGGGGAATACCGGGTAAAACGCTGGCAGTTTGACAGGGATCATGGGGCGCTATATGGGGAGCTAAACCAAAATAATGCTCGCTACTGGTGGGATGACGAAACCATTGCTGCCGTGCGCCAGCATACTTCTCCACAGTTACGGGCCTTTGACTTAAAACTGGGTAACCAGTGGCGTCTGGATGATGTGCTGGAGAGCAATGCGCTGGTGCTTTATGAGCTACAACGTATCGCGCCGGAAATCCCGCCAACTTAAGCAGGTGAAAGCGCTACTCCATATTCACTTAAGCGCGGCTGTTCACGGCTAAAGCGCACCGTAGCGGCACCACATAGCACGGTTCCTGACCCTATTATTAGCCTCAGCACCTCAATGTTTTCAGGTGAGATTGACATAAAAAAACCCACGTTTGTCGTGGGTTTCAAAGGTAAGTAGGTAAGGCCAACTAGCGGTTAGCGCAACCGGCACACTGTTTGTTCTGGATCTGCTGGAAGAAGTCATTGCCTTTGTCATCCACCAGGATAAACGCCGGGAAGTTTTCCACGTCGATTTTCCAGATGGCTTCCATTCCCAGTTCCGGGTAGGCCACGCATTCCAGGCTCTTAATGCTCTGCTGCGCCAGCACCGCCGCCGGGCCGCCGATGCTGCCAAGGTAGAAGCCGCCGTGTTGGTGGCAGGCGTCGGTCACCTGTTGGCTACGGTTGCCTTTCGCCAGCATCACCATACTCGCGCCGTGGGATTGCAGCAGGTCAACGTAAGCGTCCATGCGGCCAGCGGTGGTAGGGCCGAGGGAGCCAGAAGCATAGCCTTCAGGGGTTTTGGCTGGGCCAGCGTAATAGATCGGGTGATCTTTCACGTACTGTGGCAGCTCTTCACCGTTATCCAGCAGCTCTTTCAATTTAGCGTGGGCGATATCACGAGCCACGATGATAGTGCCGTTCAGGGATAGACGGGTAGACACCGGGTGGGCGGCCAGCTGTGCTTGGATCTCGCGCATTGGGCGGTTCAGGTCAATTTTTACCGCTTCGCCTTCACCTTGCTGACGCAGGGCTTCCGGGATCAGGCGGCCAGGGTTGCTTTCCAGTTTCTCAATCCAGATACCGTCACGGTTGATCTTGGCTTTGATGTTACGGTCTGCGGAGCACGAGACACCCATGCCCACCGGGCAAGATGCGCCGTGGCGCGGCAGGCGGATAACCCGGATATCGTGGGCAAAGTATTTACCGCCAAACTGAGCACCAAAGCCAAGATTCTGGGCCTCGATCATCAATTCTGCTTCAAGTTTTACATCGCGGAACGCCTGGCCGTGTTCATTACCTTCCGTCGGCAGGGTGTCGTAATAGTGGGTGGAAGCCAGTTTTACCGTCTTCAGGGTGCTTTCCGCAGAGGTGCCACCGATGACGAAGGCAATGTGGTACGGCGGGCAGGCCGCGGTACCCAGGGTGCGCATCTTCTCAACCAGGTAGTTTTTCAGCTTCGCCGGGGTGATCAGCGCTTTGGTTTCTTGGTACAGATAGGTTTTGTTGGCCGAGCCGCCGCCTTTCGCCACGCACAGGAATTTGTATTCGTCGCCATCCACGCTGTACAGGTCGATCTGGGCAGGCAGGTTAGTGCCGGTGTTCACTTCTTTGTACATATCCAGCGCCGCGTTTTGCGAGTAGCGCAGGTTATCTTCGATATAAGTGTTGTACACGCCACGGGAGAGGGCGGCTTCATCGCCACCGCCGGTCCAGACGTGCTGGCCTTTTTTACCCATGATAATGGCAGTACCGGTGTCCTGGCAGGTAGGCAACACGCCTTTGGCGGCGATTTCAGAGTTGCGCAGGAATTGCAGGGCCACGTACTTGTCGTTTTCGCTGGCTTCCGGGTCCATCAGGATGTGGGCAACCTGCTGTTGGTGTGCCGGGCGCAGCATAAAGGAGGCATCATGGAACGCCTGCTCGGCCAGTTTGGTCAGCCCTTCTGGCTCCACTTTTAGCATCGGCTGGCCGTCGAAATCGGCCACGCTAACGTGTTCACGGGTCAGCAGGTAGTATTCGGTATCATCGTGGGTCAGCGGGAACGGATTTTGGTAGTAGAACGGTTTGTTTAACATAGCTCTCTCACAAAAAAGGCCGTGGCAACAGCCACCGGCATATAGCCTAAATAATTTGAGTTGCAGGAAGGCGGCGACGCAGGGAGGCCCCAGGAGCTTACTGAAGTAAGTGACTGGAGCGAGCGAGGAAAGCCAACGCCCCTGCAACTCGAAGAATGATGGCTAGAGAATCAGAACATCATCGACATCCACGGATACCCAATCACCAACAGCGCTACCAGGAAGATGGCACCGAATATAGTACCCAGACGCCAGTAGTCTTTGGTTGGCAGGTAGCCGCTCCCGTAGTAAATCGGGCTTGGGCCAGTACCGTATGGCGTGATTATCCCCATGATACCCAGTGAGGTCACCATCAGCAGACAGAACACCTGCATGTTGATACCCGGGATAGAAGACGCAATGGTCAGCATCGCAGGCAGCAGGGCAGTGGTGTGCGCGGTGGTGCTGGCAAACAGGTAGTGCAGCAGGTAGAACGCCAGCAGCAGCACGATGGTGGCGGTGCCAGGGGCAATGCCGCCCATCAGCGCGGCGCCTTCTTTACCCAACCAGCTGATAAAACCGGTGGAAGAGAGGCCATCGGCCAGGGCAACCAGGGTGGCAAACCATACGAAGGTGTTCCATGCGGCTTTATTACCGGTGATATCGTTCCAGTTCAGTACCCCGGTCCACAGCATCAGGACGATAACCAGCAGGGCAGCCATCGCCGGTTCAATCCAGGCGGCAGCGAAGATCCACATCATCAGCGCACAGCAGACGAACACCAGCAGCAGAATTTCATTGCGGGACAGCTTGCCGAGTTTTTCCAGCTCGCGGGCGGCCCACAGCGGCACTTCGTCGTTCACTTTAACTTCCGGTGGGTAGAACCAGTAAGCCAACAGCGGCATTGCCAGGATCAGGATGATACCCAGTGGCAGGAAGGCGATAAACCAGGCGCCCCAGGAGATGTTAATCCCGACGATGCTTTTTACCAGAGCCAGCGCCAGCAGGTTAGGTGCCAGGGCAGACAGGAACATCGAACTGGTAATACAGGCGGCGGTGATCGCCACCCACATCAGGTAAGAACCAATACGGCGTGAGCTAGGATCGTTAGGCTTGGAACCATACAGCGGCGGCAGGTTAGCGATGATGGGGTAAATCGTCCCCCCGCTGCGGGCGGTGTTGGACGGGGTAAAGGGTGCCAGCAGCAGGTCAGCCAGGGTGATGGCATAACCCAGGGTCAGGCTGCGGCGGCCAAGATATTTCACCAGGATCAGCGCCAGACGGCGGCCAAACTGGGTTTTATCGTAGCCGGCGGCAAACATAAAGGCACCGAAGATCAGCCACACGGTGGAGTTGCCGAAGCCGCTCACCGCCCATTTAAAGGCCGCCCCGGCCATTTTAAATTTCGGGTCAGCCAGTTGTTCCGGGCTGAACAGAAGCCACTGACCACACAGGGCAATGGCCACCACCCCGGTCAGGCCGATAACCGCGCCCGGCAGAGGTTCAAAGATCAGACCGACGATAACCCCAACAAACACGGCGAAGAAGTGCCATGCGTTTGGCGTCAGGCCTTGCGGCACTGGAACAAGCAGCAATGCGACCGCGACAATGATTGGCAACGCCATCATAATCAGGCGGTTTTTCTTCCCGGCCTTGGCCGCAGGTGCGGCTGGCGGGTTCGCTGACGATTTTTCTTTCATAATAGTATCTACACGTAGTTTAAGGATTCGTTTTGGTGAAAAGGCGGTAGGCCTCTTTACCGGTATTTGTTTAATTAAAACGCCTGCCACTTTTTTTAGTTACTTTATTTTCTTTAGTTAAAAAATAAGCCTGAGCGTGTAATTAGATAAGGGATATGTGACGCACTGAGCAAGTGCGTTAATTTAATAATCCTGACTGCTATGTCTTGAGGTTTATAATACAACCGCAATTGATGGCGGTCAAAAAAAGCATTTCACAATTATTATAAATAATATTGGATATAGCGTTCAATTATTTTTACTGTGGAAGGACAAAGCCTGATTTGCCGGGCATCGACCTGGGCTGTACGCCAGCCCTGGCCTGATAAAACGTACTCGCTAATGGGACAAGGCGTTAGCGGCAAAAGTTAATTAAAGGTTAATACTGTTTAATAAACTGTAATCAATATATTTTTAAATTAGTAATACCTTAGTGGTAGCTATGTTATTAA
>CBIFWW010000151.1:0-7755 GCA_966186435.1 uncultured Enterobacteriaceae bacterium
TTTATATATTTATGATACAAATGGCAAATAGAGATGTTAACAACGGGCGGGGATATTTATTATAGATATAAAAAAACCGGATATCTCATCCGGTTTTTATTGATCCGCTACTATTACCGCATGGTAACAAATTCTTCCGCCCCGGTAGGGTGGATGGCAACGGTATTCTCGAAATCCTGCTTAGTCGCACACATCTTCAAAGCTACAGCAAACCCTTGCAGCATCTCATCCATACCGAAACCAATCCCGTGGATACCAACAATTTTTTCTTCCGGCCCTACGGTCACCAATTTCATACGCACCGGTTGGCGGTGGCTAGTAACAGCGGTGTACATCGCGGTAAAGGAGGATTTATACACTTTCACCTGGTCTTCGCCATACTGCTCACGGGCCTGGGGTTCAGTCAGGCCAACAGTACCTATTGGCGGGTGGCTGAATACCACGGTGGCAATATTGCTGTAATCCAGATGCTCTTCCGGCTTATTGTTAAACAGGCGTTCAGAGAGGCGGCGGCCAGCAGCCACGGCAACCGGAGTCAACTCAACCGCTCCAGTGTTATCACCCACGGCATAGATGCCCGGCGCGCTGGTGTTCTGGAATTTATCAACAACGATATAGCCTTTGTCGTTGGTTTTAACCCCGGCAGCAGCCAGGTTGATATCGTCATTAGCTGGCTCACGGCCAATGGCCCAAACCAGACAGTCGACGGTTTGGCTACGGCCATCTTCCAGTTGCAGTGTCAGGCTACCATCGGCGTTCTTAACTACGGCTTTAGGGGTTGCCTGGGTATGCAGCGTTGGGCCTTCAGCGGCCATCACTTCCACTAGAGTTTCCACAATCATTGGGTCGAAACTGCGTAAAGGGGCATGCTTGCGCACAAACAGATGGGTTTCAGCGCCCAGGGCGTTAACTACCCCTGCCAGTTCTACCGCAATATAACCTGCGCCCACTACGGCCACGCGTTTTGGTAGGGTATCCAGTTCGAAGAAGCCGTCAGAGTCGATACCGTATTCCGCACCGGGCACATTTGGGTGACTAGGACGACCGCCGGTGGCAATCAGAATATGGTCGGCGGTGATGGTTTCACCGTTAACTTCTACGGTGTGGGCATCGACAAAGCGAGCAAAACCTTCAATCACTTCAACATGGTTTTTATTAAATACGTTGCTGTAAGAGGTATGAATACGATCGATATAGGCGGTACGGCTGGCGACCAGTTTTTTCCAGTCGAATTTATTGACCGTGGTATCGAAGCCGTAATCCGGACCATAGTTATGGATGGCCTCGGCAATCTGGGCGGCGTGCCACATCACTTTCTTCGGTACACAACCCACGTTCACGCAGGTTCCACCTATCACTTTGGCTTCGATTAAGGCTACTTTTTTACCGTACATCGCCGCGCGGTTGATAGAGGCGATACCGCCACTGCCGCCGCCAATGGCGAGGTAATCATAATGTTTGATCATGGTGTTTCCCTTGAAATATTCACATAAGGAATTATTGTGACGATCGTTAATTAAATATCCACCGATTGCTGTGATTGCCCGAGCCTCACTTTATTCCGGCACAATCCATTCCAACGTAGTATGCCCGGTGCCGCTTGGTACCAATGCTTTTTCCAGCCATGGCAGCACGTTCTCCATTTGCTTATACAGCTTCCACGGTGGATTAATCACAATCATGCCCGAGGCCGTCATCCCGCGCTGATCGCTATCCGGGCGCACGCCCAGCTCGATTTGTAAGATATTCCGGATGCCCGTAGCTTCCAGATCACGAATCATGCGCTTAATCTGCTGACGCAGTACTACCGGGTACCACAGCGCATAGACGCCGGTGGCGAAGCGCTTATAACCATCCTGAATACCTTCCACTACGGCCTGGTAGTCAGTTTTAATTTCATAGGGAGGGTCGATCAAAATCAGGCCACGGCGTGAAACCGGTGGCAGCTTGGCTTTCAGCTGCTGGTAACCGTTGGCGCGCTCAACCCGGGCGCGATCATCTTTCTGGAATTCACTCCGCAGCAGTGGGAAGTCTGACGGGTGCAACTCGGTCATTTGCAGGCTGTCTTGCGGGCGCAGCAGGTGGCGCGCAATCAACGGGGAGCCAGGGTAGTAGCGTAACTGACCGTTGCGGTTCAACGCACGGACCGTGCTGACATACGGTTCCAGCTCCGCCGGCAGGTTCTCCTGCTGCCAGATACGGGCAATACCTTCGAGGTATTCACCGGTACGCTCGGCATGGACACCGCTCAGTTGGTAACGGCCCGCCCCGGCATGGGTGTCCAGGTAGAGAAAAGGCTTATCTTTCTCTTTTAGTGATTCAATGATCAAACTTTGGACGGTGTGTTTCAGGACATCGGCGTGGTTACCGGCGTGGAAGCTGTGGCGATAGCTGAGCATGTATCAAACTTTTCCAGAATAAGTATAAAGATTGTCTACAGTTTACCGCAGATTGGCGTTCAGGGCTTTCGCGGCGGCGGATATTTTGCCAGCAGCTTGTGCAGCGATGACATAAAAGCATCATCCACCAGGGGTAGGGTAGTTTTTGACCGGGTTAATTATCTGATTAAAAGCATAATTGATGAAAAATCGAGTGCTGTTGTTGAGTGCCAGTTTGTTGCTATCTCCTGCTATTTTCACCCGTGGACTAACCCTACTTGAAGCCGTCTGCCTGGCGCGCCGGACGGCATTAATCCCCTCAGAAAGGGGCAATTTATGGCCCATGCTATGGCTATACTTATCGCAGAGATACCCGATTTCGCGCAGTTCAAGCCATTGAATTTGGCTACACTAAACCCCATGCTATACCGATCGGAATACGCGCCGGTTGGGCGCTACATTCACTTCTTTATTCAGGACTGCGCTTATGACGAACCCATTACTCACGTCTTTTGAACTGCCCCCTTTCTCTGAAATCAAACCGGAACATGTGGTGCCTGCGGTGACCAAGGCGTTAGAAACTTGCCGGGCGCAGGTAGAGAAGGTTGTCGCCCAGGGCGCACCTTACCGCTGGGCCACACTTATCCAGCCACTGGCGGAAACTGACGACCATCTGAGCCGTATTTTCTCCCCGGTAAGCCATCTGAATTCGGTTAAAAATAGCCCGGAACTGCGTGAGGCTTACGAGCAAACCCTGCCGCTGTTATCGGAATACAGCACTTGGGTGGGCCAACATGAAGGCCTCTACCAAGCCTACCGTAACCTGCGCGATGGCGACCAGTACGCCAGCCTGAACACCGCTGAGAAAAAAGCGGTGGATAATGCCCTGCGTGATTTCGAGCTTTCCGGGATTGGCCTGCCGGCTGAAAAACAAAAGCGTTATGGTGAGATTGCCGCTCGCCTGTCTGAATTAGGCTCTACTTACAGCAACAACGTGCTGGATGCCACCATGGGCTGGAGCAAGCTGATTACCGATGAAGCTGAACTGGCGGGGATGCCGGAAAGCGCGCTGGCCGCAGCCAAGGCCCAGGCTCAGGCCAAAGATCAAACTGGCTGGCTGTTAACCCTGGATATCCCGAGCTATCTGCCGGTGATGACTTATTGTGACAACCAGGCGCTGCGCGAAGAGATGTACCGCGCTTACAGCACTCGCGCTTCAGAGCAAGGCCCGAATGCCGGTAAGTGGGATAACAGTCCAATCATGGAAGAGATCCTGGCCCTGCGCCATGAAATCGCCCAACTGTTGGGCTTCGGCAGCTATGCCGAAAAATCCCTCGCCACTAAAATGGCGGAAAACACCCATCAGGTGCTGGATTTCCTGACGGATCTGGCCAAGCGCGCCCGCCCTCAGGGTGAGGCTGAATTAAGTCAGCTGCGTGCTTTTGCCCTGCGCGAATGCGGCGTGGATGATCTACAACCCTGGGATATCGCCTATTACAGCGAAAAACAAAAGCAGCACCTGTACAGTATCAGCGATGAGCAGCTGCGCCCTTACTTCCCGGAAGATAAAGCCGTTAACGGTTTGTTTGAAGTGGTTAATCGCATCTACGGGATCACCGCCAAAGAACGCAAAGACGTGGATGTATGGCACCAGGATGTTCGCTTCTTCGAACTGTTTGATGCCCAAGGGGAACTGCGCGGCAGCTTCTACCTGGACTTGTACGCTCGCGAGCACAAGCGCGGCGGGGCGTGGATGGATGACTGTGTAGGCCAGATGCGTAAAGCCGATGGCAGCCTGCAAAAGCCAGTGGCCTATCTGACCTGTAATTTCAACCGCCCGGTAGAAGGAAAGCCTGCTTTATTCACCCACGATGAAGTCATCACTCTGTTCCATGAGTTCGGCCACGGTCTGCACCACATGCTAACCCAGGTAGAAACCGCCGGGGTATCTGGCATTAACGGTGTGCCATGGGATGCCGTCGAATTACCAAGCCAGTTTATGGAAAACTGGTGCTGGGAGCCGGAAGCCCTGGCCTTTATTTCCGGCCACTATGAAACAGGTGAGCCGCTGCCTCGGGAGCTACTAGATAAAATGCTGGCAGCCAAAAACTACCAGGCGGCGATGTTTATTCTGCGCCAGCTGGAGTTCGGGCTGTTTGACTTCCGCCTGCATGCGGAATTCAACCCACAGCAAGGGGCGAAAATTCTCGACACCTTGGCCGAGATTAAAAAGCAGGTAGCCGTGATGCCTGGGCCAAGCTGGGGACGCTTCCCACACGCCTTCAGCCACATCTTTGCCGGTGGCTATGCCGCAGGCTACTACAGCTACTTGTGGGCGGATGTGCTGGCGGCAGATGCCTTCTCCCGCTTTGAGGAAGAGGGGATTTTCAACCGTGAAACGGGCCTGTCCTTCCTCAACAATATCCTTAGCCGTGGCGGTTCTGAAGAGCCAATGGAACTATTCAAACGCTTCCGTGGCCGCGAGCCGCAGCTGGATGCCATGCTGGAACACTATGGGATCAAAGGCTAAGCCACACCGTGAAAATTTGTCTTATTGATGAATCAGGCGCCGGAGACGGCGCCTTATCTATTCTGGCGGCCCGCTGGGGCCTGGAGCAGGATAATGACAACCTGATGGCGCTGGTGCGTACTCAGACCCACCTTGAGCTGCGCAAGCGTGATGAGCCAAAGCTTGGCGGCATTTATGTCGATTTTGTGGATGGGGCCATGGCCCATCGGCGTAAGTTCGGCGGTGGCCGGGGCGAAGCCGTTGCCAAAGCCGTGGGTATCAAAAGCGGCTATTTGCCGGATGTGGTGGACGCCACCGCCGGGCTAGGCCGGGATGCCTTCGTACTGGCAAGCGTTGGTTGCCGCGTTCGGATGCTGGAGCGTAACCCGGTAGTTGCTGCTTTACTGGAAGATGGCTTGCAGCGGGGTTATCAGGATGCGGAAATTGGCCCCTGGTTGCAGGAACGGCTGACGCTGATCCACGCCTCCAGCCTGACGGCCCTCGACCAAATTCGCCCGCGCCCTGATGTGGTCTACCTCGATCCGATGTATCCCCATAAGCAAAAAAGCGCGTTGGTAAAGAAAGAGATGCGGGTGTTCCAGTCCCTGGTGGGGCCGGATATGGACGCCGACGGCCTGCTGGCCCCAGCCCGGCTGCTTGCGAAGAAACGGGTGGTGGTGAAACGCCCGGACTACGCCCCACCGATGGCGGGTATCGAAACCAAAGATGCGGTGGTGACTAAAAGCCACCGTTTCGACCTCTACTCAGGCAGTGGAGAGTCATAAAACTAAAGGGGACCGCTGGTCCCCTTTTACTCACCTGAAATGCGGAATCTTCATTTTAATATATAAGTTGTAGCTTATATTTTCATGATATAAGCTCTGGCTTATGTCAGGACATGGAGGTTCGTTATGTGGAAGGTGATACTGAGCCAGCGGTTTGAACTCTGGCTCAATGAGCAAGAAACAACGCTTCAGGAAAAGGTTTTCGTCCATTTGGGATTGTTAAAAACGTATGGCCCAGCGTTACCAAGGCCCTATGCTGATACTGTTAATGGGTCACAGTTCCAAAATAGGAAGGAGTTACGTATCCAACATAATGGTAAGCCCATTAGAACGTTTTTTGCGTTTGATCTTTTGCGCCAGGCGTTTGTGTTGTGTGGCGGTGACAAAAGTAATGATAAGCGGTTTTATCATACAATGATCAATGTGGCGGATGCAGAATTTAGTGCCCATTTGGCTAATTTGGAGAATCAAAATGAAAACACTTGAAGAGGCCATTGCCAGTCGTTCCCTTGAGAGCCAGGCGCGGATAAAAGCAATGACTGATGAGCTAGTGTTAGATGCCGGGTTGCAAATGTTGCGTGAGGAGTTACAACTCTCTCAAAAATCAGTGGCGGAAGCGATGGGGGTACGCCAACCTGCAATCGCCCAGATAGAGCAACGAGGGAATGACCTCAAGATTGCCACGCTAAAACGCTATGTTGAGGCGATGGGTGGGACGCTTAGCCTTGCGGTAGATCTGCCATCAGGCAAGCACGTTTCATTTCAGGTTTGAACCGAACAGTATCTGGAAACAGCTAAACTAAAGGGGACCGCTGGTCCCCTTTTCCTCACCTGAAATGCGGCTTAATCGTCTTCTTCATCACGCAGTGGGACAATCAGCATATCCACATGCACGGTGTTAATCAGCTGGCGGGCAGAAGACATCAGCTTGCTCCAGAAATCCTGATGATGGCCGCAAACCACTAAGTCCATATCGTATTTCTTGATGGCATCAACCAGCACCTGGCCGAGATCGCCGCTGCCGCTTAAGGTTTCAGTGATGGGGTAACCGGCGCCGCTGGACAGTTCGGCCAGCGCTTGGTGGGTCTCTTCAGAAATGCGCTTTTGCATATCGCCAAGATTGACGTCAATCAGGCCGGTGTACAGGTCGGAATAGTTGACATCTACGTGAATGATAGAGATTTTCGCGTTGTAGGGACGGGCCATAGACACCGCTTTTCCTACCAGAATTTTACTTTCTGGCGAGAGATCAACCGCGATGAGAATATGTTTATAAGCCATAGTGTTACTCCTTCCATAAGACGTCAATGACCGGGATATAGCCTGTGGCTATAGTTTCTCCCGCGTCCTGCGAACCACATTCGCAAGAACCCTTTCCTGCGTAAAGACTTAAATTGTAGACAGTAATTGCACGTTATAAAGCCCATAGCAACTAGCGTCAATCCATCCATCGTTTCAATTTGAGCGGAAAATTGCATCATTAGCGTTGATGCTGATTAACGTTGTGGCAAAAAAATGAACTCTTCTCCTACACTATTTAATAAGCAGACCCTGCTCTTAAATGTGAGGCAGATCTGCTTTTGCACATGACAGGTGGTCTTGGCGAGGTATCGGGTGCGCAGGCTCCGCGTTGCAGAGTGAAGCGCCGGGAGGGGGGTATGATAAGTACCGTAGCATTGTTTTGGGCCTTGTGCGTGGTGTGTATCGTGAATATGGCACGTTACTTCTCATCACTGCGGGCTTTATTGGTGGTTCTACGCGGGTGCGATCCGCTGCTATATCAATACGTGGATGGGGGCGGATTCTTCACGTCACATGGGCAGCCATCAAAACAAGTGAGGTTAGTTCGCTATATCTTTGCCCAACGTTACCTGGATCATCATGACGATGAATTTATCCGCCGCTGTGAGCGGGTGCGCCGCCAGTTCTTATTAACCAGCGCACTGTGTGGCCTGGTGGTGGTGTGTATGGTAGGGCTGATGATTTGGCACTAAGGCTGGGCCTTAGGCATAAAAAAGCGGGCTATAATGGCCTAATGCCGATCGTTTAAGGATCAGTTGACCGATCCAGTGGCTCGTGTAAA
>CBIFWW010000152.1:0-7737 GCA_966186435.1 uncultured Enterobacteriaceae bacterium
GGGGTGAGTCCATTTATTATTTTGGTTATCAGGCTACCACTTACCGGGAAATTGTCTGGCCAACCTCAGCCAGGGAACCTGCCAGGGCTGGCGCTTCCACGCCTGTTTGTTACGCAAGCGGCCCTGACTGGCTGGCCCAGCCATTTCTATCAGCCTTGTTTATTTACAACAAGAATAGGGTCGCCAGGCCGAGGAAGATAAAGAAGCCACCGGTGTCCGTCAGGGCGGTGATCAATACGCTGGAGCCAACGTCAGGGTCGCGCCCCATGCGGGCCATGGTCATCGGGATAATCACCCCCATGATCGCGGCCACTAACAGGTTGAGTACCATCGCCAGGGTCATCACCCCACCGAGTGCCGCATCATGATACAATAGCCAGGTTACGCCGCCCATAATCCCGCCCCACACCAGGCCGTTAATCAGCGCCACCCCCATTTCACGCGCCAGCAAGAAACCAAAGTTACTGCGCTGAACCTGCTGCAATGCCAGGGCGCGCACAATCATGGTAATGGTCTGGTTACCGGTATTGCCGCCAATCCCGGCGACGATGGGCATCAGCGCCGCCAGGGCCACCAGCCGGGAGATGGTATTCTCAAAGCCATCGATCACCCGGGAAGCGATAAAGGCAGTACACAGATTTATCGCCAACCAGGCCCAGCGGGTACGTACCGCTTTGGTGACCGGGGCAAACACGTCCTCTGCGGCACTCAGGCCCCCCATACGGCGCAAGTCGGTGTCGCTTTCTTCAAATACGGTATCAACGATTTCGTCGATGGTCAGGCGGCCCATCAGCTTGCCGGTGGAATCCACCACGGCGGCACTGAGTAAGTCATCACGTTCAAAGGTACGGGCGGCCTGCTCATCATTATCTTCCGGGGAGAAAGTAGTGGGATCGCTCTCCATTACCTCGCAAACGGTCACATTGGCATGGTTAAGCAGGATATCCTGTAGCTCCAGCTCCCCCAGCAGCATTTTATCCCGGGAGGTAACGAACAGCTTGTCGGTGTTTTCCGGCATTTTGCCCAAGCGCCGCAGATAACGTTGCACCGTAGCTAAGGTCACCTCCGGCCGCACGGTGATCACTTCAAACTCCATGCGGGCACCGACGGTGTGCTTGTCGTAATGCATCACCTGGCGCACTCGGGCGCGCTGCTCCGCAGGCAGGGTTGTCAGCAGGCGGCCCATCAGATCACGGGGGAGATGCTGGGCCAGATAGACCTGCTCATCAATATCCAGCTGGCTTAAGCTCTCTAGCAACTCCCGGTCACTCATCTCCTCAATCAGGTCATCCCAGACGCTTTCCGAGGCCTCCACCAGCACCTCGCCGCGGGTGGGGGCATCCATTAGCCCCCATAATCCATGGCGCTCCTCCGACGGTAACGCTTCCAGGGTATCCGCCAGGTCAGGCGGCGGCAGATGACTGACCAGCATGGTGACTTCATCGAGGTCACGGCGTAGTTGGTCCACATTATGGTGTTCCACAATGGTCAATTTCCCCAGCAGCGCTGAGGTAATGGCTTTATCGGTAGAGAGGATATAAAGGAGGCGAGCACGCTCGCTGGCGCGCTGTTTAGCACTTAACTTCGGCATAACTGACATAGTGGAACTATCCCTGGCGAATAACGTAGGCCGTTGGCAGGCGGCTTACATAGCATAGCGGCTGGCGCGGTAAATTTTAATAAACCGCTGGCGGATCGGGGCCAATAGGCGAAAAAAAACCGCCAACGGCGGTTTTTATCCAGGGTTAATGGCCAGTGCGGGCCACCGCATCCCGGGAAGCCAGGGCGCGCTCCTCACCGGTTAACTCACTGAGCTTACCGAGGCGCATCTCCAGCAGCCGATCGGCATGGACAAAATAGTGGTCATCATGGCTGATGGCAAAGATGGTTTTGCCCATCTGCTGCATCAAAGGTAACAATACCTGGTAAAACTCCCGGCGGAAGTGAGGATCCTGATCAGCGGCCCACTCATCCAGCAGGATAATATCCCGCTCTTCCGCCAGCGCCAGCAGCAAGGCCACCCGTTTTTTCTGGCCTTTGGAGAGCTTGAGATTAAGGATTTTACCGTTTTCCAGCTCCAGCTTATGGCCCATTTTCAGGCGATCCAGCCACTGCTCAACCAATTGCGGGTTGGCATCCTGGCCCTGCGGCCCCAGCAATTTATCGAACAGCCAGACATCAGTAAACACCGCCGAAAACAGCTGGCGATACTCATCGATATTGCTGGCATCCACCGGCTTACCATCCAACAGCAGCGTCCCCGACACCGGTTGATACAGCCCGGTGAGCAGCATTGCCAGGGTGGATTTGCCGCTGCCGTTACCGCCAATCAGGAATAATAGTTCGCCCCGTTGAATGGTTAAATTCAGTGGGCCGACGCGGAAGGCATTATCCCCGTACTGAAACGCCACATCCCGCAGTTCCAGGGTCTGCCAGCCAGGCTGAGCCTCACGCGCTGGAAAATCTGGCTGTAAATCAGCCAGATGCAGGCGCTTCAACTTACTGAATGCCACCTGGGCACTGATCAGCGTCGGCAGTGCGCCCACGGCTGATAACAGTGGGGTGCGCAGGAACAGCAGGGTTAAGGAGAAGGTGGCGGCCACGTTAGTGTCTGACCAGCCGAGGCTGTTTGCCATCCAGAACACCAGGCCAATGGCCCCGAGCATCATAATATTTGACCAGTTCAGGGCGCTAAGATGGAAGGTATCGGCCCTGATTATATGATGACGATAGGCCTGAGCGTTCGGGTTATAAACCTGATGATAAATCCAGGATGCCCGCTGGCGATTCAGGGTTAGCTCTTTGCGCCCTTCAAGGATGGTCTGGTAATCGTTATACAAGCTATCTTCGGTTTCGCGCAGGGTAGCCAGATGGCGATACACCCGGGACACCAGTAGATAGCCGCCCCAAATCGTCACCGCCACCCACACCGCCGTAACGGCCAGCATTTTGGGTGACAGCCAGCCCAGATAAGCCGCAGAGCCAAGGGTCAGGATAATCCCCTGGACTAACTCCGGCAGGCGCACAAAGGCGATGGTGATATTGCGAATGTCGCTGGTCAACCCCGCCAACAGCGTGGCGCTGCCTAACTGTTCCTGGCGCTCCACCGGGGTATCGATAATCCGTTTAATCAAGTCGCTACGCAGGCGGAAGACAAAATGATGGCCTAGAGTAGTTAGGGCTAACTGGGAGCCAAGGGTCACCACCATTAACATTAGCAGCAGGCCGAGGAATTCCGGCAGCACCCTTAAGGAGATGTCCACGGTTTCAATCAACCGCAGATTAATAAAAGCAATTAGCCCGATCCCCAGCGCGGCGCTGGCGAGGCTTAACGCCATAACACTGATAAACGGCCAGCGATACTGGCGATATACAACCCGAAGTAATTCCATACAACCTATGCCTGGATGCTAAATCTGCCAGCAGTGTAATGGCCTTCCCGGTGACATCAAGAATAATTCTTATTTTTATTCGGTTTTCAGCCCGTGACGGAAGGTGAGATTGTAGCGCCAGTGGCCGGTTAGAGGATGGTTGGCAGGCTTCAGGGGCAAAATACCGTGATAGTTAAGGCGCGAGGGGCCGCCCCACACCACCACATCGCCATGCTCCAGTAAAATGCGCTGGCATGGGGCACTGCGCGCCAGGCCACCAAACTGAAACACCGCCGGCGCCCCTAAAGAAACGGACACAATGGGTGCCGCCAGCGTGGCTTCATCTTTATCCTGATGAAGAGACATTTTCGCCCCGGTATCGTAGCGGTTAATCAAGCAACTATCGGGGCAGAAACTTGGATAACCGGCAAGAATGGCGGCCTGCTGGCTAAGGGCCATAAAGCAACTGGGCATGGCAGGCCAGGGCTGATGGCTAAGGGGGTCCACCGGGCTGTAACGGTAGCCCCGGGTATCGCTGTGCCAACCCGCATGGCCACAGCTGGTCATCGCCACGGACATCGTATGCCCGCCGGGGGTCACCAGATGCCGCCAGGGCGCAGCGGCGGCAACCTCGGTTATCGCCGCCAGTAACGCCTCCCCTGGCTCTGCCGCCAGGCGGCGGATGATTACCGCGCCCGGGGCCAGCGGCTCCTGCCAGGGGGCCTCCCCGGCAAACAGATCCAGCATCAGCGGCCCTCCCCTTCGGCTTCCCGTTGTAATAATGCGCGTTTGCGCTCAACGCCCCAGCGGTAGCCGGAAAGCGCCCCATCGCGGCGAATCACCCGGTGGCAGGGGATCACCACGGCCAGTTTGTTGGCGGCACAGGCCCCGGCCACTGCCCGTACCGCATCGGGCTTGCCAATGGCGGTGGCGATGTGCTGGTAGCTGGCGGTTTCCCCGGCGGGTATCGTTTGTAAGGCACGCCACACCTGGATTTGGAAGGCGGTACCCTGGAGATCCAACGGCAACGGGAACCTGCCCTGCTGATGATCGAGGTAACTCACCACTCCAGCGACATTATCGGCAAAAGCAGCACTGCCGGGCGCAATAGCGGCTCTGGGGAATTGTTGTTCCAGGCTGGCAATCAGATCCTGTGGGCTATCGCCAAAGGCAATGGCGCAGATCCCCCGCTCGCTGCCGGCCACCAGAAATTCACCCAAGGAACAGCGGCCTACCACAAATTCAATGGCGGCCTGCTCCCCCTGGTGGCGGTATTGGCGAGCGGTCATGCCGAGGGTGTTATCTGCCTGATGATAAAAGCTGCTGGCGGAAGCATATCCGGCCTGGTACAGCGCCCCGGTGACACTCTCCCCTTGTTGCAACGCCTGGCGCATCTTCTCCGCCCGCCGCGCCTGGTGCCAGGCTTTGGGCGTTAGACCGGTGGTCTGTTTAAACAACCGGTGGAAGTACCAGGGGCTAATGGCAACCTGTTGGGCCAACTCTTGGAGAGAAAGCGCCGATTCACTGCTGTCAAGAATACGGCATGCCTGCTCAACCTGCTTTTTCTGGCGGGCCAGAGGATCGTCCAGTTGCGGTTGGCAACGCTTGCAGGGGCGGAAGCCAGCGGCTTCTGCCGCTGTTGGGCTAGGATAAAAAGCCACATTAAGGCGCAACGCCCGGCGGGAGCGGCAGGTTGGGCGGCAATAAATGCCGGTGGTTTTTACCGCGAAAACGAATGCCCCATCGGCCTCAGGGGTGCGCGCTTGCACCGCTTGCCAACGGGATTCATCATCATTAAATGCTGTGGTTGTCATGGTATTTGCCCCCCTTTATAAGGTAGCCCCTACTCTGCACTAGCGGCCAGCGGGGAAAACCCGATTTCTTGCTTTTTAATTCTGCCCGCTTAACAGAAAGGTTTTAAAGGCCGGGGACATCCACACCGAAAACCCGTTCTCTTCTTTAGTTATCAAGTACACCGCCAGCTTTTGCTCCAGCGCCACCTGTTTGGCTCTCTCGGTGCCCAACACCATTAGGCCGGTATCCCAGCCATCGGCTTCCAGGGCCGTGGGCGCGATCACCGTGGCAGAAACCAGTTTATGGGTAATCGGGCGGCCCGTGGCCGGGTCGATCACGTGGGAAATACGTTGCCCATCCAGCTCATAGTAATTGCGATAGCTACCCGAGGTACTGATCCCATGGCCGTTGAGATCCACCACCGCCTGAACGGCGTTTTCCTGGTCAGTGGGCTTTTGGATCGCCACCCGCCATGGGCGATCTTCCGCATTGAGTCCTCGGGTGACCACCGCCCCACCAACAGAAACCAGGTAGCGGCCGATTCCCTGCTGCTCCATCAGGCGCGCCAAATGATCGGCGGCATAGCCTTCACCAAGGGTGGAGAGATCCACATACATATGGGGTAAATCTTTTTGCAGCCATTGCTGACCGCTGGTATTGACTACCTTCAGATGGTTTAACCCGGTGCGGGCGCGGGCAGCATCAATTTGTTGTTGGCTGGGGATTTTCACCGGCTGTTTATCCGGGCCAAAGCCCCATAAATTCACCAGCGGGCCTACGGTAATATCCATAGCGCCATCGGTTTTGGCACCGATACGCAGGGCCTCAGTAACAATATCACTCATGGCTTCAGTCACCGGCCACGGGGCAGTGCTGGTGGATTGGTTAAAGCGGGATAAGCTGGAATCCGCCTTCCAGGTGGAAAGCAATTGGTCGTCGCCATCAAGCTGGGTCTGGATGGCTACCTTCAGCGCCGCCGCCCGGTTAGCATCAACGCCTGCCAGGCTAGCACGCCAGTAGGTGCCCATGGTTTTGCCTTCCAGCACTATGGCTTCGGCAGCATTAGTTTTAGCCGGGTTATCGCAACCGGCCAGCAGCATCAGGCCCGCCAGCAGCGTGCCAAAGAATAAACGGTTCATTTTCTGTTCCCTGAAATTAGCGACCGACAGGGTACACCAAAAGGGAATTGAATGGGGGAGAGTATGGCTGTGGTTGAGGCGCGGGTTGTAAAAAAGGGGCTATATTGCCCCTTGATTACGATATAGCGAACTTAGAACTGGTAAACCAGGCCCAGTGCTACGATATCATCGGTGCCGATACCGGCAGCGCGGGTGAAGTCGTTATCGTCGACCAGGTTGATTTTGTAGTCAACGTAGGTGGACATGTTTTTGTTGAAGTAGTAAGTCGCGCCCACATCAACATATTTCAGCAGATCCTGGTCGCCGTAACCTTCGATGTCCTTACCTTTAGATTGCAGGTAAGCCACGGATGGACGCAGACCGAAGTCGAATTGGTACTGTGCCACCACTTCAAAGTTCTGTGCTTTGTTAGCAAAGCCAGTGACCTCGTCGCCAGAGAAGCGAGTCGCGTTGTAAGTCTGGGTGTACTGCGCTGCCAGGTAAACGTTGTTGGCATCATATTTCACGCCACCGGTGTAGGTGTCAGCGCGGTCGCCGTTACCCAGGTACTGTGCTTCGTTTTGCTCTGAAGTACGCTTGGAAGAAGTCACCGCACCACCCAGTGCAAAGCCTTCGCCCAGATCGTAGGTCAGGGAGCCACCGACGCCGTCACCGTTTTGTTTGGTTACGCCACGGCCGTTGGCTGTAGAACCTTCGCCGCTGACGCTGCCGTTTTTACCTTGGTATTGCAGAGCAAAGTTCAGGCCATCAACCAGACCGAAGAAGTCGGTATTACGGTAGGTCGCCAGGCCGTTAGCACGCTGCTGCATGAAGTTATCAGAACCGTAGGTATCACCACCGAATTCTGGCAGGACATCGGTCCAGGACGTTACGTCGTAAACTACGCCGTAGTTACGGCCGTAGTCGAAGGAACCAGCATCGTTGAATTTCACACCGGCAAAGGCTACACGGGTCCAGGCTTGGTCGCTGCTGGATTCAGTGTTGTTCGCCTGAACGTTGTATTCCCACTGGCCGTAACCGGTGATCTGGTCGTTTACCTGGGTTTCACCCTTGAAGCCGAAACGCAGGTAAGTCTGGTCACCGTCAGCGCTTTTGTCATCAGAGAAATAATGCAGGCCATCTACTTTACCGTACAGATCTAATTTGTTGCCGTCTTTGTTATAAATTTCAGCCGCAGATGCGGTGCCAGCTACCAGTAATGCTGGAACCAGCAGGGATAGTGCTTTGAGTTTCATCTTATTAACCCTCTGTTATATGCTTTATTTTTAGCCACTGCTTACTGGTTAACCCTCTTAACCAGTCGGCGAGTTCATTGTGTAAAACATCATTACAATAATCCAACACGATTATGATACTAAAACTTTTTATATGTTTCATACATCCGCATAGATGTAACAACGTGTAAAAGTCAGGGAACTTTTTAACTATACTTT
>CBIFWW010000153.1:0-7546 GCA_966186435.1 uncultured Enterobacteriaceae bacterium
GCTTCATCCAGTTTGTGCTGCTTTTTCTCAATCTTATCGGCTTTGCCGCTGGATTGGGCTTCAGGCAGCGCTTCCCGGCGCTCCTCTACCTTTTGCTGTTTTTATTCGATATCCCGCGCCTTCTCTTGGGCCAAACCAGCTTCAGTACACGAGTCTTTACTGTTTGCTAATGCTGTCTCCAGCCCGGCGGCCTGCCGGGAATTGTTATGGGCATGGGCGTAGTCCAGCTGGCGTTGGATCTCGGCTTGCTTATCGGCACAGGTTTGCGTCGCCTGAGCCTGAGCGGCAAACAGTCCAACTAATAGCGCAGTGGTAAATGTAAGTTTTTTCATGGTTCAAATCCTTAAACACAATTTTGGAGCTTTATTAAATCTGAGAAATCTTTAATCGCAAAGAAATAAAATAGATTTAATCAATCGGCAATATTATTGTTATGCTTTTAGTTATCGTGTAAATAATTTAGCAAGGTGCTGTTTAAGTTTTAGAAATAAATCTAAAGGAGGCTAATTAATTGATTGATTACGCAGGTTAAATACCTTTTTTAACTCGAATTAGTTTTTATTAGTCACCAAAAATATATTTAATAACTTGTTAGAAAAATCTGATTATGCCGTTTTTAACTTGTGATTTAATATCTTAATCGCTAACGGCAAATAGAATTTTTACATACACAAGCAATTGAAATTTGAGGTGTTATTATGTCCATGCAGGAACTTATCGATCCGGAAAATTCTGTGTTAATTTTTATCGATCACCAGCCTCAGATGTCTTTCGGCGTAGCCAATATTGACCGTCAGACCCTCAAAAATAATACCGTGGCATTAGCTAAGGCTGGCAAAATCTTCAACGTGCCGACTATTTATACCTCGGTAGAAACTAAGAGCTTTAGTGGTTATATCTGGCCGGAATTGCTAGCCGTTCACCCAGATGTTAAACCTATCGAACGTACTTCTATGAACTCTTGGGAAGATAAAGCCTTTGTGGAAGCAGTAAAAGCCACTGGGCGCAAAAAACTGATTATTTCTGCGCTGTGGACTGAAGTTTGCCTAACCTTCCCGGCCCTGATGGCACTGGGAGAAGGCTTCGAAGTTTACGTGGTTACCGATACTTCTGGCGGGACTTCCGTCGATGCTCACGAACGTTCCATTGACCGTATGGTACAGGCTGGTGCTGTACCTGTGACCTGGCAGCAAGTGCTGCTTGAGTACCAACGGGATTGGTCACGCAAAGAAACCTACGATGCCGTGATGGATCTGGTTCGTGAACACAGTGGTGCCTACGGTATGGGCGTGGATTACGCGTACACCATGGTACACGGCGCACCTGAGCGCAAAGCTTAAGTTTCGTCTCGAGTGGCGGGCCATGTCCCGCCTTTTTTATTTCCCCTTTAGGATGCCAAGTATGGCGCAAAGCAAACCGGTTACGCTGGTCATTACTCACGTCCTTTCACCAGAGCAGGCAACGGCATACGAAGTCTGGCTGGAGAAAATTATGCCAATTGCGGCAACCTTCCCTGGTCATATGGGGGCCAATGTTATCCGCCCGGTGGCAGGCCAAAATACCTGGAATGTGGTTATTCGTTTTGACTCGCTGGACAATCTTTATGCCTGGACCCAGTCGGAACAGCGTCAGCAGCTGGTAAATGAAATTGCGCCGCTGCTCTCAGAAGGGGACCACACGGAAGTCCGCACCGAGGCGGCGTTTTGGTTCACCCCTCCGTTACCCCAGGTGCGCCAGCCACCCCAGTGGAAGCAGTTCCTGATAACACTTTTGGTTATCTTCCCGAGCACCAATCTGGTGCCGTGGATAACCGGGATGGTGCTCCCTTCTTTGAAAGGCACATTTCTGCTGCACTTTATTAATGATGCCTGCGTGGTCGCTCTGGTGGTCTGGCTATGGATGCCGATCGTCACCCGCCTGTTCGCCAAGTGGCTGAAAAAATAACGCCGGTATTGAGGAAAAAAACATGTCTGAGCATGCTTCACTGATCCTGACCAACGGGAAGCTCCACACCCTGGATCGGGAAAACCCGCTGGCACAGGCGGTGGCTATCAAAGATGGCAAAATCCTGGCAGTCGGCCAGGAATCTTATGTGATGAGTTTGGCCGGGGAAGGTACTCAGGTGGTGGATCTGAAAGGCCACACCATGATCCCGGGCCTCAATGATTCCCACCTGCACTTAATCCGCGGTGGCCTGAACTACAACCTTGAATTGCGTTGGGAAGGGGTACCCTCTCTGGCCGATGCCCTGCGAATGCTGCGTGAACAAGCGGCCCGCACGCCGTCCCCGCAGTGGGTGCGCGTGGTGGGCGGCTGGTCTGAATTCCAGTTCGCTGAACGCCGCATGCCGACCACCGAAGAATTGAATGAGGCGGCCCCGGATACCCCGGTATTTGTACTGCACTTGTACGACCGGGCGCTGCTCAACCGTGCGGCGCTGAAAGCGGTGGGTTACACCAAAGATACGCCAAACCCGGTGGGCGGTGAGATCGTGCGCGATGCCAAAGGCAACCCGACCGGGATGCTGATCGCCAAACCGAATGCCATGATCCTTTACTCCACGCTGGCGAAAGGGCCGAAGCTGCCATTAGAGATGCAGGTCAACTCTACCCGTCAGTTTATGCGTGAGTTAAACCGCCTCGGCCTGACCAGCGCCATTGATGCCGGGGGTGGATTCCAAAACTACCCGGAAGATTACGAAATCATCGAGCAACTGCACCGCAAAAATCAAATGACGGTGCGTATCGCCTATAACCTGTTCACCCAACGGCCAAAACAGGAAGTGGAAGATTTCGAAAAATGGACCGACATGCTTAAACCGGGCCAGGGCACAGATTTCTATCGCGCCAACGGGGCCGGGGAAATGCTGGTGTTCTCAGCGGCAGACTTTGAAGACTTCCTGCAACCGCGGCCTGATCTGCCGGAGGGGATGGAAGATGAGTTGGAACGCGTAGTGCGCCACTTGGTGGAACACCGCTGGCCGTTCCGCCTCCATGCCACCTATAACCACTCCATCAGCCGGATGCTGGATGTATTCGAGAAAGTAAACCGTGATATTCCGTTCAACGGCCTGCATTGGTTCTTCGACCACGCAGAAACCATTACCGAACAGAATATTGAGCGGGTGAAAGCACTGGGCGGAGGGATCGCAGTACAGCACCGTATGGCCTTCCAGGGGGAATACTTCGTCGATCGCTACGGCGCTGATGCGGTAAAACACACCCCGCCAGTGGCTAAAATGCTCGAAATAGGCGTGCCGGTTGGCCTGGGTACTGATGCCACGCGTGTAGCCAGCTACAACCCGTGGACTGCGCTGTACTGGCTGGTGTCTGGCCGGACTGTAGGCGGGCTGAAAATGTATGACGACGACAACCGTCTGCCACGGGATGTTGCCCTGGAACTGTGGACTGCCGGGAGTTCCTGGTTCTCCACTGAACAGGGTAAAAAAGGCCGCATTCAGGCCGGCCAACTGGCCGATCTGGTGGTGCTCTCCAAGGACTTCTTCAGCGTGCCGGAAGAAGAGATCAAAGGCATCGAATCCGTGATGACCTTGGTTGACGGTAAAGTGGTGTATGCTACCAGTACCTTTAGCCCACTGGCGCCGCCATCCATTCCTGTGGTGCCAGACTGGTCACCAGTGGTGAAAGTGCCGGGACATTATCGCTCAGCCCCGCCTGCCGTGGCCAAGGTAGGTATGCTGGCCCAGGTACACCAGTGCTGTGGTAGCTGTAACGTTCACGGCCACAGCCATGACATTGCACGCCAGGCAAATGTACCGGTATCGGACGATAATGCTTTCTGGGGTGCCTTAGGCTGCTCTTGCTTCTCCTTCTAAGCTGAAGTCACCGTATCGAAACCGCGCTTACTGGCGCGGTTTTTTTCGCCTGAAGATCATGACTGATAACTACCAGATATAAAAAAAACCGCCGTGGCGGTTTTTTGCATTGCGCTTAAATTACAGCTTAGCGAAGTTTTCGCTCAGGAATTTAGCCACGCCATCCGGGGAAGGGTTCATGCCTTCTTTGCCTTTTTCCCACTGAGCCGGGCACACTTCACCGTGCTGTTCGTGGAATTGCAGGGCATCAACCATACGGATCATTTCGTCGATGTTACGGCCCAGCGGCAGATCGTTAACTACCTGGTGGCGAACCACACCGTCTTTGTCGATCAGGAAGGAGCCACGCAGCGCCACGCCTTCGTCCGGGTGTTCGATACCGTAAGCTTTCTGAATTTCACGTTTAACGTCAGCAACCATGGCGTATTTCACTTCGCCGATGCCGCCTTTGTCCACTGGGGTTTTACGCCAGGCGTTGTGAACAAATTCAGAGTCAAAAGAAACGCCAACCACCTCTACGCCGCGTTTCTGGAATTCTTCGTAACGGCGGTCGAATGCAATCAGTTCAGACGGGCATACGAAGGTAAAATCCATCGGCCAGAAGAACAGTACGGTAGGTTTGCCGCTGGTGTGCTTTTTGAAATTGAATTTCTCAACAATTTCACCGCTGCCGAGGACTGCTGCTGCAGTAAAGTCCGGAGCCTGACGAGTAACCAGAACCATGGTATCTCCTAGATTCGAATTTAAAAGGGAGGTAAAAATCAGCGTGCAGTATAAGGATTTCCTTAAGAGATGCTCAAGGGTGGCTTACCAATCAATCAGATAGGTTTCACCTATGGAATGGTAACTATCTATATTAATTTGTTTTTTTATAGCTTTATTCATAAAGTGAGATTAAGGCACCCAGCCATCTATAAAGTTTTATTCTGGGCCAGAGTGATCATCTGCGGGTAAAACTGCCAGAAAAGCTGTTCAAGTTCGTCATAATGGTTATCCAGATCAGCCCAGGAGTCCCGCAGGGCATCCAGACGCGGGCGGCGGCTTGCCATCCCGTTCAGCACATTATTAATAAAGCCCATATCCTGGTAACGCTCCAGCCAGCGTTCAGCCCACATATGATTATTCAACGTGATAAACCGGGCGGGCGTATCCGGCAGGGCAGGGACGATTTGCGACTGGGCCAGGGCGACAAAATCCGCCAGCGCCATTTCTGGGGAGAGCGTAGACCAATGCCGCGAAAGAAAGTGATCCCACATCACATCCAGGGTGATGGGGGATACCCGGCGGGTTTCCGGGCGGAACCAGGTTTTGGCAGTGGTGACTTCCGGCAGATTATCTGTCATCACATCGATACGCCGGTGCATGTAAATGCCCGATACCACTTCGGGCTGCCAATCAGCTTCCGGGTTGCCACGCACAAAATCCGCCAGAATGTTGCCCAAAAGCGAGCTTTGAGCCAAGTGGGCCAGATGTAAATGGGCGAGAAAATTCATAACGGCCTTTTTAGGATCGCAAAGGAAGTGTAAAAGTGGCTTATTGGTTGCAGGGAAAGCGCCCCGGCACTAGACTAAGCCGCCTGTTTTTAAGTCATAGTGAATAGCCATGCGCCTTGCCGATTTTTCATTTGAACTCCCGGAATCCCTGATTGCCCATTATCCCCAGGCGGAACGCAGCGCCTGCCGCTTATTGTCCCTGGATGGCCCATCCGGCGCATTAACGCATGGCACTTTCACCGATCTGCTCGATAAGCTCAACCCCGGCGATCTGTTAGTGTTCAACAACACCCGGGTGATCCCGGCCCGTTTGTTTGGCCGTAAAGCCAGCGGCGGCAAGATCGAAGTGCTGGTTGAGCGCATGCTCGACGACAAACGTATTCTGGCCCATATCCGTGCATCAAAAGCACCCAAGCCTGGTGCCGAGCTACTGTTGGGTGATGATGAAAGCGTCAAAGCCACTATGGTGGCCCGTCACAATACCCTATTTGAAGTAGCCTTCGATGACGAGCGCAGCGTTCTGGATATTCTAAACCAGATTGGTCATATGCCGCTGCCACCTTATATTGATCGCCCTGATGAAGATGCCGACCGCGAGCTTTATCAAACCGTTTACAGTGAAAAGCCCGGTGCTGTAGCGGCGCCCACCGCGGGCTTACACTTTGATGAACCGCTGCTGGAAAAGCTGCGCAACAAAGGTATTAATCTGGCCTTTGTCACCCTTCACGTAGGGGCGGGGACCTTCCAGCCCGTGCGGGTAGAAAGCATTGAAGAGCACGTGATGCACTCCGAATATGCTGAAGTGCCGCAGGATGTGGTTGATGCGGTGCTGGCGGCCAAAGCCCGTGGCAACAAAGTGATTGCCGTGGGCACCACTTCTGTTCGCTCCCTGGAGAGCGCGGCCCAGGCGGCAAAGAACGCTATTATCGAACCCTTCTTTGGCGATACCCAAATCTTTATCTATCCGGGCTATAAGTACCAGGTTATTGATGCGTTGGTGACCAACTTCCATCTGCCTGAATCCACATTAATTATGTTGGTATCGGCTTTTGCCGGATATCGTCATACAATGCACGCCTATCACGAGGCCGTGAAAGCGGAATACCGCTTCTTTAGTTACGGGGATGCGATGTATATCACCTGCAACCCGGATGCGATAAACGAACGGCCTTAACCCATTATAGGGTGGGATAGTCTCGCCCTAAGCTTGAAGCGCCAGACTGTTTCTCTGGCACAGGAAATTGAATGAAATTTGAATTAGACACGACCGACGGTCGCGCGCGCCGTGGCCGCCTGGTGTTTGACCGTGGCGTAGTAGAAACCCCTGCCTTTATGCCTGTAGGTACCTACGGCACCGTAAAGGGTATGACGCCGGAAGAAGTCGCTGATACCGGGGCGCAAATCCTGCTGGGTAACACCTTCCACCTGTGGCTGCGCCCGGGTCAGGAAATCATGAAACTCCACGGTGACCTGCACGACTTTATGCAGTGGAAAGGCCCAATCCTTACCGATTCCGGCGGCTTCCAGGTGTTCAGCCTGGGCGCGATGCGTAAAATCACCGAGCAGGGTGTGCACTTCCGTAACCCTATCAACGGCGATCCGATCTTCCTCGATCCTGAAAAATCCATGGAAATTCAGTACGATCTCGGTTCTGACATCGTGATGATCTTCGACGAATGCACCCCGTACCCGGCTGACTGGGATTACGCCAAGCGTTCAATGGAGATGTCCCTGCGCTGGGCGCAGCGTAGCCGTGACCGCTTTGATGGCCTGGGTAACAAAAATGCGTTGTTCGGGATTATTCAGGGTAGCGTTTACGAAGATTTACGAGATATCTCTGTGAAAGGCCTGGTGAATATCGGCTTTGATGGCTACGCTGTCGGCGGCCTGGCAGTAGGCGAGCCAAAGGAAGATATGCACCGCATCCTGGAGCATGTATGCCCGCAGATCCCGGCCGATAAACCGCGTTACCTGATGGGCGTGGGCAAACCGGAAGATTTAGTGGAAGGCGTTCGTCGCGGTATTGACATGTTCGACTGCGTGATGCCAACCCGTAATGCCCGTAACGGCCATCTGTTTGTGACCGACGGTGTGGTAAAAATCCGCAATGCTAAGCATAAAAGCGACACTTCACCGCTGGATAGTGAATGTGATTGCTATACATGTCGCAATTATTCACGTGCCTACTTGCATCATCTCGACCGTTGCAACGAAATAT
>CBIFWW010000154.1:0-7541 GCA_966186435.1 uncultured Enterobacteriaceae bacterium
GAATATAAGGAAAAAGCAGCTGCCCCCCTTAACAAGGCAATGTCTGACCATTTTAGAAAACAGGAAGCTCGTTGTTATGAAAAAGCCGCGTGGGCGGAAGAAAACATCCGAAATAAATTTGAAATAAACCCCTGGGATCATAATGAGCGATATACATCAGCTAATGAAAAAAATTTCATTTCTAAAATAAAGGCGAATGACACTTTGACGTCAAAAAGTGACATTGCCTGTTTATTTTTAAATGCTGTTAATATTTTTAGCGCTTCTGATGGTGGTAAGGAGGCGATGAAAGAATTAACTGAATCTTTGGGTAAAATTAATGTTGCCCCCGGGAAACTAAAGTTAGAGCTTGATTTTAATTTTAAAGGAGAAGTCCGTCTTTTATTGAGGGCGCTCTATCCTGAATCCTCAGAAAATATACAAATAAAAACCTTTGATGGAAATTTATCCTCATATGAGCAAGGGGGTGTTGACGAGAGCCAATTGCAACATCTGCGGGAAATAAAGGATACCTGTAAGGAATTCAATATAAGCCAAGGGATTGATAATCAGTCGAAAAATTACTTAGATTGTATCTTGGATAATTTTTCAATTATAGGTGAACGGAACGAAAATATTGCAAAAAACAGACCTATATATATAAACATGTTAGGCTCAGGTGATTCAGGTGAAAAAGGTCAACTAAAGGATTATCATGCTTTTTTCCATCATCAAAACCAAGTTGGAGCTGACAAGTGCTTAGTCATTGATGGCCCGAGTAAATATACCGGTGAAAAATTTGATCGAAATGTTGCTCAGGGATTGGGACATGTTTTGAAACAAGTCTCAGATGATAAATGCGGTCACGTTGTTTTGACTGGCCACAGCCGGGGGGCTTGCGAGGCAATATTAGTTAATAACATTCTCGTTCAAGCGTTTAATGACAAAGATGCTGCAAAAATGATGATCCCGAAATCCATACAAGGGAAATCTAGAAAGGAATTGACAGATCTAATTGATAACCTTCCTGCTGATAGGAAGATAGATATAACATTGAATCTATTTGATCCCGTAAAAGGGCCATTTGAACATACGGGGTTCAGTTCAATCAACCAACTGTTAATCAAAGATCCACAGCATAAAGTTAACTATATTAAATGTGTTAACGAGCACAAACGCTTTTTTGATATGCATCTACCCAAATTCAAAATGATAGATGAAAGTGATGTACCATCACCTTCTGTCAATTTCTTTTCCATCAATAGTATGCACGGTAAAGTTATAAGGGCTCCTAAAATTTTCGAAAAGGGTAAGGGACAGGGTAGTTACGAAGGATACGCATTTACATGTAGACTCCTGGGAATAAAGAATAACTTTACTGACTCTCTTTACATTCAGCAGCAATCGAAGATTGATAAAACATTATTGAAAGTAAATGGAAACACGAGATTCAATGAAAGTTTTTCACCTATATCATATGATCAACACTAAATACCGTAAGGCAGATCAAGTCCTGGCCGGCAATTTTCCCGCCATCGCCTGCTGAATTATCGGAATAGGGGTGAGAAGATGTTGGTGCATTGCTACAGGCTCAAGGTGGGGAGATCCCGGAAGGGATCTCTATTCGCTATATGCACCTGTCGCACAAGGATGTGGAGGTGTTGTTCGGGCCAGGTTATCAGCTTAAACCGTTCAACCCCCTCAAACAGCCCGGCCAGTTTGCCGCTGAAGCTGCGGCGGTGATACCAGCCCTGACTATTACATTAGGTCAGTTGGTAAAGATACGCTGTGCTGCAATCCTCTCAGCTCTATACTACCTTCGCGATCTTTCACGTCACATGCTCCCTGAATAACTGCACCGCCGTCATCAGTTAGAAATAAGTGTACTGGCACTGCCATTTAGTCGCTCCTTGCTTTTGTTTAGTCGTATAACCAGCGCCCAGCTTTAGCTGATTCAATCAACATGCCGATTGTAAAGTCACGCACAGCAATCGGCTGGTTTTTTTTAAGTGGATTCCATGAAAAGGGCTGAGTTGGAAAATAAGTTTCTATCCTAAAATCACAGCGTTCAACACTGAATATAATAAAAAAATCATTCATCATATCTTCAGCTTCAAGTTCATCGATACCCAAGTCTGTATCAAGATCGGTTTCAGGTGTTAATTCAACTTTTTTTAAGTTGAAAAGATAGTAACCTGCATAGGGCTGTACTAATGCATAAATTCGCTGTTCAAGATCACCTACCATAACTTATCGTTCTCCCGTGAAATGGCGTTGTAATCCCGTATAGAGCGGTAGGTAATTTGAGTTACATCAGAAGCGAGAATTATTATGCCAATCAATGGGATAGAGCGACCTACAAATGGAGCAATATTACGAACCATGACCCGTCTGGCGGTCCAGGGGGTGTAACCGCCAAGCCACGTGGGTAATGCAATACCAAATGGAAATTTGGTTTTACCGAATAATGCCCTGGCACCTTTAGAAGCATAGGAGGTACCTTTAGTGGCATTAGCAAATTTAGCCCGTGTATCCAGATTATTTCTTCCTGAAACAATAGCAATAACCGCACCAAATTCAGATAATCCAACGCCCAATTGGCTAGCTGTGTTCTCACAAAAAATCACAAAAAAAAGCTCAGCCGCAGTCAAATTTGATTTTCCTGAATAGAAGTAAGTTCCATTTAACTCCTCAACTGTATCCATACATCTCCATTTTTTATACAATCGCACCTTGCGATATTTAAAAAACATTTGCTCAGGTTATAATTTAAAAACATAATATGAGCATGGAGGGAACTTTACCTGTAATAACTTCGATAAACCCCCTCTCTGCTCACATTATTTATAATTAAATAGCCGTTACAAGATCAGGTAATAATTGAAAATCAGAAGTTTACATCCCCAACTTCCCCTGCATCGCCTGCTGAATTATCGGAATAGGGGTGAGCAGATGTTGGCGCATTAATTCACTGGCACGATTGATATCGCGTTCAAGAATTGCCTGCATTAATACATCATGCTGCTGATGCTTATCTTCGAGCATCTCCACCGACAATACTGTCTCCCGCAGCCAGATAAAACGATAACGGGCGGCGAGATCGAACAACCGCTGGCGCATTTGCAATAAATAATGGGAGCCACACCCCGCTACAATGGCGCTATGGAACGCCTGATGACGCTGGTCCCACTCATCCAACAGTTGCTCGCTGGCGCCATCGGCCTCCAGTTTATTCAGCATATGGGCGCGGGCCAGGATATCAGCCTCCCAGGCGTCATCGCCGCGCTCGATGGCCAACCCCACCAGCATGGCTTCCATATTGGCCCGGGCATCAAAGATATCCAGCAGCTCTACCTCGGACATGGGCGCCACCCGATAACCCTTTTGATTAACCACCGTCACCAGTTGCTCTGCCACCAGATGGGAGAGGGCCTCCCGCAATGGGCCGACGCCCAACTGATAGCGGGACGTGAGCAGGCTCATCCGCAGTTTTTCATCGGGCAGGTAAACGCCACGGATGATATCGTTCTTCAGCCAGCGGTAGCCGTCGATGGCCGTCGGTTGGGTAATGGCGGTCATAAGTGACTCCTTATTTCTAAAACAACTGATCCTGCATGGCGCTTAGCACCGCCCCAAGGCCGTTCGACATAAACTCGCAGTGGTTCCAGATGGGCAAGATCCCGCTCACCGACGCACCGGGATAAAAACCGCTAATCGCCACCGTACCCGCTGCAATAAACGCCAGAATGGCGATCGCTTTGCACACAGCCAGCCAGAATTCAAATTCTCCGTAGTTATGTAGGTCACTACCGGTTAGATCCAGGGCTATGGCCACGCTGGACCCAACAAACAGACTTGCCCTAATAACCCCTGCAATAGAAAGCATGGTGACGTGGCGTGATTTCAGCCCGCCCCCTAAGGCGTCGGATTTCGACGGAATACCCATTCAATCACCCTATCGAAAGTGTGGTTCTACGATTATTTATGCTGCACTTGGGAGAGCACCCCGACATTCCCGCGTCGGGGGCGCGTTGTAGTGAGATAGTTACTGCATCGTTATCATTCCTTCGTAACCAGTGTCGCCAATGCTTACCATGTCAGCGCGGTTTCGCCTCATCAAAGCATTGCTGGATGATATCCAGCCCCTGGCGGATCTGGGCTGGCTCGATAGTCAGCGGCACCAGAATGCGCAGCACGTTGTAGTAAGGCCCGCAGTAGAGCAGGATCAAGCCTTTGTCACGGGCGCGGGTGACGATTTCCGCCGTCAGTTTGGCATCGGGCTTATGCACATCGCCGTCTTCAAACAGCTCGATGGCAATCATCGCCCCCAGGCCACGCACATCGCCAATTTCACGGTGGTTTTCAGCGATTTCCAACAGGCCATCTTTCAGGGTCTTGCCCAGCTGGTTAGCTTTTTGCAGCAGGTTTTCCTGCTCGAAGATCTTCAGCACCGCCAGGGCCGCCGCACAGGCGATAGGGTTACCGGCATAGGTGCCGCCCAGGCCACCGGGCGCAACTGCATCCATCACCTCAGCCCGGCCCGTGACACCGGCCAGCGGGAAGCCCCCGGCAATAGACTTGGCGAAGGTGGTGAGATCCGCCGCCACGCCCATTTGCTCCATGGCAAATAGGGTGCCGGTACGGCCCGCGCCGCTCTGAACTTCATCGGCAATCAGCATAATGCCGTGCTGGTCGCACAGTGAGCGCAGGCGTTTCATAAAGGCCGGAGAAGCGGAGTAGAAGCCGCCTTCGCCCTGCACCGGTTCAATCACGATGGCGGCGATGTCTTCCGGGGCGGCGTCGTTTTTAAAGATGCGCTCGATGCTGGCAACGGCATCGTCATCACTCACCCCGTGCAGGGCGCAAGGATACTGGGCGCGGAACACATGGCCCGGCATCAGCCCCATGCCTGCGGAGTACGGGTTAACTTTACCGGTCAGCGCCAGGGTGTAGTGGGTGCGGCCATGATAGGCCCCACTAAAGGCGATGGTGCCGCTGCGTTTGGTGGCGGCGCGAGCGATTTTTACTGCGTTTTCAACCGCTTCAGAGCCGGTGGTCACCAGCAGGGTTTTCTTGGCAAAATCCCCCGGGACTTTTTTATTCATGATTTCACACAGCTCCAGGTAAGGCTCGTAGGCCAGTACCTGGAAGCAGGTGTGGGAGAGTTTTTTGAGCTGGGCTTCCACCGCGCTCACAATCTGCGGGTGCAGGTGCCCGGTATTCAGCACCGCGATCCCCCCGGCGAAATCCAGATATTCACGGCCTTCAACGTCCCATACCCGGCAGTTCTCCGCACGCTCGGCAAAGATAGGGTGGATCTGGCCCACGCCACGAGGCACGGCATTAATACGGCGCTGCATTAGTTGGTCATTGGTGCTCATCAGGTGCTCTCCAGTTAAAATTAAAGGCCGATACACAGGTATTTGATTTCGAGATAGTCCTCGATGCCGTACTTAGATCCTTCGCGGCCCAGGCCGGAGGATTTGATCCCGCCGAAGGGGGCCACTTCATTGGAGATGATGCCGGTGTTGATGCCGACAATCCCGTATTCCAGCGCTTCACCCACCCGGAACACCCGGCCTAAATCACGGGCGTAGAAGTAGGCGGCCAGGCCAAATTCGGTGTCATTGGCCTGGTGGATCACATCCGCTTCATCTTTAAAGCGGAACAGCGGGGCCAGTGGGCCGAAGGTTTCTTCTTTGGCGACTTTGGCATTATTAGGCACGTTCACCAGAATGGTCGGCTGGAAGAAATTGCCCCCCAACTGGTGAGGTTTACCGCCGGTCAGCACTTTGGCGCCTTTATCCAGCGCATCACTGATGTGCTCCTGCACTTTGGCAATGGCTTTTTCATCGATCAGTGGCCCCATGGTGACGCCGGATTCCAGACCATCGCCCTGTTTTAGCCCGGCCACCGCCTGTTGGAGTTTCTCGGCAAAACGCTCGTAAACCCCGTCCTGCACATACAGACGATTGGCACAGACGCAGGTCTGCCCGGCATTACGGAATTTAGACGCCAGGGCACCTTCCACGGCTTTATCCAGATCGGCATCGTCAAACACGATAAACGGCGCATTGCCCCCCAGTTCAAGGGAGACTTTTTTGATGTCTTTCGCGCACTGGGCCATGAGCTGGCTGCCGATTTCTGTCGAGCCAGTAAAGGAGAGCTTGCGCACCAGCGGGTTGCTGGTGAGGGCATTACCCACTTCACCCGCCGAACCGGTAACCACGTTAAACACCCCGGCAGGGATCCCGGCGCGGTTCGCCAGTTCCGCTAACGCTAAGGCGGAATACGGGGTCTGGCTGGCAGGTTTAAGTACCATAGTGCAGCCCGCGGCCAGGGCCGGGCCAGCTTTACGGGTGATCATCGCCGCCGGGAAGTTCCACGGGGTGATGGCGGCGGTCACGCCAATCGGCTGCTTGATCACAATCAGGCGTTTATCGGCCTGGTGACCGGGGATAGTGTCGCCGTAGATGCGTTTGCCTTCTTCGGCAAACCACTCAATAAAAGAGGCGGCATAGCTGATTTCACCTATGGCTTCCGCCAGCGGCTTGCCTTGCTCCAGGGTCATCAGGCGGGCCAGATCGTCCTGGTGCTCCATCATTAAGTTGAACCAGCGGCGCAAAATATTGGCACGTTCTTTGGCCGTTAGCTCACGCCAGGCGGGCAGGGCGCGGTTGGCGGCATCAATGGCGCAGTGGGTTTCTTCACCCCCCATTTTCGGCACGGTACCCAGTTGCTCACCATTGGCCGGGTTGGTCACCGCCAGGGTTGCTTTGTTATCCGCATCACACCATTTGCCGTCAATCAGCGCTTGCTGGCGAAACAGGGTTGAGTCTTTAAGTTGCATGTTGGCTTCCTTTCTTAAAGAGGCTGGCCGCTAAAGGCCGCCTGTGAAGTCTGGGTTTCCCCGGCACTACGCAGCGTGCGTCCGGGGTTGTGTTGAGTGGCTAAAAGCGCCTGCACCTTACTGACAATATGTGCGCCAATCGGAATCGCCGAGGTTGCCGCCGGAGAAGGTGCATTACAGGTATGGATGGTGCGGGCGGTTGTGACAAACAGAAAATCATCAATTAATTTGCCATCGGGGGAGACCGCCTGGGCGCGAACCCCTGCCGGATAGGGCTGGAGGTCTTGCAGCGTCAGGCTCGGGCAATATTTCTGCACCAGTTTGAGATAGCCACTTTTGCACAGGGAATTTTTTATTTCGCCCAGCCCGGATCGCAGATTGTTTTGCAGCACCCGGCGAATACCGGAGGAGCCGAAAATCTCCAGGGTGTCCGACAAAGAGAAATCCCGCTTGCGGTAACCTTCGCGCTTAAAGGCCAATACGGCGTTAGGCCCCACGGTGACGCTGCCGTCAATCATCCGGGTCAGGTGGACGCCGAGGAAGGGCATGGCTGGATCCGGGATGGGGTAAATCAGGTGGTTAACGATGTGGTTATGCTGAGGGGCCAGCCGGAAATACTCGCCGCGGAATGGGCAAATAATAAAGCCAGGCTCCAGACCCTAATGCCGGTCACTTAAGGTGACCGGCATTGTTTTTTAACGAATATTTCTGC
>CBIFWW010000155.1:0-7447 GCA_966186435.1 uncultured Enterobacteriaceae bacterium
GCAAGCGCGGGATGCAAGGGGCCAGGCGATTGTGGCCCCTTGCGCGGGCCGGGTGACGGAACATTAAGAGAAAAGAGATGCTTTAAGGCACGCAACCCGTTGCACTCCACAAACATATGCAAATCCGAGCGGCCATCGGGAACGGAACCCTTTCACTAAAGCCCCATAAAAGCCCAGCTAATGCTTTAAGGCACGCAACCAGTGCACACAACGAACATATGCAAAAGCCACATACAAACCCCAACACACCCCCATTAACCACATCCGCATGACTAATATGCCTCCCATGCGGAAACCCCTCATAAATCTTCAACTCACTATTCGGCAAAAGCTTATCCTGCAACAACGCCACATTCTTATAGGGCACCACCTGATCATCATCCCCCTACATCACCAACACCGGCATGGTAATCGCCTGCAAATCAGCGGTTTGATCGGTTTCAGAAAAGGCTCTAATTCCTTCATCGTGGGCGTTGGCACTGCCCATCATGCCCTGACGCCACCAATTCTGGATCGTCCCCTGGGACACCGTGGCTTCGTCAGGGGAGTTAACGAAGAACCAAATCTGGCCGGGTGGCTACAGTCTCAATTATCGCCGTGGTCGATACTGACGGAGTGCGCGGCAGGTAAATCACCTCACACAGGTGGCGGAAGCGATTAAAGCGCCCGCGCCAGTCGTCCCCCATCACTAAAATATCGGCGTGGTATTGGCATAAATAATCCGCTTTGTACTCAAGGGCATGTTCAAGGAACACCTCATCCACCCCTTTCAGGCTACCAACCAACGCCAACCGCGCCTGTTCACTGTAGACCGGAAGCCGCCCCTTTTTGCGCAGGTTAAGGGCATCGGAAGAAACCCCCACCACCAGCCTATCGCCCAGCATAGAGGCCCGTTGCAGCAACGAGAGATGGCCCATGTGGAGTAGGTCGAAGGTGCCAAAAGTCACCACGGTTTTCATGGCTGGCCCTGCTGTCTATGCTGGCGCAGCCAACACTGGCTGGCGATTTCATCCAATGCCTTTTGTGATTGCCGCTCTGCCTGTTGCCGCTCGCTGAGTTGGTTTTCCTCCAGCGCCATATCGGTAATTTTCCCCCGGCACAGGGCCTGATTAAGCGCCAGCTGAAGCTGCCCGGCTTTGGCATCGGCCAGCGCTTTTTGCGCCTGCTGCCAGTCGAGAATATGGCGCAAACTGCCCTTGTAGGCGGCAATATTGACCAGCCCGGCGGGGCTGCTGGCCTGGGTAGATACATCGGTTTTTTGCAGTAATAGCCCGAGGGCCTTAACGTTGTTTTCTACCCGCTGGCACTGCTGCTTTTGGCGCGCCAGCGCCACCTCCTGCTGCTGGCGGGCATTATCCCGCAGCCGCTTTAAATGGCTGAGGGTTTCATGGGTTGCTGACATGATCACTCTCCACAGTGGATTTGCGGGCCGGGAACAGCCCTGTCAACCGGGCCTGTGAGTGGGCCAGATCGGCAGATTCATTCACCTCTTGGCATAAGTAGCGGGCAATATGCGGATACATCTGCACTGCCTTATCGACCGCCGGATCGGCCCCGGGCACATACCCCCCCAGCGGGATCAGCGGCTTAATATCCATATAGCTGGCGTAATGTTGCTTGAGCATCCGGGCGCTGTGCTGATGGGCGGGCTGCGTCACCTGCGCCATACAGCGGCTGATGGATTGGGCAATGTCGATCGCCGGATAGTGCCCGGCCTCTGCCAACCGGCGGGTCAGGACAATATGGCCATCAAGCACCGCTCGGGCGCAGTCGACGATCGGATCTTGCTGATCGTCCCCTTCCGCCAGCACCGTATAGATGGCGGTCATCGAGCCGCTACTTTCGCTGTTGCCGGCGCTTTCCACCAGCCGTGGGATGATGCCGAAAGCCGAGGGTGGGTAGCCTTTGGTGGCCGGTGGCTCCCCCAGCGATAGCGCGATTTCCCGCTGGGCCATGGCATAGCGGGTGAGGGAATCCACCAGTAACAGCACATCAAAACCCCGGTCGCGGAACCAGGCCGCCAGGGTATGGCACAGTTCGGTGGCCTTAAGGCGCATCAGCGGGGATTCATCCGCCGGGGCCGCCACTACAATGGACTTCGCTAGCCCTTCCGCCCCTAGAGCGTGGTCGAGAAATTCTTTCACCTCGCGCCCACGTTCGCCAATCAGCCCGACGATAACCACTTGGGCGCTGGTGTGGCGGGTAATCATCCCGAGCAACACGCTTTTCCCGACCCCGCTCCCGGCCATTAGCCCTACCCGCTGGCCTTTGCCGATGGTGAGCAGGCCATTGATAGCGCGCACCCCCACATCCAGCGGGCTATCCACCGGGCGGCGGCGCAACGGATTGATGGCCGGGGGCTGAGCCGGGAGCGGTGCGGTGCCGCCAAGGCGGCCTTTACCGTCAATCGGTTCCCCCATGCCGTTGACCACCCGCCCCAGCCAGCTTTCGCCTACGCTAATGGATTGGCCTTCCGGGCAGGGGAATACTCTGGCCCCGGCCATCAACCCCACGGATTGCTTAAAGGGCATCAAGTAGGTGACGTCGCGGTTGAAGCCCACGGCCTGGGCCTCAATCAAATAGTTGGCTGCGCTTTCTACTTGGCAAAGTTGCCCGGTGGCTAACGGGCAGCCGACGCTCTCCAGCAATAGGCCATTCATACGGGTAAGCCGCCCGGCCACCCGGGCCAATGGAATGGCCTTGAGTGAATCAAGAGCGCTGTCGACTAACGCGTTATCACTCATTAACGCGCTCCGGGGCCAGGGTGGCATTCAGCCGCGTCAGGCACTGGGCCAGCCGCTGCTCACAGCCGATATCCAGTTCAGAGGTATCGGTTAATACCCGGCATTCGCCGGGCTTGAGTTCCTCGCTGGGGACCAGCCCCCATTCCCGGACTTTTTCCGGGGCCAGGCCATTAATACGTTCAAATTCCTGTGGGTTGAGCAGCACCTGAAGCGATTGCGGCGCCGTAGGGATCGCCGATACCGCCTCTTCCACCAGCGCCAGTAATTGCGTGGGCTGTAACGCCAGCTCACAACGAATCACCTGGCGGGTTACCCGCTCCACCAGCGCCAGCAAATCGCTACGCTGGTTCTGTTGTAAGTGAGCCAGATAGTCATTGAGCTGGCGGCCCAGAGCGTCCAGCGGGCCGCTGGCATCATCGAATTGGGTTTTGGCCTGCTGCTGACCGGCCAGGCTGCCTGCCGTATACCCTTCACGCTGGCCTTCCGCATGGCCCAGCATTTTTCCTTCCTGATAACCCTGCTCATAGCCCTCTTCCCGGCCCTGGCGCAGCCCCTGCTCCAGTCCTTGCTGATAGCCATTCATCAATTGCTGCTGATAATCGGCCCCGCCGCTTACCCGTGGTGTCCCTGCCGGGAAGCGCGGGGGAAAACGGTGTAATCGATAGCGTCCACGTAACTTTTCCACGCTGGCTCCTTATTCTGCCGTCTTCTCGGCAAACAGTTGCAGCTGGATGTCGCCATCCTGCTCCAGCTCCCGAGCCACCGACATGATCTCGCGGCGTACCTGTTCCACCCGGCTGACGGGGATAGGCCCCATTCGGTTGGTGATCGATTCCATTTGCTGGACCTGGCGTTTCGGCATCACCGAGAAGATCGATTTACGCAGCTGCGGATCGGTGCCTTTCAGCGCCACCGCCCAATCTTCCATCGGCACCTCTTCCAGCAGACGCTGGCGCACCGCATCGCTCTGGCGGCCGAGGATGAAGAAGTCGTACATTTCATCCTGCAACTGGTTTAGTACCTCTTCATCAAACTGCTTAAGGTCAGCAAGGATCGCCTGCTGGTCGCCCTGAATACGGTTAACGATATCCGCCGCCTGTTTAATCCCGCGCACCTTGGAGCCATGCTCACATAGCACTGACAGACCCCGGTCGATCAGCCGCTCCAATTCGTCCACCACATCACGGTTAACGTCGCTCAGGCGAGCGATGCGGTACAACACCTCATTGCGCGCCGCCGGGTTGAGATGGGATAGCACCTCCGCCGAGAGTTCCGGCGTCAGAAAGGCAAGGAATACCGCCTGTAGCTGTAGGTGTTCTTCGGCAATCAGGGCCGCTAACTGGCGCGGATCTACCCACTGCAAGCGGGCCATGCGGGTGCGGATCTCATCCCCGTAGATCCCGGTGATCACGCTGCTGGCGATCTCATTGCCGAGGGCTTTATTCAGAATGCCTTGCAGCAGGCTACGGGAGGCTCCGTTAATGCCACTTTGCTCGCGGAACTCATCAAGGAAGTGGTTAATGACACTACGTGCCTGGCTGACTTTGACCCCTGAAAGGCGCGCCATGTGCTCGCTGATATGGACGACTTCCTCGCGAGTAAGCTTCTTCATCACCGTGGCTGCCGCCTCTTCCCCGAGGCTTAATAGCAGGATTGCCGCCTGCTCAAGGTAGCTATTACTGCTCATCGCTTTTCACCTTTTGGTTACTGGTGATCCATTGGCGCACCACTTCAGCCACCCGGTCAGTGTCACTGATGGCGAGCTTTTGCAGAAACTCCAGTTTGGTTTCCAGGCCGGAGCTGGGCGAAGGCAGGCTGTCATCACCCGGGAAGGCCAGGTTAAGAGATTTACGGTCGCCGTTCTCGCCACTGCCGCCTTCTTCTGCTTCTTTCATGGCCATGGCCAGGGTGAAGTCGAGTTTCTTCTGGCGCTCGCGGGAAAATTGCTGCACCAGCGGGGGGATCACCATCAGCAGCAGCATCAACGCCAGTACCGCCATCCCCACCAGTTCGCTCCAGGAGAACAGCGCCCGGTCTTTCCACCATGGGATTTTCACCACCGGCGGGATCGCTGGCACCGTGAAGTTCATCAAAGTGACAGACAAGGTGTCACCGCGCTTGGCATCAATCCCGGCGGCATTATTGAGCATGGTGGTGACGTCAGTAATCTGCGCCGGGGTCCAGCCCTTCACCGTCGCAGCTTCGCGATTAAGTACCACCGCCACATTCAAGTGTTTAACTTCAAAACCCGGATGGATAATATGTTCCACATTACGGTCATAGTCGTACTCCCGGTGGCTTTCCCGGTGGCTATTCAGGCTTTGCGGGCCTTTGGCGCTGTCTGAAGGGGGATTGGCAGCGGCGGCGGCGGGTGGCCGGTTACTTAAGGAGCCGGGGATGCCCAAGGCCAACTGATCGCTGGTGTTGTCTTCACTACTCTGTTCCGAGTGCAGACGCGGCTTATCGCCATAGCGTTCCCGGGTCTCTTCCACATTGTCGAGATCCAGCTCTGGCATCACGCTCACCCGGTAGTTGCCCCGGCCCACCAGTGAAGCCAGCATGTTGTCGATGCTTTCCCGGGTTTTATCCTGAATATCATGCAGGATGCGATCGTGTTTGCGGGTTGCCGCACTGGCTTGAGTATCGCCCTGTAAATCCTCGGTAAGCAGATTGCCCGATTGATCGACCACGCTAACTTTATTCTCTTTCAGGCCGGGAATACTGCCCGCCACCAGATGAACAATGGCGTTAACCTGTTCCGGGTTCAGCGTCATGCCGTAATGGAGTTGCAGCACCACCGATGCGCTATTATCCGGGGTATCGCTCACCACAAAGGCGCTGTCTTCGTTAATCGCCAGCTGTACCCGGGCGTTTTCCACCGCATCCAGGGACATAATGCTGGCGGCCAACTCCCCTTCCAGGCTGCGCTTGTAACGCACGTTCTGGACGAACTGGCTGGCTCCCAGCATTTCATCTTTATCCATTAGGCCATAGCCTTCCGGGCCTTGGGGCGTGATGCCTTTCCCTGCCAGTAACATCCTCGCTTTGGAGAGATCACCAGGGGGCACCAGGATCTGGCCGCTGTCCGGGTCGATGCGGTAAATCTGCGTCTCCCCGTCCAGCACCGTCACAATCTGCGACACTGGCATGTGCTGCTCGCTGCCGTACAGCGCCACATAGTTACCCTTACTGGTCCACATCACAGCAGTAATTGCTGCCGTCACCAGTAGGGCCACCCCGGCCATCGTAAGCCATTTTTTTTTGCCTTCCACAATAGGAAGCGCCCCGGCGGGAAGCGAGGGCAATTTACCTGGTAGCGTTAGTTTCATGGGATTAGATAGACATGCTCATTATATCGTTCAGGCCAGTGGCCAGTTTGTTACGCACCTGCACCAGAGCCGAGAAACTTAAGGCCGCCTGTTGGCTGGCTAACATCGCCCCGGCCAGGTCATCGCTTTTACCCATATCTACGGCGGTTTGGCGCACATCCGCCTGATGCTGCGCCCCGTCCACTTGGGCTAACGCCCCCTGGAACACTTGAGAAAATGCCACGGGCTGGGCGGAAGAACTTATCGGATGATGACTAGCAATACGGGCCATTTGTTGAAAGTCAGACTGAATACTGGCCTGGGTTATGGCAGAGGTTGAAAAGGTCATAAGGGCTTCCTGATTATCCGAATTGGTAGACTTCAATGCCGTTTTTGCGCATGGTCGCCAGCCGGTAGCGTAGCGCCCGGGGAGTAATCCCCAGCAGCCGGGCAATACGAGCTTTATTGCCCTGGTATTGGCGCATCAGTTCGGCAATGTATTGATATTGGGCAAAGCGGCCGTGCTGGCCCAGACTCCCGGCATCGGCACAAATCGCGGTGGTCGCCAGAGAGGCCACAGGTTTTGCAGACGCCGCTGGCAGGGACAGCCCGAGGTTTTCCGGCTCAATCACCCCACCGCGCTGTAAAATCATGCCGCGCTGGATGGTGTTCTCCAGCTGACGCACATTGCCCGGCCAGCTATAACGCAACAAGGCTTCTTGAGCATCGGGAGAGAGCATCAGATGCTGGCCCAGTTGCTCGCCATATTTCCTGAGAAAAGCCTGGGCCAGGGGCAGAATGTCGTTACGCCGATCGCGCAGGGCTGGGAGGGTGACCGGCACCACTGACAGGCGGTAGTAAAGGTCTTCACGGAAGCGGCCCGCAGCCACTTCCGCTTCAAGATTTTTGTTGGTACAAGCAATGAGGCGGAAGTTAAGAGCGATGGCTTTATTGCTGCCCAGGCGTTCCACGCTGTGCTCCTGCAAGACACGCAATAGTTTGGCCTGGAGCGCCAGCGGCATATCGCCGATTTCATCTAGCAGCAAGGTGCCGTTATTGGCCAGCTCCAGCTTGCCCGCCACCGCCGAGGTTGCGCCAGTGAACGCGCCTTTTTCATAGCCAAATAAGGTGGACTCCAGCATGGTTTCCGGAATAGCCGCGCAGTTAACCCCTATATAAGGTGCCGCTTCAGGCTGCTCGAAAGATAATGAATGAATATATTTTGCCATGCATTCTTTACCGGTTCCTGTTTCCCCATGGATTAATACCGGGACATGAAACTGTGCCACCTGTTTAGCCAAGGCTAACGCTTTTTTACTGGCGTTATCTTCTGCAATAAGTTCAGACATTATTACCTCGTTATATTCCCGAATAAGTCGGCAGATAAGAAAAGAC
>CBIFWW010000156.1:0-7361 GCA_966186435.1 uncultured Enterobacteriaceae bacterium
CAGATAGTCGAAATCACCGGAAACCAAATGACACTCTTGAATTTCTTCAAGTTTTTGCACGGCTGAGTTAAATTGTTCAAACACATCCGGTGCACCACGATTCAGAGTTATCTCAACAAAAACCAGCAGGGAAGCGTCCAGGTAATGTGGGTTCAGCAGTGCGGTAAAGCCTTGGATGAATCCTTGACGCTCCAGGCGGCGCACACGTTCCAGGCATGGCGTTGGGGAAAGCCCCACACGTTTAGAAAGCTCAACGTTCGAAATTCGCCCGTCTTTTTGCAGCTCATTGAGGATATTGCGATCGATTCTGTCCAAATCTTTGCCAGGGCGCTTCTTATTATCTACCATTATTATTGTCTCTCTTAAAACCGTCCTTATCCTGCCAATACCCGGAAAACCTTACTGTTCCCGGGAAGTACGTGAGAAGCCCGTTGCCTAAGGCAGCCACTGACATCACGTATGGCATCTGTCCACACCATGCGTAGATTTCAATAATCCGCCTATTTGCATAAGGTTTGCATGAGGATGTGATCTATCTCACCTCTATTGCCATCTTCTTCCTAGGATGTTTTCGCAAATGCGCAGGGGATTGTCAAAGTAAAACATCGAATTTTAGTAGAACGTGCCAACAGATAGTCACGCATCTCGATTATTGGTCATTTTATTACCTGGCATTTTGACTAAAGCCATCTAAATAGTTATGCGCTGTTTTCGCATGAAATGAATAATTATCGGCCGGGCCTATTATACAAATCGTTAACAATTTTGCTCTACCCTTTTTTTACTCTTTCAAATTCCCTACAATCCTTCGCAATATCACCTGCACATTGAGGATCTCATGGGCACCGCTAAACACAGTAAATTACTTATTCTTGGCTCAGGTCCCGCTGGCTATACTGCGGCGGTCTACGCTGCACGCGCCAATCTGAAACCAGTTTTGATTACCGGGATGGAAAAAGGTGGGCAGTTAACCACTACCACAGAAGTGGAAAACTGGCCGGGCGACCCTTCTGAACTAACCGGGCCGTTGCTGATGGAGCGTATGCATGAACATGCGGTTAAATTCGAAACCGAAATCATCTTTGACCACATCAGTGAAGTAGACTTGCAAAACCGTCCGTTCCGCCTTAAAGGCGATGATGGCGAATACACCTGTGATGCGCTGATTATTGCCACCGGTGCCTCCGCCCGTTATTTAGGTTTACCTTCTGAAGAGTCTTTTAAAGGACGCGGGGTTTCTGCCTGTGCCACCTGCGACGGTTTCTTCTATCGCAACCAGAAAGTGGCCGTCATCGGTGGGGGTAACACCGCCGTTGAGGAAGCGCTTTATCTGTCTAATATCGCCTCTGAAGTTCACTTAATTCACCGCCGCGATAGCTTCCGGGCTGAAAAAATTCTAATTAATCGCCTGATGGATAAAGTGGCAAATGGTAATATTGTGCTGCACACCAACCGCACATTGGAAGAAGTAACAGGCGATGAGATGGGCGTGAGCGGCCTGCGTTTGCAGGATACTCAAAATGCCGACAACATCGAAACTCTGGAGGTGATGGGGTTATTCGTGGCTATCGGCCATAGCCCGAACACCGCCATTTTTGATGGTCAGTTAGCCCTTGAGAATGGTTATATCAAGGTGCAGTCCGGTATCAATGGTAATGCCACCCAAACCAGCGTTCCAGGTGTGTTTGCCGCCGGTGACGTCATGGACCATATCTACCGCCAGGCAATTACCTCTGCCGGTACAGGCTGTATGGCAGCCCTGGATGCCGAACGCTATCTGGATGGTTTAGCAGAAAAAACTGCAAAATAATCACTTTCCCAAAGGCGACTGATAGGTCGCCTTTCTTTTAGCCACGTTGTAACATTGCGCCGTTGAATGCCTTGCGCGTTCCCCTTTCACCTGCATACGGCTCGTCATGAACAAAACACGTCAACAAGCGCTGGCCAAATGGCTAAAGCAACAAAGTGTTATTTCTCGCCGCTGGCTAAACCTGTCGCGCCTGTTAGGCGTAGTGAGTGGGCTGCTGATTATCGCGCAAGCTTGGTATCTGGCCCGCCTACTGAATAACCTCATTTCAGAAAATATCCCCCGTGAAGCCCTACTCCTGCCTTTTACCCTTTTAGTGCTGATCTTTATTTTGCGCGCCTGGGTGACCTGGATCCGGGAACGGGTGGGATTTTATGCTGGCCTGGCTATCCGCCAGCAAATCCGTAGCCAGGTACTCGGCCGCCTGCAACAGGCTGGCCCAGCATGGATTAACCGTAAACCTGCCGGGAGCTGGGCAACTATCATCCTGGAGCAAATTGAGGATATGCAGGATTATTACGCCCGCTACCTGCCCCAAATGTCCCTGGCGGTGGTGGTGCCGCTATTAATTGTGTTGGTGATCCTGCCCCACAACTGGGCCGCGGCCCTGATCCTGTTTTGCACTGCCCCGCTGATCCCATTATTTATGGCGATGGTGGGCATGGGCGCAGCCGATGCTAACCGCCGCAATTTTACCGCCCTCGCCCGTTTGAGCGGCCATTTCCTTGACCGCCTGCGGGGAATGGAAACGTTGCGTTTATTCAACCGCCAACAGGCGGAAACCGAAGAGATTGCCCGGGCGTCTAAAGATTTCCGCGAACGAACCATGGAAGTGCTTAGGCTGGCGTTTCTCTCCTCTGCGGTGCTGGAGTTCTTTGCCTCTTTATCTATCGCCCTGGTGGCGGTGTACTTTGGTTTCTCTTACCTGGGCGAGCTAAATTTCGGCCATTACGGTACCGGGGTAACGCTGTTTGCTGGCTTCCTGGCACTGATCCTCGCGCCGGAGTTTTTCCAGCCGTTACGGGATATGGGCGCGTTTTACCACGCCAAGGCCCAGGCCGTGGGCGCGGCTGATACTCTGAAGACATTTATGGAGGCCCCGTTACAGTTCCCTGAGCAAGGCACACGCACCTTGAATAAAGGCCCGGTGGCTGTCGTTGCCAGGAATCTAGTTATCAAAACGCCTGACGGCAAAGCACTTACCCAGCCATTAAACTTCACCCTAGCTGCCGGGCAACGGGTAGCGCTGGTGGGGCAGAGCGGTGCAGGGAAAACCTCCCTGCTGAATCTGCTTTCTGGCTTTCTGCCTTATGAAGGGTCAATTACCATCAATAATATTGAGTTGAACAGCCTCGATATGGGCCACTGGCGCAGCATGCTGAGCTGGGTTGGGCAGAACCCGAAACTTCCGGCCCTGACGCTGCGGGAAAATATTCTGCTGGGCGCGCCGGATGCCAGTGCGCAAGAACTTCAAGAAGTGCTCGATCTGGCCGGCGTGACCGAGTTCTTGCCGCTGCTGCCTGAAGGGCTGGAAACCGACCCCGGGGAATTGGGCCAGCGGCTCTCCGTTGGCCAGGCCCAGCGGGTGGCTTTGGCCCGGGCGCTGATTGTGCCGCGTAATTTGCTATTGCTTGATGAGCCTTCAGCCAGCCTGGATGCCCGTAGTGAACAATGGGTGATGGGGGCACTGGATGCCGCTTCACGCCAGCAAACCTCATTAATGGTGACCCACCAGGTTGAAGATATTCGCCAGTGGGATGCCATTTGGGTGATGGAACAGGGCCAGCTAGTGCAACAGGGCGGTTTTGATGAGCTGGCAGCCACAGACGGACCTTTTGCCCGGTTGTTGGCCTGGCGTAAGGAGGAGATTTGATGCGCGCATTGTTACCTTATTTGGCGCTGTATCGCCGCCATCGTTGGTTGCTAACCCTTGGGGTGGTGCTGGCGATTGTTACCCTGCTTGCCAGTATAGGTCTGCTGACTTTATCGGGCTGGTTCCTGTCAGCATGCTCCATCGTAGGCGTGGCCGGGATATACAGCTTCAACTATATGCTGCCTGCCGCCGGGGTGCGCGGCGGGGCCATTACCCGTACCGCAGGCCGTTATTTTGAGCGGCTGGTCAGCCATGACGCCACCTTCCGGGTGCTGGAGCATCTGCGTGTCCAGGTATTCAGCAAGCTGATTCCCCTTGGGCCAAGCGGGCTAGCCGGGTTTAAACAAGGTGAATTGCTTAATCGCCTAGTGGCGGACGTGGACACCCTCGATCATCTTTATTTGCGGGTGATTTCGCCGCTGGTGGCTGCCCTAGTGGTGATCCTGGCGGTAACCTTTGGCTTAGGCTTCCTCGATCTGACCCTCGCACTCACGTTGGGGGCGATTTTGCTGCTAACCCTACTGCTGCTCCCCCCAGTATTTTACCGGTTGGGTAAACCGGTAGGGATCGCCCTGACGGTTCAGCGCGCCCGTTATCGGGAGCAGTTAACCCGCTGGCTTCACGGCCAGGCTGAGCTAACGCTGTTTAACAGCAGCGCCCGCTGGCGCCAGAATATGGACGAAGCCGAATCCCAGTGGTTGGAAGCCCAGCGTAAACAGTCGGAATTAGGGGCGCTGTCACAGGCGCTGCTGATGCTGATCACCGGCCTGGCGGTGGTGACTATGCTGTGGATGGCTTCAGCTTCCGTGGGTGGCAATACGCACCCCGGTGCGCTGATTGCGCTTTTTGTATTCTGCGCCATGGCCTCTTTCGAGGCTTTAGCCCCGGTTACCGCGGCTTTTCAGCATATGGGCCAGGTGATGGCTTCCGCCACCCGCTTATCCGCCCTAACAGACGGCCAGCCCTCAGTGCGCTTTGGTGGTCAGGACAGCACCCCGCTCGATACGGTAACGATAGAACTGAAGGATCTGTGCTTCACCTATCCGGGCCAGGCCCAGCCGGCCCTCTCCCAAATGAGCCTGTCTATTGCGGCCGGTGAGCGGGTGGCAATCCTCGGGAAAACCGGCTGTGGTAAGTCTACCCTGCTGCAACTGTTGACCCGGGCCTGGGATGCCGATAGCGGGGAGATAAGCCTTAACCATCACCCGCTCAATAGGTATAGCGAGGCGGCTTTACGCCGTAGCACCAGTGTGGTGTCCCAGCGCCTGCATCTTTTTAGCGCCACTCTGCGTGATAATTTACTGCTGGCGGCCCCGGATGCTGCCGATACTGTATTAGAGCAGACTCTGGCTGATGTAGAGCTAGCTTCACTGCTGGAAGACGACGGCTTAAATGCCTGGTTAGGTGAAGGTGGCCGCCAGCTTTCCGGTGGTGAATTACGCCGTCTGGGCCTTGCCCGGGCGATGCTGCATGGCGGCAGCCTGCTGCTACTTGATGAACCAACGGAAGGGTTGGATGCCGGTACTGAGCGGCAAATCCTTGAATTGATTGATACAATCAGCGCGAATAAAACCCTGTTGATGGTGACACACCGGCTTCAGGGGCTGGCGGCATTTGACCGGATAGTAATGATGGAAAACGGCCAAGTTATCGAGCAAGGTAGCCATCAGGAATTGATCGAAAAACGTGGCCGCTATTATCAGTTGCGTCAACGCGCATAAGCTATCATTGTCTGAGTTAACTTTGTAACCGGAGAACTACGGCCCATGCGCCTGGTGCAGCTTTCCCGCTATTCCATTGCGTTCCCACCCCCTGAGGGCGCCCTTCGTGAACCTAATGGTTTACTGGCGCTTGGCGGGGATCTTAGCCCCGCCCGTTTGTTGATGGCTTATCAGCGGGGGATCTTCCCGTGGTACTCACCGGGGGATCCGATCCTGTGGTGGTCGCCGGATCCTCGCGCCGTGATTTATCCGGATCAATTTCATATCAGCCGTAGCTTCCGCCGTTTTCTCCGCCAGTCTGAATGGCGGGTTACACTAAACTATGCTTTCCCGGCGGTTATTTCCCGCTGTGCTGAGCAGCGTGACGAGGGGACCTGGATAACCCCTGAAGTATTAGATGCCTATTGCCAGTTGCATGAATTAGGCCACGCCCATTCGGTTGAGGTCTGGCGCGGTGATGAATTAATCGGCGGTATGTATGGTGTAGCCCAGGGCGCATTGTTTTGCGGTGAGTCGATGTTTTCCCGGGCTGAGAATGCTTCAAAAGTGGCGCTGATGGCCTTTTGCCAGCACTTCATTGAATACGGCGGTCAATTAATGGATTGCCAGGTTATTAATCCCCATACGGCCTCTTTAGGTGCAGTGGAAATTAGCCGCCACGATTATTTGGAACACTTGAATACCCTGCGCCCCCTCCCCTTGCCGGATGCCTGCTGGCTTCCGCAAAGCCTTAAAAGGGTGCAGCTATAATGTTTTCAGCATATTTTTTTCAGCGGTGTTATAATCTGCGCGCAGAATACATTCTGCTCGTTGCCCCTGCCGTCGATTGGGATTTTCGCACCAGATAACGCCCATCGTTTATCGTCCCGCTTCCTGTTACGCGAGTGGTCAATACCACGGTTATCGTGAGCGTTGGGTTAATGCGCGGATTGGGCTGCATGGGCGGGATTTATACCCGCAATTCTTTACTTAATACGCGAACTTCGGCATTATCTTGCCGGTTCAAACTATGGTAGTGATACTCCGAGGATTAGATGGCCAAAGAAGACAATATTGAAATGCAGGGTACCGTACTTGATACGTTACCTAACACCATGTTCCGCGTAGAGCTGGAAAACGGTCACGTAGTTACCGCTCACATCTCCGGTAAAATGCGTAAAAACTACATCCGTATTCTGACGGGTGACAAAGTGACTGTTGAGCTGACCCCATACGACCTGAGCAAAGGCCGCATTGTCTTCCGTAGTCGCTGATAGATTTTAGTTCGCTGCAATAAATCAGCGGATACCTAAGTTAAAGGCCGGATTAATTTCCGGCCTTTTTTTTCCCGTCATACTTCAAGCTGCGGGTGCGTTGGCTTTCCTACACTCCAGCGAATCAGGCGTAAAAAAACCGGGCTAAGCCCGGTTTTGTGTTTAGTGCGCCGCTTCCGGCTTATGTTTCTGTGCACTCTTAAAGTCGAAATCGAGGCCCTGCTTCTCTTTATCCAGCGAGATTGTAACCTGCCCACCATCCACCAATGAACCAAACAGCAGCTCATTGGCTAACGGTTTCTTCAGGCTGTCCTGAATTACCCGCGTCATTGGACGTGCGCCCATAGCCCGGTCATAGCCTTTGTCTGCCAGCCAGTCTCTGGCCTCCTGGCTGACTTCCAGCGACACGCCTTTCGGATCCAGCTGGGCCTGAAGTTCAACAATGAACTTGTCGACAACCTGATGAATAACCTCGGTGGAGAGGTGGTTGAACCAAATAATGTTGTCCAGACGGTTGCGGAACTCCGGTGTAAACACCTTCTTGATCTCTTCCATTGCGTCAGTGCTGTTGTCCTGACGAATCAGGCCAATGGACTTACGTTCGGTTTCCCGTACCCCGGCGTTGGTGGTCATCACCAGGATCACATTGCGGAAGTCCGCCTTGCGCCCGTTGTTATCGGTCAGCGTACCGTTATCCATCACCTGCA
>CBIFWW010000157.1:0-7354 GCA_966186435.1 uncultured Enterobacteriaceae bacterium
GCAATATCCAGTGCGGCTTTTACTAAGTTGCCGTGGTCAGTATGGAACAAAGGTTTACCATCGCTCATAACAGGATTACTGGTAAGAACCGCCCAAACCAGATCGCCCACCGTTGCACGGGCCGCCAACCCCATCGCCTGAGGAATACGGGTCAGCATGGTCAAATCATCGTTAATAATGGCTTGTCGGTCGATGCTGAAAAGCTCACCGTAAGTCGCCAGAGCAATAGGCTCCCCTTTATCTTTCAGGGTTACATATTTGTATTCAGCACCGGCGCGAACCTCACGCAATGTAGGGAAGGCTTCAAGGCCGACACGGCGTGCTGTTTTAAAGTCGCTAAGCGTGCCTTTACGGGTCCACTGGTCAAAGGTTTCGCCCGCCTCATCCCAGCCCATCAGGGCGGCTTTATGCGCCACATCCATCAGGATGTTGCCGAAATCGCTGCTGCTGTGGGTGAAGGCCAAGCCCACCATTTGCATTGGTGCAGAATGACCGGAAATGCCAATGCCGCGATCTACCAGTGAGGCGCGGGCCAGTTCGCGTAGGGTGTAACCGTTATAGGCGTTACCACTTTGGGCCTCAGCGTACCCGGCACGCGACATCACCGCAGCACGGATGGAGTCGCCAACAAGATTACCGTTACCGGCATGGATATGGATGGCGCCAGGGCCAGCACTTGGCGTAGTTCCTGCGGCCAGTGCTGCCAGCAGTTTGTTACGGGCAGACTCCGCAGTACACGAAGCATCTGACACACACTCAGTGCGCAACGATGCAAATGCTGGGAAAGCGTCAAACACTGCAACAACGTCATTCACACGCTGGGTATTTGCTGCTGCCATCTGCTGTTGAATCTGCGCTGCCAGAGCAGTGATATCAAAATTACTTGCTGACGGCTGCGTTGGGACTTGCGCCTGGGGTGCCGGGTTCTGCGGCGGCTGAGGCTGAATGACAGGAGCTTCGGCACGAGGGGCGAAGAGCGTTTTAATTTGTTCAGGCATGTTTTGATAATCCTTCAGTTTATTTTCGTTCACACAGGCCGCTGCCTGTAATTCTGGTTCAAGCACGTTGGCAAAACCTTTTTCAACGGCCTCTACCCCGTTAAGCCATGTTTCTGCTTTCAACATTGTCTCTAGCTCTTCCTGCCCTAACCCGGATTTGTTCATGTAGGCGGTGAGCATCAGAGATTCATTACGATCCAGCCAGTCTGCATATTCCCGCATATCGTCAGAATCACCGGAAATACCCCCCCAGGGTTTGTGGATCATGAGCCAGGCATTTTCTGGCATGTGTACTGTTGCCCCAGGCAGGCAGACAATCATGGATGCCATACTTGCCGCCATGCCATCCACCCAGATATCCAGCTTGGCCTTGAGTCGTGCAAGGGTGTTGTAAATGGCAAACCCCTGCATCACGTCACCGCCCGGACTATGAATGTGTAAATTCACCGCGCTGGCTTCAAATACTCCGGCGTCCCGGCAATCGGTGACAAATTGTTGTGCGGTAATTCCCCAGCCCCCGATCACGTCATAAAGAAAAATCTCTACTTTCCCGGCTGCCAGAGCCCGAATCTCATACCACCGCTGACCATTCACGGCATCCACCCCGGCGACACTGGCCTGGGGATTAATCGTCATCCCGCTTGGCGGGGTCTTCACTGGCAACATTTACCATTGCTCCTTTGTCATTCGCGGCGTCTGAATCAAACACCAGATTGTTGTCACGGTTGTAATTAACCTCCCGCAGCCGCTGGCGTTTAACCTCCTGAGGATTTTTACCCCTGGCGCGGGTCCACTCCGCTTCTGTACCAGCACCGCCGCGCACAATCCCCTTCCAGGCGTTGGCCTCTTTGACAGGGTCAATCCACGGCATAACCGGCCCGAGGTAGAGCGCGTTGTAGATTGAGTCTGGAGCGACGTCATCGGGTATTTTAATGCCGCTCAAAAGCGCCATCGCCAGCCATGCCCGGTAAACGGGACGACTGTGCTGCCCGGTGAACCACTGCTGAAGGACGTTATAACCTTCGAACCCCTCCACCAGCTCCTGGCGTTGTGCGCTGTATGAACCGTTATAGTCACGGGCGATACTGGAATAGCTACCACGTGTACCAGCGGCTACAGCACGAAGCTGACCATTGCGGAACTCGTAAAGATGAACGTTGGGACGGTTTGACTCGACCATACCCAGGTCTTCGCCGGGTTTCAGATCGTCATAAATCATGCCGGGTGCAATATCGAAATGCCGTTGGGCCCCAGGCTCTGAGAACTCGCCATCATCCCCCATGGATTGGGCATCACCACGCTTGATATAGAAACCCAGTGAAGCAGCAATGCGGGCCGCTACCCTTTCTGATTCTTCATAGTCTTTGATATCAGCTAACCGGGTAATAACGCCGTGAAGAAGGCTTACCCCACGCAGCTGGTGTAACCTTTTACGTGTTGCCAGATGCAACATGCTGTCGGCATTAATGGTTTTCAGATCGGCATTGAAGCCCACCATGCTCGCCGGATGAGTTTTATAAACCTTGTAGGCAGTCGGACGGCCCCAGGCATTAACGATAATTCCCTGGCGTATCTGCTGCCCTGATGTGCTATTGAGACTCATCGGAACGAAGTCAGCCTCCAACAGCTCCAGGGAGAAAGGCACTTCAGTAGAGTGCTGAAGCCCAGGGATCGGGCCGCGTACAAGTTGAGAGAATACTTCACCGTCACGAAGTGCAGAACGCAGCAAAAGACGCTCCGCTTCGGGCCGGGTAAACATCCCGGTCACTTCTGGTCGCACTGACCATTCAGCCCACAGCCCTGAAATAGTTTTTGCAAACTCATCATGCAAATTGCCATTGCGGTCCAGGGGCTGAGGCTCAACATGAATCCCGTTTGCGCCGATAACCCGATCTTCCAACTTATCCAAAAGGCCAATGACAATATCGTGGTTTTCATCCAGCCAACGGGCCTGCTCACGCAAGGACGAACCGGCAGCAAAGACGGCGGTATCTGCCGAGCGAGATTCCCGCTTGGCTTTATGAAGTCGGGACGGGTTCGCCGCTTCATATGCCTGTAGCAACATTCTGCTTTTAGCACGTGACGCGGCCCACCCTGGCGATATAGCGCCAAGTGTTTTCTCAAAAATTCCCATAGCTGACCTTAGATAAATCGGGCGAGTTTGTATGGAGCGCCGCGTTGGCTGATTCTACGCCAGCGGTTTTCCCAATATTCCAGTTCGGTTCTTAGCGCTATCGGGTCGTGGTTGGTGATGGCCCTGCCGTTGACGCCTGTGAATGATACCGTTTTACCGTCGAGGCTATCCTGATAGGCTTGCTGAACCAGCTGGAGGGTTTTCAAAATCTCCGGTTTCGTCACAACCAACCTCCGTTACCGCCGCCATTTTTAATGCCGAGCCAGTTTCCCCCGGCTTGAACCCTTGCAGGTGCGCTGGTTTTCGCTGGAGATTTAGCTTTACTTCGTTTCAACGTCACCTCTGCTGGGGCATCCCCGGTAAATATGTTTGGATTAAGCTCTTGAGATTCAGCCCAGGCTGGCGGGTTTTCCCAGTCGCGAATTTTTTCATAACCACGCAAAGTGGCGATGGCCTGGGCATAGCAGAACAAGTCAAAAGCCTCGTTATTACCATTACCCGGCTTACGCCATTTACCATCGCTGCCACGTTCTTCATATGTCAGTTCGTCGTAGAACCATTCGCCAATCCAGTCAGGGAAATGGATATACCCAGCCCCCGGTGTTTCACGGGCCAGATTATTATTGAGCTGGTCTTTAAGTGGGTCGGTTTGCAGCAGATATACCGGCACATCACCACGCGCATCGGCACGGCGATCACTGCGGTCTGTATTATCAGGATGGGTCTTTGTAATAATTTTCTGGCGCTTGGCGCTGTCCCCTTTAATCAGATAAACGCGCTTGCCGAGACCATCCCGACGACATTGCCGCCAGAATTTATAGGCGTTGTCCGTTACCCCCTCTTCCCCGCCACTGTCCACCGCCATCGCCAGAATCGGCATGCGTTTATCAGGGTCGGCCTGGAAGCGATAACTTTTATCCAGTACATCAGAGATTAGTAATTGCCAGTCCTCCGGGTAAGCTCCAGGATGGATTTGCTGGGCCTCACCATTTTCATCACAGCGTAGGGATTGCCGGATGTTATAGCGGTCTATCAACCACCTCTCGCCGTTTTCGCCGTAGCCAATTATCTGGACGACGAAGCGCCGATTTTTACCACCCTGTACGTCTACCGCAGCTAACAGGAATCGTACTTTAGGCGGCACCAGGCGCTTGCCGTAATCCTCAGCCCTGGCAAGGAGCACATCAGATTTACGCTGAACAGTTGCCGAGCGTGGCAGGTAAGGAAGTCCCCAGTCCGTATTGATTACGGCGCGTAAGGTTTCCTCGCTACCTGTCGTTTCATACTCCTGCTCAGCCGTAAGCAGCTTGTATACCAGTTGCGTCCAAGTCTGGTATGCCGCCGCTGGCCCTTCCATCCAGAATGATGCTATGCGTGAACGCCGTGGTTCACCAGTAACGTTCCCGTCACTATTGATACTTTCCCCTTCACGGAGCCAAACACCACGACCATTCAATTCACGCTTTTTATCGGCGGTGATGATTTCAGTGCAATGTGGGCATTTGATATGGGCAGCTTCACTTGCTTTAACCGGATCAGATTCATCACGGTAGCCAGTCATTGCTTCCATAGCTGGTTGGAAATACTCACCGCAATGGGGGCAAGGCCAGTACCAACGGCGGCGATCGCCTCGGTTGTAAAGGGATAAAGCTCCGGTTGTAGGCGGTGCTTCGTGAGGCGATTTACGACGCCATTTAATATTGGTGATTTCCCGGCCTGGGGAAGTTTCCACCAGCGTCATCCCGGCAGACATAAACGTCGTGGTACGTTTAGAGCCCAGTGAAAAGCCGTCGCCTTCACCGTCAATATCCTCCGGGAAGCGATCATAATCAGTCAGGGCCACGCACTTAAAGTCCGACGAGGACATAATGTTAATGGATGGCCAGCCAATCTTTAGGTAGTTACCTGCCAGGAACGTCCGATCATGTACGTTGTTATCATTACGCAACGGACTCAAGCGCCGTGCCACTTCCGGACTAACCCGGAATGTACGTGCCAGACGTTTTTTAGAGTGTTCACGTGCCTTCTCTTCAGTCATCTGGACTATCAACATATCAGAGGGATCACACACCACGTTGTAAACCACCCAGCCATCAATCAGGCCAATGGTTTTACCCGTTCGAGCAGGGCCAACGAAAACCACAGCATCATATTCACGTGATGCGAGGCAGTTCATGGGTTCGATAATGTACGGCGTTAATGTGGGGTCCCATTCCGCTGAGTTACCCACGCCAACAGGAACACGCATGAACTTTTGAACAGCCTCAGCTACAGGCATCCGGCGCGGTGCACGAATTATTGCCGCCGAGTTTTTACGGACTTCCGCAGCATTGGCCTGTTGCATGAATTACTCCTCGTCGGTTTCTGGCTCCTCGTATGTGTCGGCTTGTTCAACTTTCAGGGCTATTTGATCACGCAAATCATCGATCACTCGTTGAACCCTGATCACCGCTGATGGGGTCATCGCACAATCGCGCTCCAGGATATCGGGCAGCGTCTCAAGAACCTGCACTACCGCTTTAGCCAGTGATGAAAACTCCCGGCTGACTTCCGAGGCCGGAATAAGCTCCGCTGTTTCCTGCTGAAACTTAAGCCGTTCACGCTCTGACTGAAACCACGCTTTGCGATCAGGCGGAAGCATCTGATCAATGTTTACCGTTTCCGGTGCAGCCGCATTCACCAGTAATTCCCGGAGAATGTCTGTGACAGTAAAAAGTTTTAATTTGGTATTACTACCCACCGCCAATGGAACATTCACCAACCGTGCGACTACCGTTTGTCGGTGCAAATCGGTAAGCGCCGCAATCTGATTTATATTCAGGCGGATATTCTTTAGCTCGTTATCCATGATGGTGAACAATAAATGAGCATTTCGACATCTTAGAAAAAAGGATCGTCGAAAGATCAGGAGGTTAAGGGGATGATGATGATGCCCATAAAATGCGAAAAACTAGCCGTTTCCCGCGTGTTCAGCGCCCCTCGGTGTTCAGTGTAGCCAGAAGGACCCGTAGAAATGATAACCATTATTAACAAACACAAAAAAGGTCGCCGTAGCGACCTGTCATTATTTAATTTGAAGGAATATAACTTTCCAAATCTTTTAATATGAATTGTTTAATTACCTCGCACGTGTCATTCAAATCAGCCAGAACAAACTCACGAGGTATAGTGGCTTCATATTCCCCATTTCTTAGACTGATAACATAAGCTTCGCCAGTACGCACAACTCGTACAGGAACGGCCATTGTCGTTTTAGGGAACGAGGTGGGAGACTTATCAACTGATACAGCAATGAAGAATGATAACCCCATATGCTCATCAAAAGACATTTCATGAGGAGGCATAGCTTCTGCCTTACCGTTTTTGTCAGCGCCCGTAAAAACGTAATCAACCATTTCGTCTGTTGCTGGGTTTTTCCATTGTCGTTGGGGTAAGGAGAGCGAATTTGTTAATACATCTTTGAGTTTAACCGCCACATTAATCAGCCCACGACGTAAGTCACTTTGAGAACTGATTACCTCACCATGCTTTAGTTGGAAATCCTGAAACGTAATCACATTGCTTTCCTTGGTTAAATTAAACGCAATGCGCATTTTACCACCTTTCCTCATGTCTAGGGGATTGCCCAGCATAATCACCGCCGCTTACTAAATGTCAGCTGTAATGCCTAACATTTGATTGGGTTGCCAGCACTGTAAAAGAGCTGCCATTTGTTACGGTAATAAAAAAACCGCCCGTAGGCGGTTTAGTTTGAAGCATCATCCGTGTTTGCTAATCATCCATGACGTGACGATCAGGGTCTTCCGGGTCTTCCACATCTGGTGGAAGCTCTTCCGGGTCAACGGGATCTGGCGTCACGGGATTAATAGGGTCGACTTCTAGTCTTGGTGACATACAACCCCCAGAGTTACTGATGGTTATTTATGGTCTTTTTTGACCGGGTTCTTTTGATCATCTTTCTTCTGACCTTGCTTCTGGTCTTGATCCTTATTCATATCTTGAACCTCAGTAGGATACAGCGGATGCTGCCTTTTAAGGTTAGCCAGGATAATGATTAATGCTAGCGAAGCGGCTTAAGGCAGTTATTAACCCTAAAAAAAAGCCGCTCGGACTGAGCGGCGCAATGAGAATATGACGTCAATTGGGTGCGTTGTACACCAAGATTATAGACACGAAAAATCAATACGTTATTAAACAAAGATTGTTTTTAAGTGAAATCGAT
>CBIFWW010000158.1:0-7147 GCA_966186435.1 uncultured Enterobacteriaceae bacterium
GGGATAACTGTGGTTTCGGCCTGATCGCCCACATAGAAGGCGAACCTAGCCACAAAGTGGTGCGTACCGCCATTCATGCACTGGCGCGGATGCAACACCGCGGTGCCATCCTGGCTGACGGCAAGACCGGCGATGGCTGTGGTCTGCTGCTGCAAAAGCCCGACCGCTTCTTCCGCATGGTGGCAGAAGAGCGTCACTGGCGTTTAGCCAAAAACTACGCGGTGGGGATGATCTTCCTCGGTAAAGACGCCGAGCAAGCGGCCATTAGCCGCCGCATTGTGGAAGAAGAGCTTTCACAGGAAACCCTGTCTATTGTTGGCTGGCGCGACGTGCCGACCAACCCGGACGTGCTGGGTGAAATTGCGCTTTCCTCCATGCCGCGTATCGAGCAAATCTTTGTTAACGCCCCGGCGGGATGGCGCCCTCGTGATATGGAGCGCCGGTTATTCATTGCCCGCCGCCGTATTGAAAAGCGCATCGAGGCCATTGAGGATAAAGACTTCTACATCTGTAGCTTGTCCAACCTGGTTAACATCTATAAAGGTTTATGTATGCCGGCGGATCTGCCGCGCTTCTACCTGGATCTGGCTGACCTGCGCCTGGAATCAGCGATTTGCCTGTTCCACCAGCGCTTCTCCACCAACACCGTGCCGCGCTGGCCACTGGCCCAGCCATTCCGCTACCTGGCCCACAATGGTGAAATTAACACCATTACCGGTAACCGCCAGTGGGCCAGCGCCCGTACTTATAAATTTAAAACCCCGCTGATCCCGGATTTGCAGGATGCCGCGCCCTTCGTTAATGAAACTGGCTCGGACTCCAGCTCCCTGGATAACATGCTGGAACTGCTTTTAGCCGGGGGTATGGACATCGTGCGCGCCATGCGCTTACTGGTACCGCCAGCCTGGCAAAACAACCCGAATATGGACCCTGGCCTGCGCGCCTTCTTCGATTTTAACTCCATGCATATGGAGCCGTGGGATGGCCCGGCGGGGATCGTAATGAGCGATGGTCGCTATGCGGCCTGTAACCTCGACCGTAACGGCCTGCGCCCTGCCCGCTACGTCATCACCAAAGACAAGCTAATCACCTGTGCCTCCGAAGTGGGGATTTGGGATTACCAGCCTGATGAAGTGGTTGAGAAGGGCCGCGTTGGCCCTGGCGAACTGATGGTGATCGACACCCGAGTGGGCCGCATTCTGCACTCCTCAGAAACCGATGACGATCTGAAAAGCCGCCATCCGTATAAAGAGTGGATGGAGAAGAACGTCCGCCGCCTGGTGCCTTTTGAAGACCTGGCCGATGACCAGGTAGGCAACCGCGAGCTGGACGATGATCTGCTGGCAAGCTACCAGAAACAGTTTAATTACAGCGCCGAGGAGCTGGATCTGGTGCTGCGAGTGCTGGGTGAAAACGGCCAGGAAGCCGTAGGCTCAATGGGCGACGATACCCCGTTTGCCGTACTCTCCAGCCAGCCGCGAGTGATTTACGATTACTTCCGCCAACAATTTGCTCAGGTCACCAACCCGCCTATCGATCCGCTACGTGAAGCCCACGTCATGTCCCTGGCCACCAGTATTGGCCGCGAGATGAACGTGTTTTGCGAGGCCGAAGGCCAGGCCCACCGCCTGAGCTTTAAATCCCCTATTCTGCTGTATTCAGATTTCAAACAGCTGACCTCGCTGGATGAAGAGCACTACCGCGCCGATACGCTGGATATCACTTTTGATGTGACGGAAACCAGCCTCGAAGCAACGGTAAACGCGCTGTGTAACCAGGCCGAGCAGATGGTGCGCAATGGAACCGTGCTGCTGGTGCTGTCGGACCGTAACATCGCCAAAAACCGCCTGCCGGTACCGGCGCCAATGGCCGTGGGTGCGATCCAGGCCCGCCTGGTAGAGCAGAACCTGCGCTGCGATGCCAATATCATCGTGGAAACCGCCAGCGCCCGTGATCCGCACCACTTTGCCGTGCTGTTGGGCTTTGGTGCCACGGCTGTTTATCCTTACCTCGCCTATGAAACCCTGGCAAAACTAGCCGATACCGGTGCTATTGATAAAGCCTACCGCACCGTGATGTTGAACTACCGGAACGGCATCAATAAAGGCCTGTACAAGATCATGTCCAAAATGGGCATCTCCACTATTGCCTCTTACCGCTGCTCTAAGTTGTTTGAAGCGGTAGGCCTGCATGATGATGTCGCCAGTCTGTGCTTCCAGGGGGTGATTAGCCGCATCGGTGGGGCCAGCTTTAGTGACTTCCAACAGGATCTGCTGAATCTCTCCCGCCGCGCCTGGTTAGCCCGGAAACCGCTGGATCAGGGCGGCCTGTTGAAATATGTCCACGGTGGCGAATATCACGCTTATAACCCGGATGTGGTGGGCACCCTTCAGAAAGCCGTCCAAAGCGGCGAGTACAGCGATTATCAGCACTATGCTGAGCTGGTGAACAACCGCCCGGTAGCGACCCTGCGCGATATGCTGTCCATTACTTCAAATGGTGAAGCCATCGACGTGAGCGGCGTTGAAGCCGCCAGCGAATTGTATAAACGCTTTGATACCGCGGCAATGTCCATCGGCGCACTTAGCCCGGAGGCCCACGAAGCCCTGGCTGAAGCGATGAACAGCATCGGCGGGAACTCTAACTCGGGTGAAGGCGGCGAAGATCCGGCCCGCTATGGCACCAACAAAGTTTCCCGCATTAAGCAGGTGGCATCCGGTCGCTTTGGCGTGACCCCGGCTTACCTGGTCAATGCCGATGTGATCCAGATTAAAGTGGCCCAGGGGGCTAAACCGGGCGAAGGCGGCCAGCTGCCGGGGGATAAAGTTACCCCGTATATTGCCAAACTGCGCTACTCCGTCCCGGGCGTCACTCTGATTTCACCACCGCCGCACCACGATATTTACTCCATCGAGGATTTGGCACAGCTGATTTTCGACCTCAAACAGGTGAACCCTGAGGCGATGATCTCCGTCAAATTGGTGTCAGAGCCGGGGGTGGGCACCATCGCCACCGGTGTGGCGAAAGCCTATGCCGATTTGATCACTATCGCCGGTTATGACGGCGGCACCGGGGCTAGCCCGCTCTCTTCGGTGAAGTATGCCGGTTGCCCGTGGGAACTGGGGCTGGTTGAAACCCAACAGGCGCTGGTTGCCAATGGCTTGCGCCATAAGATCCGCCTCCAGGTGGACGGTGGCCTGAAAACTGGGGCCGATATCATCAAAGCGGCGATCCTTGGCGCTGAAAGCTTTGGCTTTGGCACCGGGCCAATGGTGGCACTGGGCTGTAAATATCTGCGAATTTGCCACCTGAACAACTGCGCTACCGGCGTGGCAACTCAGGATGAAAAGCTACGTAAGAACCATTTCCACGGCCTGCCATTCAAAGTGACCAACTACTTTGAATTTATCGCCCGGGAAACCCGTGAGCTAATGGCCCTGCTGGGTGTCACGCGCCTGGTGGATCTGATTGGCCGCACTGACTTGCTCACGGTGCTGGAAGGCTTCAATGCCAAACAGCAGAAACTGGAGCTGGGCCGCCTGTTGGAAACCGCCACGCCGCATCCGGGTAAAGCGGTGCATTGCACCGAGAACAATCCGCCCTTTGATAACGGGGTGTTAAATGCTGAGCTGTTAAAACAGGCCAAAGCTTATGTGGACGAGCGCCAGAGCAAAACCTTCTGGTTCGATATCCGCAACACCGACCGCTCAGTGGGGGCTTCACTCTCTGGCTATATCGCCCGTATCCACGGCGATCAGGGGCTGGCAGCCGATCCTATCAAAGCCCACTTTAACGGCACTGCTGGACAGAGCTTTGGGGTATGGAATGCGGGTGGCGTTGAGCTGCATCTCACCGGCGATGCCAATGACTATGTGGGTAAAGGCATGGCCGGGGGCCTGGTGGCGATTCGTCCCCCGGTTGGCTCTGCCTTCCTCAGCCACAAAGCCAGCATTATTGGTAACACCTGCCTGTACGGGGCCACCGGTGGCCGGATGTTTGCCGCAGGCCGCGCCGGTGAGCGCTTCGCCGTGCGTAACTCTGGGGCTATCACTGTGGTTGAAGGCATTGGCGATAACGGTTGTGAATACATGACTGGCGGCATTGTCTGCGTACTGGGCCAGACCGGGGTCAACTTCGGGGCCGGGATGACCGGTGGCTTTGCCTATGTGCTGGATGAGGATGGCGAATTCCGCAAGCGGGTGAACCCGGAACTGGTGGAAGTGCTGGAAGTGGACTCACTGGCAATACACGAGGAGCACCTGCGCGGTTTAATCACCGAGCACGTGCAGAATACCGGCTCCCAGCGTGGTGAAGAGATCCTCGCCAACTGGCCGTGCTTCTCCACCAAGTTTGCCTTAGTGAAACCGAAGTCCAGTGATGTCAAAGCATTGTTGGGTCACCGTAGTCGTTCCGCAGCTGAGCTGCGGGTGCAGGCGCAGTAAGGGGTTACCATGAGCCAGAACGTTTATCAATTCATCGACCTGCAGCGCGTTGATCCGCCGAAGAAACCGCTGAAGATCCGCAAGATCGAGTTTGTGGAGATCTATGAGCCGTTTTCCGATAACCAGGCCGCCGCCCAGGCAGACCGCTGCCTGTCCTGCGGTAACCCCTATTGCGAGTGGAAATGCCCGGTGCATAACTACATCCCCAACTGGCTGAAACTGGCCAACGAAGGGCGTATTTTTGAGGCCGCCGAGCTGTCTCACCAAACCAATACCTTGCCGGAAGTGTGTGGCCGGGTATGCCCGCAGGACCGGTTGTGCGAAGGCTCCTGTACCCTGAATGATGAGTTTGGGGCGGTGACCATCGGCAATATCGAGCGTTATATTAATGATAAAGCCTTTGAGATGGGCTGGCGTCCGGACGTTTCCGGGGTTAAGCAAACCGGGAAGCGGGTGGCCATTATCGGGGCTGGCCCTGCCGGGCTGGCCTGTGCCGATGTGCTGACACGTAACGGGGTTAAAGCGGTGGTCTATGATCGTCATCCGGAGATTGGCGGGCTGCTGACCTTCGGGATCCCGGCCTTTAAGCTGGAGAAAGAGGTGATGATCCGCCGCCGTGAGTTCTTCACCGGCATGGGGATCGAGTTCAAGCTGAATACTGAAGTCGGCCAGGATGTCACTTTTGACAGTCTGCTTGGCGAGTATGACGCGGTATTCCTTGGCGTGGGCACTTATCAGTCCATGCGAGGTGGGCTGGAAAACGAAGATGCCAACGGGGTTTACGATGCACTGCCTTTTCTGATTGCCAACACCCGCAGCCTGATGGGCTTTGGCAACCAGGCAGAGCAGCCCTTCGTGAATATGGAAGGTAAGCGCGTAGTAGTGCTGGGCGGTGGGGATACGGCAATGGACTGCGTGCGGACTTCCATCCGCCAATCGGCCACTCACGTGACCTGTGCTTATCGCCGCGATGAAGAGAACATGCCCGGCTCCCGCCGTGAAGTGAAAAATGCTCGGGAGGAAGGGGTTGAGTTCCAGTTCAACGTCCAGCCCTTGGGTGTGGAAGTGAATGCCAACGGTAATGTCAGTGGGGTGAAGATGGTCCGCACTGAAATGGGTAAGCCCGATGCCAAAGGCCGCCGCAAAGCAGAAATTGTGGCCGGTTCTGAGCACGTTGTCCCTGCCGATGCGGTAGTGTTGGCCTTTGGCTTCCGTCCTCATGCCATGAGCTGGCTGCAACAACACAGCGTAGAGCTGGACACTCAGGGGCGCATTCTGGCTCCGGAAGGCTCGGATAATCCGTTCCAGACCAGTAACCCAAAGATCTTCGCTGGCGGCGACGCGGTGCGTGGATCAGACCTGGTGGTAACGGCGATTGCCGAAGGGCGCAAAGCCGCAGAGGGTATTCTTAACTACCTCGAAGTGTAATCACCCTGCAGCTCATACTAGCCCGCTTAGCAACATAAGCGGGCTTTTTACTGCCCGTCATCTGCCAAATCACAGCCATAAAAAAACCACCTCGCGGGAAGTGGTTCTGCAAAACGACTCAGGATTATTTCACAACCCGCAGGGTTGGACGCCCACCCCGTGGTGGAGGTGGCTCATCATCGGGGCCATCGCCATCATCAGTGTCTTGACGGTCGCCGTCGATAACGGACATAACCGGTTCAGAATCCATGATTTCATCCGCTTCCGCTAACGCATCGTCGTCGTAAGCCGCTTCAGGCTCGAACATGGTACCCGCCCCGTTTTCACGGGCATAGATAGCCATGACCGCCCCCATCGGCACATACACCTGACGAGGAACGCCACCAAACCGGGCATTGAATCGCACTTCATCGTTTGCCAGTTCCAGATTGCCCACGGCGCGTGGCGCGATGTTCAAGACAATCTGGCCGTCACGGGCGTATTCCATTGGCACTTCCACCCCCGGAAGCGTGATATCCACTACCAGATGCGGGGTCAGCTGATTATCCAGCAACCAATCATAGAAAGCGCGTAACAGATACGGGCGGCGCGGAGACAGCTGCGACATATCCATGAGGATTACCCCCGGCCATTCAGGCGCATTTCGCGCTCAGGTTCAGTCAGTGAGGCTAGGAATGAATCACGTTCGAAGACGCGGGTCATGTAGCCTTTCAGCTCTTTAGAGCCTGCACCGCTCAGTTCCACACCCAGTACCGGCAAGCGCCACAGCAGCGGGGAGAGGTAGCAATCAACCAGGCTGAATTCGTCACTCAGGAAGTAAGGCTTTTGAGTGAACACCGGGGCGATAGCCAGTAATTCTTCACGCAGCTGCTTACGGGCTGCATCAGCCTGTGCCGCAGTGCCGTTTTCGATGACGCGCATCAGGCTATACCAGTCTTTTTCAATACGCTGCATGTACAGACGACTCTCGCCACGTGCCACAGGGTATACCGGCATCAATGGTGGGTGCGGGAAGCGTTCATCCAGATATTCCATGATGATGCGGGATTCCCACAGCGTCAGTTCACGGTCAACCAGGGTCGGTACGCTTTGGCTTGGATTGAGGTCAATGAGATCCTGTGGCAGGTGATCCATTTCCACATGTTCAATTTCAAAGCTGACACCCTTTTCAGCCAGAACAATGCGTACCTGATGGCTATAAATATCAGTAGGACCAGAAAAAAGCGTCATTACCGAACGTTTGTTGGCAGCGACAGCCATGAAAACCTCCAGGTATA
>CBIFWW010000159.1:0-7120 GCA_966186435.1 uncultured Enterobacteriaceae bacterium
TCACAACTTTGCCTCAGGCATTAGAAATAGCGCGTTATTGTACACGTATTAATCGAAGGACTAAACAGGATCACAAGAAACCTTTACAAACAAGTGTAGCCGGAACGCTTTGTGACCGTATTCACGGAGCAAAAAGTGCGCACCAAATGAAAATTGCACCAATATGGTGCCCATTTCTCACACAAAGGCACTATATTGGTGCAATACATCCATTCTGGTGCAACTCATTTGCACTATGGCGCGCATGATAACGCCTTTTGAGGGTATTTTGAAAGTTGGCACAGATTTCGCTTTTATAAAATACAGAGCGCATAGCCACTTTTAAATGCCGTAGACCTCGTTACCACGACGATAATGATAATCCCGGGAGAGTTAAGTATGTCCGCAGAACACGTTTTGACGATGCTGAATGAACATGAAGTAAAGTTCGTAGACTTACGCTTTACTGATACCAAAGGTAAAGAACAGCACGTCACAATCCCAGCCCACCAGGTAAATGCTGACTTCTTCGAAGAAGGCAAAATGTTTGACGGCTCTTCTATCGGTGGCTGGAAAGGCATCAACGAATCAGACATGGTGCTGATGCCAGACGCCTCTACCGCGGTACTGGACCCGTTCTTCGCAGAACCGACCCTGATTATCCGATGTGACATCCTCGAACCAGGTACAATGCAGGGCTACGACCGTGACCCGCGCTCCATCGCTAAACGCGCTGAAGACTACCTGCGCTCAACCGGCATTGCTGACACCGTGCTGTTCGGGCCAGAGCCAGAATTCTTCCTATTCGATGACGTGCGTTTTGGCACCGCCATCAACGGCTCCCATATCGCTATCGATGATATCGAAGGCGCGTGGAACTCCACCACCAAATACGAAGGTGGTAATAAAGGCCACCGTCCGGCAGTGAAAGGCGGTTACTTCCCAGTTCCCCCAGTGGATTCCGCGCAGGACATCCGTTCTGTCATGTGCCTGACCATGGAAGAAATGGGCCTGGTGGTTGAAGCTCACCACCACGAAGTTGCCACCGCTGGTCAGAACGAAGTGGCTACCCGCTTCAACACCATGACCAAAAAAGCTGACGAAATTCAGATCTACAAATATGTGGTGCATAACGTGGCACACCGTTTCGGCAAAACGGCGACCTTTATGCCTAAACCGATGTTCGGCGATAACGGCTCCGGCATGCACTGCCACATGTCTCTGTCCAAGAATGGCACCAACCTGTTCTCTGGCGACAAATATGCAGGCCTGTCCGAGCAAGCGCTGTATTACATTGGCGGCGTAATTAAACACGCTAAAGCAATCAACGCCCTGTCCAACCCAACGACCAACTCCTATAAGCGTCTGGTCCCGGGTTATGAAGCCCCGGTTATGCTGGCTTATTCTGCCCGTAACCGTTCCGCCTCTATCCGTATCCCGGTCGTGGCCAGCCCGAAAGCACGCCGTATCGAAGTGCGCTTCCCGGACCCGGCTGCCAACCCATACCTGTGCTTCGCAGCGCTGCTGATGGCTGGCCTGGACGGCATCAAAAACAAAATCCACCCTGGCGAAGCCATGGACAAAAACCTGTATGACCTGCCTCCGGAAGAAGCCAAAGAGATCCCACAGGTTGCCGGTTCTCTGGAAGAAGCCCTTAACGAGCTGGATCTGGACCGTGAGTTCCTGACTGCCGGTGGCGTATTCACCAACGAAGCTATCGATGCTTATATCAGTCTGCGCCGTGAAGAAGACGACCGCGTACGCATGACGCCGCACCCGGTAGAATTCGAGCTGTATTACAGCGTTTAAGATTGACTCCAGCCGCTGCGGCAAGAAAACAACGGTTGATCAAACCTATGGATTTCTGGTTGCAGCAAGGCGGCAATTGAGCGCATCCCCGGGAGCTTACATAAGTAAGTGACTGGGGTAAGCGAGAGCAGCCAACACCGCTGCGGCAAGAAAGACGACGGTTTAAGCCCATCACACGATGGGCTTTTTTAACCGCTTCTACGGTGACTACCGCACTTTCATCAGGTTACGGTTATAATGCACTACAATGGTGCATTTACGGAGGCTGCAAATGGCAACGAGCGCATTGCCCGATGCTGGGCAGATCCTGAATTCTCTTATTACCAGTATTTTGCTGGTGGATGATGAACTGGCCGTTCATTTCGCCAACCCAGCAGCCCAACAGCTACTGGCACAAAGCTCTCGCAAACTGTACGGCACTCCGCTGCCGGAACTTCTCAGCTACTTCTCTTTAAACATCCCACTGATGCGCGAAAGCCTCAGCGGTGGGCAGGGATTTACCGATAACGAAGTCACACTGGTGATTGATGGCCGCTCGCATGTGCTTTCACTGACAGCACAATACCTGCCCGATGGGTTCATCTTGCTGGAAATGGCCCCGCTCGATAACCAGCGCCGGTTAAGCCAGGAGCAGCTCCAGCACGCCCAACAGCTTGCTGCTCGCGATCTGGTACGTGGGCTGGCCCATGAGATTAAAAACCCCTTAGGTGGCTTACGGGGCGCTGCACAGCTACTAAGTAAGGCATTGCCAGATCCATCTTTGGAAGAATACACCCGGGTTATCATTGAGCAGGCCGACAGGCTGCGCAATTTAGTGGACCGCTTATTAGGGCCACAGCACCCAGGCATGAGTGTCACCGAAAGCATTCATAAGGTGGCTGAACGGGTGGTGAAGCTGGTGTCGATGGAGCTACCGTCCAACGTAAAGCTTATCCGTGATTATGACCCAAGTTTGCCTGAGTTCACCCATGATCCTGACCAAATTGAGCAAGTTCTCCTGAATATCGTGCGTAATGCTTTGCAGGCTTTGGGGCCAACCGGTGGGGAGATTATTATCCGCACTCGCACCGCCTTCCAGCTTACCTTGCACGGCACCCGATACCGCCTGGCTGCCCGTATTGATATTGAGGATAACGGCCCGGGTATCCCGGCCTATCTGCAGGACACATTGTTCTACCCAATGGTCAGCGGCCGCGAGGGGGGGACTGGTTTAGGGTTATCTATCGCCCGCAATTTGATCGACCAGCACTCCGGCAAAATTGAATTCACCAGCTGGCCTGGCCATACCAAGTTTTCCGTCTTTTTACCCATCAGAAAATAGACGCACCACTCCCGGCGCTGCCGCACTATGCCAACAACAGTGCAGGCCGGTGATGGCGCTCATGACGAGGTACATATGCAACGAGGGATAGTCTGGGTTGTCGATGACGATAGCTCCATCCGTTGGGTTTTGGAACGCGCCCTGAGCGGAGCAGGGTTGGTCTGCACCGCCTTCGAGAATGCCAACGAGGTGTTAGCGGCTCTCGCCACTAAAACCCCGGATGTACTGTTATCAGATATCCGTATGCCGGGAATGGACGGACTGGCACTGTTAAAGCAAATAAAACAACGCCATCCAATGCTTCCGGTCATCATAATGACCGCCCATTCCGATTTGGATGCGGCCGTCAGCGCGTATCAACAGGGTGCCTTTGATTATCTGCCCAAGCCCTTTGATATTGATGAGGCCGTAGCCCTGGTAGAGCGGGCGATCAGCCACTATCAGGAGCAACAGCAGCCGCGCAATGTTGAAGCCTTCGGCCAAACGGCGGATATTATCGGTGAAGCCCCGGCGATGCAGGACGTCTTCCGTATCATTGGCCGCCTGTCGCGCTCATCGATCAGTGTGCTGATCAATGGTGAATCCGGTACTGGTAAAGAGCTGGTTGCCCATGCGCTGCACCGCCATAGTCCACGGGCAAAATCCCCGTTTATCGCCCTCAACATGGCGGCCATCCCCAAGGATTTGATTGAGTCAGAGCTGTTCGGCCACGAAAAAGGGGCCTTTACCGGTGCCAATCAAGTGCGCCAGGGGCGCTTTGAACAGGCTGATGGTGGGACCTTATTCCTCGATGAAATTGGCGATATGCCGCTGGATGTTCAGACCCGCTTGTTGCGGGTGCTGGCCGATGGTCAATTTTACCGGGTAGGTGGCTATGCGCCGGTGAAAGTGGATGTGCGTATTATCGCCGCCACCCATCAGAACCTGGAGCGCCGGGTGCAGGAGGGCCATTTCCGTGAGGACTTATTCCACCGCCTGAATGTGATACGTGTGCACCTGCCCCCATTGCGGGAACGCCGTGAAGATATCCCGCGCCTGGCCCGCCATTTCTTGCAAGTCGCCGCCCAGGAGTTAGGGGTGGAAGCCAAACTTTTGCATCCGGAAACCGAAGCAGCGTTAACCCGCCTGGCCTGGCCCGGCAACGTGCGCCAATTGGAGAACACCTGCCGCTGGCTGACCGTCATGGCTGCCGGGCAAGAAGTGCTGATCCAGGATCTCCCGGCGGAGTTGTTTGAATCCGGCACACCGGAATCCCAACCCAACGCCATGGCCGATAGCTGGGCTACCCTGTTGGCGCAGTGGGCAGACCGCGCCCTGCGTTCCGGTCATCAAAACCTGTTATCAGAAGCGCAACCGGAAATGGAGCGCACCTTGCTTACCACTGCCCTGCGTCACACTCAGGGGCACAAGCAGGAAGCCGCACGGCTGCTGGGCTGGGGCCGCAATACCCTGACCCGCAAACTGAAAGAGTTGGGGATGGAGTAAACCTGGATTTATTCGATCGATTAAAAGGCCGGGGTTACCGGCCTTTTTTATATTACGCGTGAGAACTGCTGCATCCGCGCCTTTTGGCGCAAATAGGCATCAAAGCACATACAGATATTACGGATCAGTAACCGTCCTTTGCCGGTCACCACGATATGTTCATCGCTTACTTCCACCAGCCCGTCTTTAGCCAGTGGCTCCAGCAACGCCAGATCCTGAGCAAAGTAGTCGTGGAAATCGAGATCCCACTGCTTGGCAATCACCGCGAAATCGAGGCGGAAATTACAAATCAGTGACTTAATCACGTCCCGACGAATACAGTCATCACGGGTTAATGCCAGGCCACGCCATAACGCATCACCACGGCGGTCTACTTCAGCATAATACTGCTTCAGCTCTTTCTGGTTCTGCGCATAACAATCCCCGATCATACTTATCGCGGAAACGCCCATCCCCAGCAGGTCCGTATCACCCTGGGTGGTATAGCCCTGGAAATTACGGTGCAACACCCCAGCTTTTTGCGCCAGAGCCAGCTCGTCATCCGGCCGGGCAAAGTGATCCATGCCGATAAACTGATAACCGGCCCCGGTCAGTGAGGTGATGGTTTCCTGAAGGATATCCAGCTTCTGCTGGGCCGTCGGTAAATCAGCATCTTTAATTTTACGTTGGGCAGCAAACAGCGTCGGCAAATGGGCATAGTTAAATACGCTAAGCCGATCGGGGTTCAGCTCCGCCACCCGGTTCAGGGTAAAGGCAAAGCTTTCCGGGGTTTGCTTAGGCAGGCCGTAAATCAGGTCAATATTGGTGGAGGTAAACCCAATATCGCGAGCATGATTCAACAGCGCGAAGATAAATTCTTCATCCTGCTCACGGTTAACCAGGCGCTGCACTTCTTTATTGAAGTCCTGCACCCCCATGCTCAGGCGGTTAAACCCTTCGCTACGTAAATGGTCGAGCACATCCAGCTCAATTTCCCGGGGATCAACCTCGATAGAAATTTCTGCCTGAGAGGCAAAGTCAAAATTAGCCCGTAACAGGCTCATCAGCCGGCTGATTTGCGCTTTATTCAGATAGGTTGGCGTACCACCGCCCCAGTGGAGCTGGGTGACCTGGCGGCCCTTAACCAACGCAGCACGGTGCAGGATCTCCTGCTCAAGCACATCCAGATACTGGTCCGCTTTATGCAATTGCCGGGTGACGACTTTATTGCAGCCACAGAAGTAGCACAGCTTGTGGCAGAATGGGATATGCACATACAGGGAAAGCGGCCTTTCCGGATAACGGGCCACTGCCTGGGAGAACTCAGCGGCACCAAAGCTCTCGGAGAACTCCAGTGCAGTGGGGTAGGACGTGTAACGTGGCCCGGAATAGTTATATTTCTGGATAAGGGCCAGATCCCAGTCGATTAACAGCTCAGACATTCTCACTCCTTGCGTTGATGCCTACGGCGCCTGGTTTGCGCAGACCCGCTCAATCCCCGAGCGGCGAGCCGGCTGCGCAGCTGCTTTTGGCGCTGCGACAACCGCTGTAGTTTAACGAATAACCACCCCAGATAACACAGAACAGGCAAGATAATAAGGAGTACTAGCGGCCCCATATTTCAGAACTTAATTGCCGCCCTTAAGTAAACGCATCAGATCGTCTTCGCGCTCATCTTCTTCTTCATCGTCGTCATAAGACAGACCCAGTTCTTGCATCAGCGCATCAATACGGTCCAGTTTTGCATCAACCCAGCTACGCTCTTCAGCATTTAAGGTTTCACCCGCTTCCAGGCGCTCAAGCAGCCCATCCAGACGTTCATCATTTTCCAGCAAATCCAGCTCAGCCTGCGGAGTTAACATAGGTTTCTCTCTTTTCGGTTGCTGCTGCTTTTTCGGTGCAACGGTAACTGGCTCCGTTACGCCCAGAGGGATCGGCTTTTTGCTGCCGATACGTGAATCAATGGTTTGCTTATTGCCTTTACCCTGGCCCTGACTAGAGGATGCACCCGTGGCGCGGCTTCCGGATGGATTACCACGGTGTTTACGATCTTTCTTTTGCGCCCGAGACTCTTGATTAAGCTCTTCACGGGATTTGCGTTTTGCTTTAGCGGGGGCTTTACCACGCGCCGGGGTATTTAGTTGCTTCATAGTGTTCGTCTTAAACCGTTTTATTCAGTATAGAATTGCGGCGGAATCTAGCAGAAAGCAAGCAAATAAAAAAGGCGGCAGAATATCTGCCGCCTTTTTTACCCACTTAGATCAGTGCGGGTTACATCATCCCTGTCTGCTAACAACACCCTGTCTATCCTTTAGCAAGCCACAATCCCTGTGATTCCCTTTCCTTTTTTTTCCGTCATCCTAACGGCCCGCCATCCTGGCTTTCCTTCTACACCGTTCTGGTGCCCCTGATACTCATCCTGAGTAAACATCCCTTAGCGGCGCCCTTGCCTGTGCTGCCTACTTTACGCTGTAGAGGGAAATCGACAACCTCACTTAGGATTACTAAGAATAACCTTACCGTTAACATTGTTTTTATCTTTATGAT
>CBIFWW010000160.1:0-7023 GCA_966186435.1 uncultured Enterobacteriaceae bacterium
GTGTAGCCTTCACATTTCTGTGTCGGTACGGGAGGCGCATTATACGAGAATTCGTTTTAGCTGCAACCCTTGGAAAGAAAAATTTCTTATTTTTTGTTTGTTTGCCGATTAATTCGCCTAATCGATGATTTATTGGGCGAAACTAGCAACAGGGCCTACCTTAACGGCAGGCCGCCACGATTACAACTTAATAAAGTGTTCGCGGTAATACGATAATTCGGCCACGGACTCACGGATGTCATCCATCGCCTGATGGGTGCCCTGCTTGGTGAAGCCCGGCAGGATTTCCGGTTTCCAACGGCGGGCCAGCTCTTTCAGGGTGCTGACATCCAGATAACGATAGTGGAAATATGCCTCAAGCTGCGGCATATATTTAAACAGGAAGCGGCGATCCTGGCCGATGCTGTTGCCACAGATAGGGGATTTACCCGCCGGTACCCACTGCTCAAGGAAAGCAATGGTTGCCAGTTCGGCTTCACAGTCGCCTTGCTTGCTGGCTTTAACCCGTTCAACCAGGCCGCTGCCGGTGTGGGTACGCACGTTCCAGTCATCCATCAGTGCTAATTGCTCGTCTGATTGATGGACTGCAATCACCGGACCTTCTGCCAGGATAGTTAAGTTTGCATCAGTGACCAGGGTTGCAATTTCAATAATGCGATCCCGCTCCGGATCGAGGCCGGTCATTTCTAAATCAATCCAAATCAGATTGTTTTCATTCGTACTCATGTTATTTTCCACCCTTTGGTGTACCGGCCCACCCATGAGGATGGGTTAAATCGTATAATTCAAAGGTACCCACAATTGCGGGGTACAACCTTGCGTGTATCATAGAGGTTTTGCCCTTCAGGGGCGACCAGGAGCCATCAAGATTGAGCAAAAATAAACTCTCCAAGGGCCAGCAGCGCCGCGTGAAAGAAAACCATCAGCGCCGCCTCAAACGCACTGAGGAGAAGGCTGACTACGACGACAACCTGTTCGGCGAACCGCGCGAAGGCATCGTCATCAGCCGCTTTGGTATGCACGCTGATGTCGAATCCGTAGAAGGGGAAGTCCATCGCTGCAATATCCGCCGCACAATCCGCTCATTGGTGACCGGTGACCGCGTGGTCTGGCGCCCGGCGATCAATATCGCCGATGGCGTCAATATCAAAGGCATTGTCGAGGCCGTTCATGAGCGCACCTCGGTACTGACCCGCCCGGACTTCTACGACGGGGTAAAACCTATCGCCGCCAACATCAACCAGATTGTGATTGTTTCTGCCATCTTGCCGGAGCTGTCACTTAATATTATTGACCGTTATCTAGTGGCATGCGAAACCCTCAACGTTGAGCCGTTAATTGTATTGAACAAAATCGATTTGCTGGATGCGCAAGGCATGACCTTCGTTAACGAGCAAATGGATATCTACCGTCACATTGGCTACAAGGTGTTGATGGTATCCAGCCATCTAAATGAAGGGCTGAAACCACTGGAAGAGGCATTAACCGGGCGCATCAGTATTTTTGCCGGCCAATCCGGCGTCGGGAAATCCAGCCTGCTGAATGCCTTATTGGGGCTGACCAGTGAGCAGATCCTGACCAATGACGTGTCCGATAACTCCGGTCTGGGCCAGCACACCACCACCGCCGCCCGTCTGTATCACTTCCCCCAAGGTGGCGATGTGATTGACTCCCCAGGGGTGCGTGAATTCGGGTTATGGCACCTGGAGCCGGAACAAATCACCCAAGGGTTTGTCGAATTCCATGATTATCTTGGGTTGTGTAAGTACCGGGATTGTAAACACGGCACCGATCCAGGCTGCGCCCTGCGGGAAGCCGTGGAGCAAGGCAAGATTGCCGAAACCCGCTTCGACAATTACCACCGCATTCTGGAAAGTATGGATGGGGTTAAAACCCGTAAGAACTTTTCTGATGCAGGTAACTGACAACCGCGGCGGCTGCCGCTAAAATCAGCGCCCTTTCGCTCTGCCCGGTGGTTCACCGGGCAAGGACTAGCAACAATTCTGGCCTGGAGGCTACTTTGCTAAACGACATCAAACTTTCGCTTCAATACATTCTGCCGAAACTGTGGCTCACTCGCCTGGCGGGCTGGGGCGCAAGTAAACGTGCCGGCTGGCTAACTAAAGCGGTCATTGACCTGTTTGTGAAGTATTACAAAGTGAATATGTCCGAAGCACTGCGCTCGGATACCGCCAGCTACCGCACCTTTAACGATTTCTTCGTGCGCCCGCTACGCGACGGTGTGCGCCCGGTCAACAACGATCCTAACGTGCTGGTGATGCCCGCCGATGGCGTAATTAGCCAACTCGGCCCGATTGAAGACAATAAAATTCTGCAAGCCAAGGGCCATAACTACACCCTGGAAGCCCTGCTGGCCGGTAATCATCAGATGGCCGATCTGTTCCGTAACGGCCAGTTTGCCACCACTTACCTCTCCCCACGTGATTACCACCGGGTGCATATGCCGTGCAACGGTATCCTGCGGGAGATGATTTATGTGCCGGGCGACCTGTTCTCTGTTAACCACTTAACCGCTCAGAACGTGCCAAACTTGTTCGCCCGTAACGAGCGCGTTATCTGCCTGTTCGATACCGAGTTTGGCCCGATGGCGCAAATTCTGGTGGGTGCCACCATTGTTGGCAGCATCGAAACCGTCTGGGCGGGCACCATCACCCCACCGCGCGAAGGCATCATCAAGCGCTGGGCTTACCCTGCCGGTGAAGCCGATGGCGCTGTCGCCCTGCTGAAAGGCCAGGAAATGGGCCGCTTCAAACTTGGCTCAACGGTGATCAACCTGTTTGCACCAGGCCAGGTTAACCTGATTAGTGGCTTACAAAACCTTTCCATAACTAAGCTAGGTGAAGCGCTGGCGGTGTCTGCTCAGGTCACTGCCGAAGTTGAAGCCGAGGTGGTTGCCGAGCCGGAGGTAGTTAAGCCGGTTATCGTGGAGCCAGAAATTGTCGCTGAACCGGTATCTACTCCTGCTGATGAAGCAATTGTGGAAACAGCCCCGGTAGCTGAACCGGGTACTGCCACTGCGCCGCCGACTGCGCCAAAACCTGAAGCAACGGATGCCTCAACCACTAAGCCAAGTGAGAATACCCCTCGCTGATTAAAAGCCCCTCTCACTTAGCCTACTGGGATAGGCTTTAAACTTAAGGAAGACTGACGTGCGCCTGTTTATCACTTTTCTGATGGCCTGGTGCCTCAGCCTGGGGGCGCACGCAGCAAGCGCCCCCGACGCCAAACAGATTACCCAAGAACTTGAACAGGCCAAGTCGGCAAAAAATCAGCCCGGCCAGGCCGAAACCATAGAGGCGCTGCAAAGCGCCCTTAACGCCCTTGATGAGCGCAAAGGCTCACTCGAGCGTGCCGATCAGTATCAAAAAGTCATTGATAACTACCCCAAACTGACACAAACGCTGCGCCAGCAAATTGAAGGCCAACCTGCGGAGGCCCGTAAAGCCCCGGAAAATCTCTCTGTGGATGCCCTAAGTCAGGAAGTGCTCCAGGTTAGCGCCCAGTTGCTAGACAAGAGCCGCCAGGCCCAGCAAGAGCAAGATCGCGCCCGGGAAATCAGTGACTCCCTCAGCCAGCTGCCACAAAAACAAACCGACGCACGGCGCCAGCTTAATGAAGTAGAACGCCGCCTGGCTAACCTCTCCTCCAGCAATAGCACACCACAAGCCCAGGCCCAGCTGTTGGCGCTACAGGCTGATTCCGCCCGCCTCAAGGCCGTAGTGGATGAGCTGGAGCTGGCCCAGCTTTCAGCCAATAACCGCCAGGAATTAGCGCGGATGCGCAGTGAAGTAGCGCAAAAGCAAAGTAGCCTACTAGATGCTTATCTCCAGGCGCTGCGTAATCAATTGAATAACCAACGCCAGCGAGAAGCGGAGAAAGCCCTGCAAAGCACTGAAATGCTGGCGGAGAATAATACTAACCTGCCGTCAGAGCTGCAAAAGCAGTTCAAGAACAACCGCGAGCTGTCTCAGGCATTGAATCAACAATCCCAACGCATGGATTTAGTAGCCTCCCAACAACGTCAGGCCGCCAACCAGATTCTGGAGGTGCGTCAGGCTCTCAATACTCTGCGTGAACAATCCCAGTGGTTGGGGGTGTCTAATGTATTGGGCGAAGCCCTGCGCGCCCAGGTGGCCCGTTTGCCGGACATGCCCAAGCCCCAGCAATTAGATACCGAAATGGCTGAGCTGCGGGTACAGCGCCTGCATTTTGAAGCATTGATGAATGCCCAAAAACAGTTGAGCCAGACGCAAGAGATAGGCGGCCAGCCAATTACCGCTGAACAGCGTCAAATCCTGGATGCCCAGCTGCGCACCCAACGCTCCCTACTCAACTCTTTGCTCCAGGGCGGGGATACTCTGCTGCTTGAGCTGACCAAGTTGAAGGTCGCCAATAGTCAGTTGGAGGATGCGCTTAAAGAGGTTAACGAAGCCACCCACCGCTACCTGTTCTGGACCGCCGATGTTAGCCCGTTGACCTTATCCTGGCCCATCAGCGTGGCCCAGGATTTACGCACCCTACTCTCTCTGGACTCGATCAATCAGGTGGGCAAAGCCTTTGTGATGATGGCAACCAGCCGCGAGACTTTGCTGCCGCTGTTTGGTGCCTTGATTCTGGTGGGGTTCAGCCTAAGCTCCCGCCGCCACTTTAGCGCCTTCCTCAATCGGGCCAGCGACAAAGTCGGCAAGGTGACCCAAGATCACTTTATGTTGACCCTGCGCACCCTGTTCTGGTCGATACTGGTGGCCTCCCCGCTGCCGGTGCTGTGGGCCGCCATCGGTCATGGTCTGGCTTCTGCCTGGCCCTTCCCCATCGCCGTAGCCATTGGTGACGGCGTGAGTGCCACAGTGCCGCTGCTATGGGTGGTGATGATTTGTGCCAACTTCGCCCGCCCGACGGGGCTGTTTGTGGTGCACTTTGGCTGGCCACGGGAGCGTGTCGCCCGGGCCATGCGCTATTACGTTATGAGTATATTTTTTATCGTGCCGCTGATCATGGCGCTGATCACCTTCGATAATCTTAACGACCGTGAATTCTCCAGCACCCTTGGCCGCATCTGTTTTATGCTGATTTGCGGGGCGCTGGCGATTGTTACCCTGAGCCTGAAGCGGGCCGGGCTGCCGCTGTATCTGGATAATGAAGGTAACGGGGATAACATTAGCAATCGGGTGTTGTGGAACCTGATGCTGTGTGCCCCGCTGGTGGCCCTGCTGGCTTCCGCCGTAGGCTATCTGGCCACTTCTCAGGCGCTACTGGCCCGCCTAGAAACCTCTGTGGCTATTTGGTTCCTGCTGCTGGTGGTGTATCACGTTATCCGCCGCTGGATGCTGATCCAACGGCGCCGTCTGGCCTTCGATCGGGCCAGGCAAAAACGGGCCGATCGCCTGGCCCAGCGTGCCCGTGGCGAAGATGAACCGGCCCAGCCCCACAGCATTGAGGGCAGCCTGGAGCATGAAGAGCCGGTGATTGACCTCGACGCCATCAGCGCCCAATCCCTGCGCTTAGTGCGCTCGCTGCTGACCCTGGTGGCGTTGGTGTCGGTGATTTTATTGTGGTCAGAGATTCACTCGGCCTTTAGCTTCCTCGGGAATATCACCCTGTGGGATGCCACCTCCACGGTGCAAGGGGTGGAAAGCCTGGAGCCGATTTCGTTAGGGGCGGTGCTGATTGCCATTATGGTGCTGATTATCACCACCCTGCTGGTGCGTAACCTCCCGGCCCTGCTGGAGCTGGCGTTATTGCAACACCTTAGCCTGACGCCGGGCACCGGCTATGCCATTACCACCATCACCAAATACCTGCTGTTGCTGATTGGTGGCCTGGTGGGCTTCTCGATGATTGGCATTGAGTGGGCGAAGTTGCAGTGGTTGGTGGCAGCATTGGGTGTGGGGTTGGGCTTCGGTTTGCAGGAGATTTTTGCCAACTTTATCTCTGGCTTGATTATCCTGTTCGAGAAGCCGATTCGCATCGGCGATACCGTGACTATTCGCGATCTGACCGGGAGCATCACCAAGATCAATACCCGCGCCACCACCATCAGCGACTGGGACCGCAAAGAGATCATCGTACCGAACAAGGCCTTTATTACTGAGCAGTTTATTAACTGGTCACTGTCGGACTCGGTCACCCGCGTGGTGTTAACCGTGCCCGCTCCTTCAGAAGCCAATACCGAAGAGGTACACGACATCCTGCTGCAAGCCGCGGAACGCTGCTCGCTGGTGCTGGATAACCCGCCGCCAGAAGCCTATCTGGTGGATTTGCAGCAAGGGGTGCAGATTTTCGAACTGCGCATCTATGCGGCGGAAATGGGCCACCGTATGCCGCTGCGCCATGAGATCCATCAGTTGATCCTGCAAGGCTACCGTAAGCACGGCATCGACCTGCCATTCCCACCGTTCCAGGCGCGGCTGGAGAATATGGGTACCAAAACTACCAGCGCACTGCAATCGGCGGGGCGCGGTCGGCGGATGCCTGGGGGCTTGTAGAAAGCAAAAAGCCCGCTTGCGAGCCTCTTAAATTTGGCTCCTCTGACAAGGATCGAGCGTCATCTGTATCTTATGTTATTAGTGGCATTAAAATGATAGTGTATTTTTTGACGACGCCTTGTCCGAAATGCGGGAAACAGGGGGTCAATTTGGATATAGAAAATTATTGTACGTTAAAGCTGTTTTTTGACCTTTCGACTTCAGCTGGCCTCAAGCGACGTACAACATGGCACAAGTACAATACGAATAGACGATTTTTTTGGCTGCTAGGCGATGCGGTACGCATCAGAAATGATGTTTTTACTATGTAGCTGTAGAAAGTCTGCTAGATGATGTGATTGAATATGTGCATTGTTTGTAACTTTAGGTGATTAGCAATGGACGCTAGAAAGGTTTTCCGTTTATTCATGTTAGCTGTATCTTGTGTTTTTGCATGCATCTTGGTATTTATGTTTTTCAGTATGCTTTTTGTTATAAAGATGCTTATAGATGATGATGGAATATATGCCTTCAACTC
>CBIFWW010000161.1:0-7022 GCA_966186435.1 uncultured Enterobacteriaceae bacterium
AGATAAAACAATAAAAAATTCAAAGTTACACGATAACACTAAATATGAAACAGAAAAAGGATATTTTGAATACACAAAGTTACATAGCAAAGCCAGCCAATTAATAATAAAAGCTTATAGTAATTGGCAATCAGTGAAAAAAAATCAAACGGCTAATGATTTAGGTGTTAAAACGTTTGCAAATAAAGGTGTGAAATATTACTTTCCTCAAGACGATTTAAAAGTACCTTATTTCAAAACGCCTAAAAATTCTATTCCTGAAGAGGGAGCATCTCAGGGTGCATTTAAACGGGTAGCGTTTATAGATCCTGGCGACGGTTATGTTCAATTAACATCTGCCAAACGACCTAATAAGACGGGCTTGTATCAGCAACCTGAAGAAATAGGAACGCACAAGGACCGTGCAGCATCAAATAAAATGGCTGAAGTATTTAAAGGCTATCCGTCTGTATTAGCAGGTTACTTTGTTGATAAGAACACTAATATTGTACGTAATGGCGGTAAGGAGGTGAAGGATATGGTTAATAAGGGAGCAAAACTATCCATCAATGTTTTTAAAAATGCTTGCCTGGATCTTGATAAAATGCATAAAAATGGCATTTTCCATAGGGATATAAAACCAGCTAATATGGTCATAAAAGATAGCGCTATTGAAAATCCTGAAGCAAAATTTATTGATTTGGATATGGCCGTAACAAAAAATATAGGTGATAAAAATAAAGCGTGTGGCACCCCCGGGTATACAAATAAAGCCCTTTTAAATAGAAAATATAAAAATGCAGATGAAATTGATATGCTCTTAAAATCTTCCGATCAATATGCAATGATAAAAACTCTAATGTAATCATCTAATATAGATTACATTAAAAAAAATATGAAATCTCAATGGAGTATTGACCAAATCGGTTACAAATTTGATGATGAATTCAGTGCTGAAGCTGAATGGATTAATAACAATGTCAAAAATGTTTATCAAGATCAAATAAAAAAATTCTTACATGATCCGGCTTCAAATCCTTTAGCCGTTGATCTTGCCGAAGCTTTTGAATTTTAAATCGGCTAGTTTAAAACATGCGTTTGGGAAATATTGGTTGCGCATATTCTTATTGGACATCTAACGTGCGCAAGACAGGCGATCTTCCAGAATATGCCTGAATATCCGAACCAGGCATACTCTAGAGATAAATAATTGAATAATAGTGTTACTCTTCGCTAAACCAGTCGAGGTTTTCTTGGCGGATCAGCAAAATGGACTCGCTGATTTCATGGAGGTGCCGGTGCATGGCCCGTTCGGCTTTGTCTTCATCCCGCAGTTTGAGCGCGCTAAAGATCCCGTGGTGTTGCTCCAGCAGCATATCCGGCGGGGAGACATGATTCAGGCTCATATAACGCACCCGATCAATGGCGGATTTGATGTTTTCAACCGTATCCCAGGCCAGCTGGCAATCGGCTACCTGAGCCAGGAGCTGGTGGAAGGCATCATCAAGGCCGAAAAAGGCATCCTGCTGCTGATGATCGATAGCCAGTTTCTGTTGATAAAGATTCTGTTCTAGCTGGAAAATCTGCTCATCATTGGCCCGTTGTGCGGCCCGGCGTACCACCGCGCACTCGATGGCTTCCCGCACAAAGCAGCCGTTACTCACCTGCTGGATCGAGATCTTATTTACATAGCTGCCGCGCTGTGGGCGGATCTGGATCAGGCCGTTTTCTGCCAGCTTGATAAACGCTTCCCGCACCGGTTGACGAGAAACATCAAAGCGTATCGACACTTCTTTCTCAGACAACGGGGTACCCGGCGGTATCAGACACTGCACAATATCCTGGCGCAGGATACGGTAAATCTGTTGATTGACGGGTTGGGTAGGGTTCAGTGGAGTTTCAACGGCCATGTCATTATTTACCTAAGAGTTAACTGATGAATTTAACCACATTTAATGATGTTCTCCCAAGCCCGGCATCCGCCGGGAAAGGAGGCAATTACGCCTTACGGTGCACACTTAACCCGGCGTAGGTCTGGGTAACCGGCATCATCTCAAGGGTGTTGATATTCACATGCGCTGGCAGGTTAGCCACCCACCACACTGCTTCTGTCACATCCTCTGCCGTTAGGGCATCGGTGTTGTGATAGGTTTTATCAGCTTTGTCGTCATCACCTTTGAAACGCACGTTGGAAAACTCCGTACCGCCCACCAGACCCGGCTCGATATCGGTGACGCGAACGGCGGTGCCATGCAAATCAGTACGCAGGTTCAGGCTGAACTGGCGTACAAAGGCTTTGGTAGCGCCATAAACGTTGCCACCGGCATAGGGCCAGCTGCCTGCGGTGGATCCGAGGTTGATAATGTGACCGCGGTTGCGCCCCACCATCCCCGGCAATACGGCGCGGGTCATGTATACCAGGCCTTTGTTATTGGTATCAATCATGGTGTCCCAGTCGTCAATATCGGCACGGTGGGCCGGCTCCAGCCCCAGTGCCAGCCCGGCGTTATTAACCAGGATATCGATGTTTTGCCAGCCGGCAGGTAAACCCGCCAGCATGGTTTCGATGGCGGCGCGATTACGCACATCCAGTTGCGCGGTTAACAGACTGTCGCCTAATTCGTCCTTCAACTCCGTCAGTCGTTCCTGGCGGCGGCCAGTAGCAATCACTTTATGGCCGTTGGCGATAAAACGACGGGTAATACATTCACCAAACCCGGCAGTAGCACCGGTTACCAAAATAATCATCTGCCTGTTCCTCAACGCTTTTTAAGTGGTATTACCATACCATGCCATAGGTGTTTTCGCCTGCGCTGCAACAGGTTTTCTACCATTGCTGATAGGGCTTCAGGCGCTTAAGCTATAACTTTGGCACAAAATAGAGTGAGTCACGATGGTTATGCTTAATCCCTTTAGCGAAGTCAGTTTGTTGCCTTATCAGGCCCCGCGTTTTGACATTATTGACGACAGCCATTATCAGCCCGCCTTTGACAGCGCGCTGGCGGCTAAACGTGCCGAGCTACAGGCCATCGCCGCGCAGACCGGGCCTGTGACCTTCGACAATACGTTGCTGGCCCTGGAGGCCAGCGGCGAAGCACTCACCCGGGTGTGCAACGTATTTTTTGCCCTGTCTTCAGCTCATACCAACGACACATTAATTGCCCTGGATGAGACTTTCTCTGCGCAACTTGCGGCCCTGGCCGATGAAATCTACCTAAACGAAGCGCTGTTTGCCCGGGTGGATACGCTGTACCAACAGCGGGAAGAGCTTGGCCTAGAGCCGGAATCCCTGCGTTTATTAGCTGTTACCCACCAGCGGTTTATTCTCGCCGGGGCCAAGTTATCTATTGAAGATAAAACCCGCCTGGCGGCCATTAATCAGCAGCTGGCACGTCTCAGCAGCCAGTTTAACCACCGGTTACTACAGGCCGCCAAACAGGGCGGATTAGCAGTGGCTGAAGAGGCCGGATTGTTAGGGCTGAGCGCTGCCGAAAAAGCGGTGGCCCGCCAGGCCGCACAGGCGAAAGGTAGTGACGATGCAGGCTATCTGACCCTGTTCAACACCACCCAACAGCCGTTACTAGGGGATATGGAAAACCGTACCACCCGCGAAGCGTTGTTCAACGCCAGCTGGCTACGCTGCCAAAAAGGCGACAGTGTGGATACTCAGGCTTTAGTGCTGGAAATGGCGGCGTTACGGGCCGAGAAAGCCGCTTTGTTGGGTTACCCCAGTTACAGCGCCTGGAGCGTGGCCGACCAAATGGCCGCTGAACCCGCCGCAGCCCTGGGCTTTATGCGGGGGATTGCCCCCAAGGCCCGCAGCCGTGCCGAACAGGAGCAGGCCCGGATCCAGGCGGCCATAGATGCCCAGGGTGAACACTTCCAGCTTCAGGCCTGGGATTGGGATTTTTATGCCCGTCAGGTACGCCAGCAGCAGTGGCAGTTGGAGGACAGCCAAATCCGCTCGTGGTTTGCCTTGGACAATGTGCTGGAGAAAGGGGTTTTTTACGCGGCCAGTACGCTTTTCGGCCTGCGATTTGTCGAGCGTTTTGATATTCCGGTCTATCACCCGGATGTACGGGTGTGGGAAATCTTCGACCGAGACGGGCGCGGCATAGCGTTGTTCTATGGCGACTATTACACCCGGGACAGTAAATCCGGCGGGGCGTGGATGGGGAACTTTGTCGAGCAATCCACCCTTAATCAGGCCGATCCGGTGATTTACAATGTGTGCAACTACACCAAACCGGCCCAAGGGGAAGCGGCGTTGCTGAGCTGGGATGATGTGATCACCCTGTTCCATGAGTTTGGTCATACCCTACACGGCCTGTTTGCCAGCCAGCGCTATGCCAGCCTTTCTGGCACCAACACCCCGCGGGATTTTGTCGAGTTCCCTTCGCAAATCAACGAGCACTGGGCCAGTCACCCGGAGGTGTTTGCCCATTACGCCCGTCATCACCAAACCGGTGAAGCGATGCCGGAAGCGCTGCGGGAGAAAATCTTCAGCGCCAGCAAATTTAATAAGGGCTACGACATGACGGAGCTGCTGGCCGCCGCGTTGCTGGATATGCGCTGGCACGGCCTGGCTCCCGCAGATATCCCGGCGGATGTGGATGCCTTCGAGCAGCAAATTTTGGCCCAGGAGGGGGTGGATCTTGCCTGTGTTCCCCCGCGTTATCGCAGCAGTTTCTTCGCCCATATCTGGGGTGGCGGCTATGCCGCCGGGTATTACGCCTATCTATGGACTCAAATGCTGGCGGACGACGGCTACCAGTGGTTTGTGGAGCAGGGCGGTTTAACCCCAGAAAACGGTCAACGTTTCCGTGAAGCGATTTTGTCGAAAGGGAATAGCGCAGATTTAGCGGCGCTTTACCGGGAGTGGCGCGGCCATGATCCATTGATTGAACCAATGATAAATAATCGCGGATTAAGTGCGTAATTATTATTCCCGAGCAGAGGTAAAACACCTTACCTCTGCGCGCCCTAATTCAACCCAGCTATTGCCAGGAAACGTCATAAGGGAGGAAGAGTACAAGGATTGCGGTAACGTTATTAGCTGACACGCGCCGCATTAATTACATAAAGCATGACGGTTAAACCTCAGGCAGCGTGTGGCAACTCACCATTTTTAGTGGATTCACCGAATTCATATTCCGGCACTGGGGGTCATCGGTCATCATCACTTCGATTAAATGCATGATCAGCCCTTCGAGGAAAAACGCACTCAAGGCAACCAGGGCCAGCCAGAGGTATTTTTTTGGAAACATCGCGCCTTATATTCCTTTGTATTGGGTGAGAATTGAGTGCTATCTGGCGCGTCCTGGCGACCGTTTAATTGTGCCGAGTATTGGCGCGGCAAATGTAACCTAAGCCATTGTAACTTGTAAATCCTGTACCGCTAAGTTTGCGGCCTTGGCTGCGAAAATTAGCCACCACAAAGGATGCGGGGCATCCATGAAAGCGCTATGATACTGCGGCTTTTGCAGTACAAGTTATTGGCATTTATTGAGTGCCTGGCGGGTTTATTCTGCTGTGGGAGGGAGATCGGACGTGTTTGCTGACTATGGTGTACTGAATTTCTGGACCTATGTGGCCGGGGCAATTTTTATCGTATTGCTTCCAGGGCCGAACACATTATTTGTTCTGAAAACCGGTATTTCTCACGGCATTAAGCGGGGCTATCTGGCAGCGTTGGCCATCTTTATTGGTGATGCTGTCCTGATGCTGTGTGCCTGGGCTGGTGTTGCCACCCTTATCAAAACCACGCCGATTTTATTTAACGTGGTGCGCTATTTAGGGGCCTTCTATCTGCTTTATTTGGGTGGGCGTATTTTATATGGTGCGCTTACCAATAAAGGCGAGCATATTCACGGGGATAAATCGCCGGGCAGCGCCATATTTAAACGCGCCCTGGTATTAAGCCTGACTAACCCGAAAGCCATTCTGTTTTACGTCTCTTTCTTTGTGCAGTTTATTGATGTGAATGCCCCGCATACCGGCCTGCCGTTCCTGATCCTGGCGCTGGTTCTGGAGCTGATCAGTTTCTGCTACCTGACATTCTTAATCTTGTCAGGGGCATTTATTACCCAATACATTAAAAGCAAAAAGAAACTCGCCAAACTGGGCAACAGCCTGATTGGCCTGTTGTTCCTTGGGTTTGCTGCCCGCCTGGCTACCCTTCAATCCTGAGGTGCTATCTGGTGATCAAAGACCACCTTCTTAGAAGGTGGTCTTTGAGAATGCCCCATGTGAGGGGGCTAATTTCTGGCTTTATTTCCCACTCTAACAATTCCATCTGCTGTTCGTAAGTTTGTTCCGTTTTCTCCTGATGCCTCACATATCGTCTGATAATTTCCTTCTGTTGTGTGGAAATCGATTGTAAAGCCAGATTGCACCCGGCCTTTTAGGTGCTCATCTAGAGTAGATACCGAAATTTTAGGCGAAATGATTACGACAAGATACACATGATCCGGTTAGACACTTAACTCCAGTTCTTCGCAGTCTTTGATACCACAGAGGATATAGATTGTACCAAAGAGTTCTTTGCCGAACTTATCTCTTAGGATCCTTAATCAGTACTTTTGTGTCCAAACTATGTGGTATTTGCACCGCCAATATACATCTGATGAACTTCTGTAAAGTCCTATGTCGGTGTGTCTCCTTTTATTTGTGGTGAGTGAGCAGAGATATTCCGGCAGGGGCATCCCTAAGGCAATAGTCTTACAGGATCAATCACTACCTCCCTAGGAGGTGGTTAAGGTGTGACAAAAAAGGCCTAATTGGGCCTTTTTGTGTCTGAAATTTTTGCGCGACTAACATTCTTACCCCAGTGCCTGATTAAGTCGCTTGCCGCTCAGCATAGGCTTGTACAGGATCTTGTAGTCATGGCTATCAAAACCATGGTGCGGTTGCGAGATCCTTAGCCTACTTAATTTTCCCACGAATATAATCATTTAACCTTTTGAATTTAAGAGTAATTGGTCTGAATTGTTATTGCTAATATCCTCAAAAATAATAGTGGTTAATTAAATGTTCTTATATAC
>CBIFWW010000162.1:0-6963 GCA_966186435.1 uncultured Enterobacteriaceae bacterium
GCCAAAACTGCTGTTGGCGCTGAAGGCGTTTGCATCTTTGTGAACGATGACGGCAGCCGTCCGGTTCTGGAAGAGCTGAAGCGTGTTGGGGTGAAGTTCATTGCCCTGCGCTGTGCCGGTTTTAACAACGTGGATTTGGATGCGGCAAAAGAACTGGGCCTGCGTGTGGTCAGGGTACCTGCCTACTCCCCTGAAGCAGTGGCTGAACATGCCATCGGTTTGATGATGTGCCTGAACCGCCGTATTCACCGCGCTTATCAGCGTACCCGTGATGCCAACTTCTCCCTTGAAGGACTAACTGGCTTTACCCTACACGGCAAAACTGCGGGTGTGGTGGGCACCGGTAAAATTGGGGTTTGCGCATTGCGCATTCTGAAAGGCTTTGGTCTGCGCCTGCTGGCCTTCGATCCGTACCCAAGCGCCGCTGCACTGGAGCTTGGTGTGGAATATGTCGACCTGCCAACCCTGTTTGCGCAATCCGATGTCATCACCCTGCACTGCCCGCTGACCCCGGAAAACTACCACATGCTGGATCACAACGCCTTTGCTCAGATGAAAGACGGCGTGATGATCATTAACACCAGCCGCGGTGGCCTGATCGATTCCCAGGCGGCCATTGACTGCCTGAAAACCCAGAAAATCGGCGCGCTGGGCATGGACGTATATGAAAACGAACGCGACCTGTTCTTTGAAGATAAATCTAACGACGTCATTCAGGATGACATCTTCCGACGCTTGTCCGCCTGCCATAACGTTCTGTTCACCGGCCACCAAGCCTTCCTGACAGAAGAAGCGTTGATCAGCATCAGCGAAGTCACCCTCGGTAATTTGCAAGCGCTGATAAATAATCAGGAAACGCCTAACGCCCTGGTTTAATTACGGCAAGGCGGCGACGTGGCGGATACCCAAAGGCTTACTCCAGTAAGTGACTGGGTTGAGGGACAAATCCGTAGGGAACGGATTTGAACGTCGCTAAGCGACGACTCTTTAGGGCGAGTCTCATGGATGAGACGAGTAATGCCAACACCGCTGCGGCTTGAAGTATGACGGGTTAATTAATAGCTACCGCAATTCCCGGTGGCAAGCGCACCATCGCTACAGCGTTTGCCATTCGGTAAGGCACACATCCCGATGGCCGTCCCATCTAACTGGCGCGCTGCCAGAACCGAACCGCCAATCATGGCACAGTTGGCTGAACCCTGGCTGGATAACGCAGCCCGCATTCCTGGTGGTACGTGAGCCGCCGTTGCCTGTTGCTCTGGTTCACTACTACACGCCGATAATAACAGTGTGGCACACCCAATCAGAAAACCTGCGCGCATTACCCTCTCCTCTATGCTTAAACGCAAAACCTATGCATCATAGGCCGTAAAATTCGGGGCCGTCGAGGCGGAAAAGGAATTATTTATCCTTAGAAACACATTTTTATGATCGCCTTCAGATTTATCCTAACGGGAGCGCACTTTTTGACCATGCTGCTCTGTAACTCACGCCAGACATAATCCATCACACAAAAGCGAAAATCCTGGCTGACACAGTTTGCTAAAATTCACTTAAATTCTATTCATTATTCGGGCAAACAATCTTATGCCCTCTTTTATTGAAGCAATCTAAGGGTGTCCAATGATTACAATCGACGGAAACGGTGCCGTTGCCTCCGTGGCATTTCGCACCAGTGAAGTCATCGCCATTTACCCCATCACGCCAAGCTCCACTATGGCGGAACAGGCTGACGCCTGGGCGGGGAATGGGTTGAAGAACGTCTGGGGCGATACGCCGCACGTTGTAGAGATGCAATCCGAGGCCGGGGCTATCGGGGCGGTACACGGTGCGCTACAAACCGGGGCATTATCCACCTCCTTTACCTCATCCCAGGGTTTACTGCTGATGATCCCAACTTTATATAAGTTGGCCGGTCAGTTAACCCCCTTTGTATTGCACGTGGCGGCCCGCACCGTGGCGACCCATGCACTCTCTATCTTTGGCGATCATTCCGATGTGATGGCGGTGCGCCAGACTGGTTGTGCCATGCTGTGCGCCGGTAGCGTGCAAGAAGCCCAGGACTTTGCGCTGATTTCCCATATCGCCACCCTTAAAAGCCGGGTGCCGTTTATTCATTTCTTCGATGGTTTCCGTACCTCCCACGAAATCAATAAAATCGTGCCGCTGGCCGATGATACGGTGCTGAACCTGTTACCACAGGATGCCATTGATCAACACCGTGCCCGGGCGCTCAACCCGGAGCACCCGGTGATCCGCGGGACATCCGCCAACCCGGATACCTATTTCCAAAGCCGCGAAGCCACCAACCCGTGGTATGACGCAGTTTACGACCACGTGAACCAGGCAATGGACGATTTCGCCAACGCTACTGGCCGCCAGTATCGCCCGTTTGAATATTACGGCCACCCGGAGGCTGAGCGGGTGATTGTGCTGATGGGTTCGGCCATCGGTACCTGTGAAGAGGTCGTTGATGAGCTGCTAACCCGAGGCGAAAAAGTCGGCGTGTTAAAAGTGCGCCTGTATCGCCCATTCAGCGCCAGCCACCTGCTGCAAGTGCTACCGCAGAGCGTGCGCCAGATTGCGGTGCTCGACCGTACCAAGGAGCCAGGCGCCCACGCAGAACCGCTGTATCTGGATGTGATGGCTGCCCTGGCAGAAGCCTTTAACCGCGGTGAACGGGATACCTTGCCACGGGTGATTGGCGGCCGTTATGGGTTATCTTCCAAAGAGTTTGGCCCGGACTGCGTGCTGGCAGTGTTTAACGAGCTTTCTGCCGCTAAACCGAAGCCGCGCTTCACCGTCGGTATCTACGATGATGTGACCAACCTGTCCTTGGCTCTACCGGAAAACACCCTCCCCAACCGCGCCAAGCTGGAGGCCCTGTTCTATGGACTGGGCAGTGACGGCAGCGTATCGGCCACCAAAAACAACATCAAAATTATCGGTAATGCCACCCCGTGGTATGCCCAAGGCTACTTCGTTTATGACTCGAAAAAGGCTGGGGGGCTAACGGTCTCCCACCTGCGCATCAGCGAGCGCCCAATTAACTCCGCTTACTTAATTGATAAGGCCGATTTTGTTGGCTGCCACCAGCTGCAATTTATCGACAAATACCAAATGGCTGAGCGCCTGAAGCCCGGCGGCATCTTCCTACTCAACACCCCCTACAGCGCCGATGACGTCTGGGAGCGGTTGCCGCAGGAAGTGCAAACTATTCTAAATGCCCGCCAGGCCAAATTGTATGTGGTGAATGCGGCAAAAATTGCCCGTGAATGTGGCCTCGGCGCACGGATCAACACCGTGATGCAGATGGCCTTCTTCCACCTGACTAACATCCTGCCTGGCGATAGCGCCCTTACCGCCCTGCAAGGTGCTATTGCCAAAAGCTACAGCAGCAAAGGCCAAGAGCTGGTGGAGCGTAACTGGCAGGCGTTGGCGATGGCCCAGGAATCCCTGGCCGCCGTGCCGCTGGAAGCCGTCAATCTGCAAAGCCCTCACCGCCCGCCGGTGGTATCTGATGCGGCACCGGACTTTGTGAAAACCGTTACCGCTGCCATGCTGGCGGGCCTCGGCGATGCGTTACCTGTTTCTGCCCTGCCGCCGGACGGCACCTGGCCGGTGGGCACCACCCGCTGGGAGAAACGTAATATTGCCGAAGAGATCCCAATCTGGAAGCCGGATCTCTGTACCCAATGTAACCATTGCGTGGCCGCTTGCCCGCACTCGGCTATTCGCGCCAAAGTGGTGACCCCGGATGCCATGGAAGCTGCCCCGGATGCCCTGCAATCCCTGGACGTAAAATCCCGCGATATGCGCGGCCAGAAGTATGTCTTGCAGGTAGCCCCAGAGGACTGTACCGGCTGTAATCTGTGCGTGGAAGTCTGCCCGGCGAAAGACCGCCAGGACCCGGAAATCAAAGCCATCAATATGATGTCCCGCCTGGAGCATGTGGAAGAGGAGAAAGTAAATTACGACTACTTCCTCGCCCTGCCGGAAATCGACCGCAGCAGCCTGGAGCGTATCGACATCCGTACCTCCCAGCTGATTACCCCGCTGTTTGAGTACTCCGGTGCCTGTTCCGGCTGTGGGGAGACGCCGTATATCAAGCTGCTTACCCAGCTCTACGGCGACCGTCTGTTGATTGCCAATGCCACCGGCTGTTCTTCCATTTACGGCGGCAACCTGCCTTCCACCCCCTATACCACCGACGCCAATGGCCGCGGCCCGGCCTGGGCTAACTCGCTGTTCGAGGATAATGCCGAGTTCGGTCTTGGCTTCCGTCTCACCACCGATCAGCGCAAAGCGCGGGTGACCCGTCTGCTGGAGAAATACGCCGATAAGTTGCCTGAGGCGCTCAACGCCCAGCTTCATGAGGAAGCCACGCCAGAAGTGCGCCGTGGGCAGATCGATGCTCTGCGCCAGGCGCTGAAAGAGGTGGATGAGGCCGATGCCCGCCAGCTGATCACCGATGCCGATGGGCTGGTAGATAAATCCATATGGCTGATTGGCGGCGATGGCTGGGCCTATGATATTGGCTTCGGCGGCCTGGATCATGTGCTGAGCCTGACGGAAAACGTCAACATTCTGGTACTGGATACCCAGTGCTATTCCAATACCGGCGGCCAGGCATCGAAAGCTACACCATTGGGTGCGGTGACCAAGTTCGGCGAACACGGTAAGCGCAAAACCCGTAAGGATCTCGGCGTCAGTATGATGATGTACGGCCATGTGTATGTGGCGCAAATCTCCCTTGGTGCCCAGCTTAACCAGACGGTGAAAGCCATCCAGGAAGCAGAAGCTTACCCGGGGCCGTCGCTTATCATCGCCTACAGCCCTTGTGAGGAGCACGGCTACGATCTGGCGCTCAGCCACGATCAGATGCGCCAGCTGACCGCTACCGGCTTCTGGCCGCTGTACCGCTTCGACCCGCGCCGGGCTGATGAAGGCAAACTGCCGCTGTCCCTGGACTCCCGTCCACCGTCAGATGCGCTGGCAGATACGCTGATGAAAGAGCAGCGTTTCCGCCGCCTCAATGCCCAACAGCCGGAGGTTGCAGAGCAGCTGTGGAAGGATGCCGCCGCCGATTTGCAAAAACGCTATGATTTCCTGGCGCAACTGGCCGGGAAAGCGGAGAAGAGTACCAGCGAGTAACAGCCGGGGGCTTCGGCCCCCTTTTTTATGTCCCGGCCATCGCCCGTGTCCAGTAATGGACAACCGCTCAGTATGCGCACAATCTGTGCCAAAGCTCATTCCCCCCACCCATAGAATCCGCTCATTCCATTCGCGGAGAAAACTATGAAACTGCCTGTCCACTCCCTGGCGCTGGGGATAGCCTGCATCACCGGTACTTTTGCCGCCACCGTCGTCAGTATTGATCACGGCTGGCTGAATACTGGACAGGCCACGGCAGCCACCACTACCTCCCCGGCCGTTGCCGCCGTTAACCAGCCATCATCACATCGGCCTCACCCAGTGCAACATGCTGCCAGCCGCCATCCAGGCTTATTACCCCGCTCCCAGCATGTGACGGTGATGACGCCCCCGGATACCGTTACGATGATTAGCCCGTGGCATCACTTACCACCACCGTCACTGGCCGCGCCAGTATCAGTTACTACCGGCAGCGCCCTCTCCAGCGGGCTTGTCACCGGCGTGGCTACAGGCGTTGGCGTAGCGGCTACGCTGGCCATCATTGATAATATGCATGATGACCATCATCACGATGATCACCATGATGACGGCCATCATGACGACCACCATCACGACGATGGGCACCATGACGACCACCACCACCATGACGACGGCCATCACGACGACGGGCATCATGACGATGGGCACCACGACGACGGCCACCACGACGACGGGCATCACGACGACGGGCATCACGACGACGGCCATCATGACGACGGCCACCATGACGACGACCACCACGACGACGGCCACCACGACGACGGCCATCATAACGGCCATCCCCATAACGACTCGATATCAACGACTCAACATCATTACACAGCAACTCCGGTTCAGCCGTCACCCCGCTACCACAGCCAACTGAAAATGCGTCCGGGGTTAACCCCCCAGCCCGCCGTACCCCTCTCCCACGGCCATCTTTTAACTCGCCAACCAGTGTTGAGACCACTGCGGCTTCGCAGTTGAATTGGCTTTTGCACGGTAGCCACCAGGCGTGTCAGCGCTCAGATCAGCAAAGTTGCACGAATGAGTATGAGAGGGCGTGAGGTATTTTTACTGCCTATGCCCTATGTTCCATTCACGAACGCAAGAGCAGGTATCCGTTATTGTCGCTACCAATTCAGCATTGGCAGCACTCGCTGCAGCATAGGGTGTAGGGTTTAAATTCCGCCCCCCTTTCCTTACTGGGATCATCAATAGCTTAATCGTGATGGTAAGGGCAGATTTAGGCTGCAAACAATGGAAACCTGCATTTGATCAGATTGACGGGGCTGAATAAGTCAGTAGCGATAGCCTTATAATGGCAAAATGTCAGCGGTGCGGAAGTCAAAGTCTGCCGAGTTCATTCGTTAGTCTTATATTGATAGATTTTATCCATAATGCAATATTATATTTAGGTATGCGTTATATCAGTGACATTACGCTTTATGTGCAGCAGGCAAAACATACAAACCTGCAATACATAGACAGGGAGTCATGCTTATGCTGAATATTACCGGAGTTGAAAAAGTTGATTTGGCAGCTAAAAGAATGTGGTGCATATTAGTTATTGGAATTATTCCTTTTTTACTTATCCTTGCAATCTATAAAAACAACCCAACGTCTCCATTCCTTATTTACATCGATAACAGCACTAGCAATATCCCAGTATTATGGTCAGACAAAAGCCCTTTACTTAGCACAGTAATGAGCATTTACAGTAAAACCGCGATTGCTTTTGGTTTTATATTTTTCATGACTTCTCACAGGAAACTCAAATTAATTAGACCC
>CBIFWW010000163.1:0-6808 GCA_966186435.1 uncultured Enterobacteriaceae bacterium
TTAATTAATTGATAAACAGTAAGTTATTTATCTGATGGTCGGTGATTAATTTAATTTTTTCTAACTGTCCGAATTCAATCTCGCTATTACCTATCTGCCCGGAATATCTCCTTCGGTTGTGTATACTCGATTCGCCCAAAATATTTTGGGTATTCCCAAGGTGCAAATCTGCATTTCATTCAATGAAGGGAAAATATATGAAGAAAATCCTCTATGGCGCAGTTGCCATATCTACGCTGCTTGCAGCCGGTACGGCATTAGCCGACCCGGTTGAAGTGGGTGAAGCTGCCGGGGCGCAGGCCACATTTGTGTCTGCCGGTAGCTCTAAGGCGGCCAGTGCCAGCACGGTGAATTCTGCCGTGGGTGTTGCGCTGTCTGCCGCCGGTGGCGGTGATGGCACCAATACCGGCACCACGACCACCACCACAACCAGCACCACACCGGCGAAATAACCGGGCTTTAAACATAACCACACTTCGGTGTGGTTATTCTGACCAACGGGGAACCACTGTGCAGCAACTGGCACTGATTGCGCTGTGCCTGCTTTTGCAGGCCTGCTCCAGCACCAACTTGGGTTTAACCACTTCACTCTGGCATAGCCTGGTGGGTAAACAGGGGGTGCATCTCACCGATGATGAAATGGCCAACATGCCCTACGCCAGCCAGTACGTCACCTTCAACGGTGGCCCCCAGCTGTTTGTGGCGCTGGCCTTCTCAGAAAACGGCCAGCAAAAGTGGGTGACCCAAGACCGGGCAACCCTGGTGACGGAACACGGGCGGCTGGTAAAAACCGTCGGCCTGCCGGACAACCTGATCGAGGTGAATAACCTCGACGTGGACCCACTGGCCCAGCCTAATCGCATCTCCGACGGGGCCACCTGGAGCCGTCAGATAGGCTGGACTGAAAACCAGCAGGTGCGCTATGCCACGGCGCGATCAACCTTTACCTGGGTGGGCAATGACACCCTTCAGCTGGGTAGCACCACCACCCACGTGCGTATCCTTGATGAAGAAATTACCGCCGATGGCAAAACCTGGCACAACCGCTATGGCGTCGACAGCGACGGCCAGATCCGCCAGTCGCTCCAGTCCATCGGCCCCGGGTTCTACCCGATTACCACTCTGTTGATTAAGGCGGCGAAGTCATGATCAAACCAATGATTGCCGCCTGGTGCCTGGCAACCTGCGCTGCCTGGGCAGGGGATATCACTCTGTATCAGGGGCAGCAACCTGCCCAACAGATTCAGGCCGAGCGGCTGGGGGATTTGGTCAGCCTGCCAGTCCTGAGCACGACCTGGTGGCCCGGCGCGGTCATCAGCTATCAGCCGGCAACCGTAGAGCAGGAGTGGCAACTCCAGCAAACCCTGAACCAGCTGGCGATCCTGGCGGCCGACCGCGGCGGGGATGAAGGTGCCGCCCTCAATGCCCTGCGCCAGCAAATGGCGGCGGTGAAGGTAACCGGCCGCCAGTTGGTGAATCTGGACCCGGATTGGGTACGGGTGCGGCCCCGTAGCAATGTGGCCCTGGAAGGCCAGTATCAGCTTTGGGCCAATCCCCAGCCAGACCAGGTATGGGTGATGGGACTGGTTAGCCGCCCCGTTAAGCAGCCCTTTGTGGCGGGCCGGACAGTGAGTGACTACCTCGACAATCAAGACAGGTTAGCCGGAGGCGACCGCAGCTATGCATGGGTCATTTACCCCGATGGCCGCACCCAGAAAGCGCCCATTGCTTACTGGAACCGCCGCCATGTGGAGCTGATGCCCGGCAGTGTGGTGTATCTCGGCCTGGCGGGCCAGCGCTTCTCAGGCACTAATGATGAGATCAATCGCCACATCCTCAATGCCCTGACTCACCGGATACCGGATTAATGAAAAAACGCTACTTCTACAGCCTGGTGGCGCTGGCCGTAACCAGTGCGTGCCATGCCGAAACCTGGCCTGAACCCATTGGCCCCTCCCAGTCTGACTTTGGCGGGGTGGGATTGATGCAAACCCCCACAGCGCGGATGGCGAAGGAAGGCGAGTTCAGCCTCAACTACCGCAACAACGACCAGTACCGCTTCTATTCAGCCTCGGCCCAGCTGTTCCCGTGGCTGGAAACCACCCTGCGTTATACCGACGTGCGCACCCGCCGCTACAGCAGCGTGGACGCGTTTTCCGGTAGCCAGACCTATAAAGACAAATCTTTCGATTTCAAATTACGGCTGTGGGAAGAAGGCTTCTGGACGCCGCAAGTAGCGGTAGGGGTACGGGATTTGGGCGGTACCGGCCTGTTCGACAGTGAATATATCGCCGCCAGTAAAGCCTGGGGGCCTTTCGATTTTACCCTCGGCCTGGGATGGGGCTACCTCGGCACCAGCGGCAACGTGACTAACCCGTTCTGCTCCTACAGCGATAAATACTGTTATCGCAAAAATAGCCAGAAACAGGCTGGTTCGATGAGCGTTAGCGACATGTTCCACGGCTCGGCTTCCCTGTTTGGCGGCATTGAATACCAAACCCCCTGGGACCCGCTGCGCCTGAAAGTGGAGTATGAAGGCAATAACTACACCGAAGATTACGCCGGGAAAATTGACCAGCGCAGCAAGGTCAACGTCGGGGCGATTTACCGGGTGACCAATTGGGCCGATGTGAACCTGAGTTATGAGCGCGGCAATACCTTTATGTTCGGGGTCACCATCCGCAATAACTTTAATCATTTCTACCCGGCCTATAACGACGCCCGCAGGCCGACTTATCAACCGCAACCCCAGGAGGCAATCCTCCAGCACTCGGTGGTGGCGAGCCAGCTGACGGCCCTGAAATACAACGCCGGGTTTGCCGATCCGAATATTCAGGTACAGGGCGATACCCTGTATGTGACCGGGGAGCAAGTTAAATACCGTGACTCCAGAGAAGGGATCGAGCGGGCAAACCGGATCATCATGAACGATCTGCCGGATGGGATCAGCCGGATCAGGATCACCGAAACCCGTGCCCGTCTGCCGGAGGTGACTACCGAAACCAATGTGGCCAGCCTGAAGCGCCATTTGGAAGGGGAACCGCTGGGCCATGAAACGCCATTGGCCCAGCAGCGCAGCGCGCCGATCCTGCCGGATCACCCGGAACAGGGGTGGTATATCTATAAATCCCGCCTGAGCCTGCACCTCGATCCGGTGTTAAACCAATCAGTGGGCGGCCCGGAAAGTTTCTACATGTATCAGCTGGGGGTGATGGGCACCGCCGATCTGTGGGTCACCGACCACCTGCTGACCACCGGCAGCCTGTTTGCCAACCTTGCCAATAACTATGACAAGTTTAACTATACCAACCCGCCGCAGGATTCCACCCTGCCACGGGTGCGTACCCATGTACGTGATTATGTTGAGAACGACGTCTATGTGAATAACCTCCAGGCCAACTACTTCCAATATCTGGGGAATAACTTCTATGGCCAGGTTTATGGTGGTTACCTGGAGACTATGTTTGGTGGGGCGGGGGCCGAAGTGCTGTACCGCCCGGTGGACAGCAATTGGGCGTTTGGCGTGGATGCCAACTATGTGAAACAGCGTGACTGGCGTAGCACCCAGGACATGATGAAATTCACCGATTACAGCGTAAAGACCGGGCACCTGACCGCCTACTGGACTCCGAGCTTTGCCCCGGATGTGCTGGTGAAAGCCAGCGTCGGGCAGTATTTGGCGGGGGATAAGGGCGGTACCATGGAAGTGGCGAAACGCTTCGATAGCGGCGTCGTGGTGGGGGGGTATGCCACTATTACCAATGCCTCGAAGCAGGAATACGGGGAAGGGGATTTTACCAAAGGGGTGTATGTTTCTATCCCGCTGGATCTGTTCTCTACGTCACCAAACCGGGGCCGGGCTTCCATTGGCTGGACGCCGCTGACCCGCGACGGCGGCCAGCAGCTGGGCCGCAAATTCGGGCTGTATGATATGACCAGCGACCGCAATATTAACTTCCGTTAATTGGCCGGGCCGTTAATCAGCCGGGGGATCACTTCCCCCTTGCCTATATCAGTATTACCGCCATTGTGTGGTTTATTATCGTCGACCAAAAATCCCCGCTGGCGTGGGATCTAGCCCTTCACCCCCCCGGCAGTCAGGCCGCTGACCAACCAACGTTGGGCCAGCAGGAATACCAGAGTGATAGGAATAGCAGAGAGCACGGCGGCAGCGGCAAAGTCGCCCCACAGGTAGTTTTGCGGATTGAGGTATTGCTGCATCCCCACCGCCAGGGTGTAGCTGTTCACATCGCGCAGCAACAGGCTGGCCACCGGCACTTCGGTGATAGCGGCGATAAACGACAGGATAAACACCACCGCCAGGATCGGCACCGACAGCGGCAGTAACACCAGGCGGAACGCCTGCCACGGGGTGGCGCCATCCAGGGCGGCGGCTTCTTCCAGTGAGCCATCAATAGTTTCGAAGTAGCCCTTAATAGTCCAGACGTGGAGGGCGATCCCGCCGAGGTAAGCAAAAATCACTCCGCCGTGAGTATTCAGTCCGATAAACGGGATGTACTGCCCCAGACGGTCGAACAAGGCATACAGGGCCACCAAAGAGAGCACTGCCGGGAACATCTGGAAAATCAGCATCCCTTTCAGCAGGGTGGCTTTCCCCGGGAAGCGCATCCGGGCAAAGGCATAGGCGCAGGTGGTGGAGAGCGCCACGATACCTATCGCCGTGATCCCGGCAATTTTTACCGAATTCCACAGCCACAGCAGTACCGGGAACGGCGGCGGGGTCACCCGGCCATCGGCGTGCTCGACACTAAAACCTAACGCCAGACGCCAGTGCTCCCAGGAGATATCCGTCGGAATCAGGCTGCCGGTGGCAAAGTTACCGGGCCGCAGGGAGATGGCAATGACCATCAGCAGCGGGAACATAATGGCCGCAATAAAGCACAGCAGGCCGAAGTGGGTGATAAACAGCCGGAGCTTTTGGGATTTGGGTTGCACCATAGCCATGATTTTTCTCCCTTAATCGAATTTCATGCGGGTGGCTTTGAGGTTGACTATCGCCAGCGCCCCCACCAGCAAGAAGATCAGCGTGGCAATCGCCGCCGCCAGGCCGAAGTCTTGCCCGCCGCCGCCCTCAAAGGCGATACGGTAGGTGTAGCTGACTAACAGGTCGGTATAACCTGCCGGGGTAGTGGTGCCGAGGCGATCCGGCCCGCCATTGGTCAACAGCTGGATCAGCACGAAGTTATTAAAGTTAAAGGCGAAGCTGGCGATCATCAGCGGGGTGAGCGGCTTGATCAGCAGCGGCAACGTAATTTTAAAGAAGTTCTGGAATGGCCCGGCTCCGTCCATGGCGGAGGCTTCATACAGGTCGTCCGGGATGGCTTTTAACAGCCCCATGCACAGGATCATCATGTAGGGGTAACCCAGCCAAGTGTTAACGATCACAATCATCGCTCGTGCGGTGGTGGGGTCACTGAACCAGGCCGGTTTGATACCAAACAGGCTGCTCAGCATCATGTTGATTTCACCGAAGCTTTGGTTGAACAGCCCCTTAAAGATCAAGATGGAGATAAAGGACGGTACCGCGTAAGGCAGAATCAACAGCACCCGGTAAATAGCTTTGCCTTTCAGTGAGTCCCACTGCACCAGGCAGGCCAGTACCATCCCAACCGCCACCGTGAGAATAACCGTCAGTACCGAGAACACCACGGTCCAGACGAAGATCGCCATAAAGGGTTTTTGGATGCCGTCGTCGGTAAAGACGCGCATAAAGTTGTCCCAGCCGATGGTGACCGTGTAGCCGGGGCTGAGCTGTTCGCCGCTAAACTGGTTCTCGGCATCGACGGCCTGACAGAACCCGATACTGTCATTAGGCCGGTATTTCACGCCGCTCTGGTTGTTGGTTAACATGCCATCGTCGGCCAGGGTATATAGCGAGCGGGTGCCGGAGAACTGGCGCAGGGAACTCATCACCAGCTGGCTGTCATCGGGCATATCGGCGGTGATCTGGTTCAGGGCCTGGCGGTTTTGGGTGATCACCCGCAGGTTGGCGCGTTCGCCACTGGGGAGCTGTGGCGCTTCCTGCATCTTCAGCCGCTGTTCGCCGCCAAAGCTAAAAGGTTGAGAAATATAGTTCTTCTCACTGGTGCTATCGGTGAGCGCCAGCTGCCATTTATCCCCTTGCGGATACAGGCCGAAGTTCAGGGCATTGCCAGCCTGATATTGGCGGCTCATTAATACCTGTTTGGCCCGTTCGAAGGTGAGCTGGTTGGTACTACTGTAGTTGGTAAAGGCAATGGCGATGGTACACACCAGCGGGAACAGAACAAACAGCCCCATCCCGGCCATGCCAGGGTAAACGTAACGCCAGGCGTAGGCTTTACGGTTGGCAAAAATATACAGGCCTAGGGCGCTGAGGATCAGCGTCATAATGCCAAAAAGGTACTCCCCCTGGGCGTACATTAAAATCACCATATAGCCGACCAGCAGGCCCAGTAGGGCTATGGTTGACCACTTCAGCGCTTCACTCTGCCACCAGTGGCTTTTTTTGATTACATCCATGGGGTTCTTCCTCAACTGCGATACTTGAACGCCCTCTGTTGCCAGAGGGCGGGTCAGACCATTACTTGGTGATACGGCCCTGTGCATCTTTCAGGGCAGCGTCCACGCTTTGGCGGCCACTCACGGCATTGATCACCGCAGTACGGACGGCATACCAGAAGGCAGACATCTGAGGGATGTTAGGCATGATTTCGCCGGTTTTGGCGTTCGCCATGGTGGCGGCAATACGCGGATCTTTTTCCAGCTGTTCCTGGTAAGTTTTCAGCGCCACGGCACCTAGCGGTTT
>CBIFWW010000164.1:0-6807 GCA_966186435.1 uncultured Enterobacteriaceae bacterium
GCTCTACGTCTTTGGCACCCATATATATGCGGCACTTCAGGCCCAGCAGGGCGCTGGCGAGAGCCGAAGCCACGCCGTGCTGGCCGGCGCCGGTTTCGGCAATGATTTCTGTTTTACCCATGCGCTTGGCGAGCAGCGCCTGGCCCAATACCTGGTTAGTTTTATGCGCGCCGCCGTGCAGTAAGTCTTCACGTTTGAGGTACAGGGTGGTTTTGGTGCCTTCTGTAAGATTACGGCACTTGGTTAGGGCCGTCGGGCGGCCGGCGTAATTTTTCAGCAGGTCGGTAAATTCAGCCTGGAAATCAGCATCGCTTTGGGCGCTAACAAAGGCTGCTTCCAGCTGGCGCAGGGCAGGCATCAGGATTTGCGGAACGTACATCCCGCCAAATTCGCCAAAATAGGGGTTCAGTAAAGTCGTCATCACATTGCTTCCTTAGTAGGCCCGCAGGGTCTGGAACACCGCTGCCAGCTTGTTTGCATCTTTGATCCCTGGGGCGGATTCCACCCCGGAGTTGAAATCAAGACCGGCACAGCCGGTTTTTGCTGCTTCTATGCAGTTGTCGGCAGCCAGGCCGCCCGCCAGCAGGACGTTATCAAGCTGCTGGCCGCCCAATAGGGACCAGTCAAAACGCTGGCCGCTGCCGCCCTGGCCATTGTCGAAGATGTATTTGTCTATAGCGGAGTAATCCCGGGCGGGCAGGGTGTTACCTACGCTTAGCGCCTTCCAGATCTCTACTCCTTCAGGTAACAGGGCGCGCAGCTGATCCACATAGGCCTGATCTTCCTCGCCGTGGAGCTGCACCGCCCGCAGGTTGAAGCTGGCAACCTTCTGCACAATGTCTGCCGGGTCGCTATTGCGGAACACGCCTACGTACCGCAATGGTGCGGCGGCCATCACCGCTTTGGCGGCGTCATCATTCACAAAGCGCGGGGAGGTGGGGGCAAAAATCAAGCCGCCGTAGACCGCACCGGCTTCATAGGCGGCGCTGGCATCCTGAGGGCGGGTCAACCCGCACACTTTGTTTTCGCCCAGCAGCACCCGGCGCACCGCTTCTGCCAGATTATCTTCACCCATCAACGCCGATCCAATCAGGAAGCCGTTAGCGAAGTGGGCCAACTCACGCACCTGGCTGTAATGATGAATACCGGACTCACAAATCACCGTTACTTCCGGCGGCAGCCGTGGGGCCAACTGGCGGGTGCGGTTGAGATCGATAGACATATCCCGCAAGTCGCGGTTGTTGATGCCCACCACTTTGGCCTTCAGGGCGATGGCCCGCTCCAGCTCTTCTTGGTTGCTGACTTCTGTCAGCACACCCATTTTTAGGCTGTGAGCCACCGCTGCCAGCTGTTGGTACTGTTCATCATCTAACACCGACAACATCAGCAGGCAGGCATCCGCCTGATAAAAGCGGGCTAGGTGGATCTGGTAAGGGTCAATAATAAAGTCCTTACACAGCACCGGCTGGCTGATAATGCCGCTCACGATAGGCAGGAAATCAAAGCTGCCCTGGAAGTATTTTTCGTCCGTCAGTACGGATACGGCGGAGGCATAGTGCTTATACACCTCGGCAATGCGCGCCGGATCAAAATCCTCGCGGATCACCCCCTTAGAAGGAGAGGCTTTTTTACACTCCAGGATAAAAGCAGTCCGGGCGCCCTGGAGGGCATCGTAGAAATGACGGCTGCTGGGAACGATATCATTCTGGAAACTGGCCAATGGCTGTTGCTGTTTACGGGCTTCAACCCAGATGGCTTTATCTGCCACAATTTTCGCTAAAATAGTGTCCTGCATTTTACCCTCTCGCAGCCAGTGCGGTAACGCGGTCATAGGCAGCGCCGCTATGGAGTACGTCCAGTACTTTCTGGGCGTTGGCTTTCAAATCTTCAAAACCGTGGAGGCGCATCAACATGGCGACGTTGACCGCCACGGCGGCCTCATGGGCACGTTCTCCTTTACCTTGTAACAGCTGGGTTATAATGTCACGGTTTTCTTCCGGGGTGCCGCCCGTCAGCTCTTCTTGGGTGTAAGGCAGCAAGCCGAAGTCCTGTGCCGTCAGCTGGTAGCTGCGGATCTCACCTTGATTAAGCTCCGCCACCAGGGTTGGGGCGTGGAGGGATACTTCATCCATGCCGCCGCTGTGTACCACCGCTGCCCGGCGGTATCCCAGCACCCGCAGGGTTTCAGCAATTGGTAGCACCAGTTCCGGGCTGTAGACACCAATCAATGCCAACGGCGGGTGGGCCGGGTTGATCAATGGCCCTAATACGTTAAACAGGGTGCGGGTCTTCAGCTGCTGGCGTACTGGCATCGCGTGGCGGAAACCGGTGTGGTACTTCGGCGCAAACAGGAAGCACACACCCAAATCATCCAGCGCAGAGCGCGAGGCTTCGGCATTCATATCAAGATTGATCCCGAAGGCCGCCAGCAGGTCGGAAGAGCCGGATTTGCTGGAAACGCTGCGGTTGCCGTGCTTGGCTACCTTCAACCCTACGGCGGCGGCCACAAAGGCGCTGGCGGTAGAGATATTAATGCTGTTACTGCCATCGCCACCGGTGCCGACAATATCGGTAAACAGATAGTCCGGCCGTGGGAACGGGGCGGCGTTCTCCAGTAATGCGCTGGCGGCCCCGGCTATTTCCAGCGGATGCTCGCCGCGTACTTTCATACTCACCAGCGCGGCTGCCAGTTGCTCAGGCTTGAGTTCACCGCGCACCACGGCGGAGAACAGCTGGTGGCTCTCTTGCTGGCTCAGGGTCTGGGCCTGGTACAGTTTCTCCAGAATTGGCTGGATCAAGTTAGTGGGTTCCAGCTTCTTCAGCGCCCATTCCAGGGTTTGCTCCAGCAGGCGTGCGCCCTGGCTGGTGAGGATTGATTCCGGATGGAACTGGAAGCCACACACCCGGTCAGTTTCATGGCGCACCGCCATCACCATCCCATTAAAGTGGGCGTTGATAGTCAACCCGGCAGGGACATTGCTCCCCACCAGGGAGTGATAACGGGCAACCGGCAGTGGATTAGACAGGCCGCTAAACATCGCCTGGCCGTCGTGCTCGATACTGGAGGCTTTGCCGTGGAGGATTTCCCCAGCCTGGCCCACATAGCCACCGTAGGCTTCAACAATCGCCTGATGGCCGAGGCAGATACCGATAATCGGCAGCTTGCCTTTCATGCGGGTGATAAGTTCTGGCATACAGCCCGCTTCACTGGGGGTACCCGGCCCCGGTGAGAGCATCAGCACCGGGTTATCCATAGTCTCCAGGCGTTCGATCAGGGTCTGTGCCGGGATGTGGTTGCGGTAAATCACCACGTTATGACCACCGGCCCGCAGCTGATCCGCCAGGTTATAGGTAAAGGAGTCGATATTATCGAGCAGCAGAATGTCAGCCATTAGAAAATCTCCTGAGCCTGATGAGCGGTGGCGATGGCGCGCAGCACTGCGCGGGCTTTATTGCGGGTTTCATCAGCTTCCGCCTGGGGCACTGAATCCAGCACCACCCCGGCCCCGGCCTGGACGGTGGCAATGCCATCCTCCACATAGGCCGAGCGGATCACAATACAGGTGTCTAGATCGCCACTGGCGGTGAAGTAGCCCACCGCACCACCGTAGCTACCGCGACGGGTGCCTTCTGCCCCGGCAATCAGCTGCATGGCGCGCACTTTCGGTGCCCCGCTCAGGGTACCCATATTCATACAGGCCCGGTAGGCGTGCAGGACATCCAGATCATGGCGCAGTTCACCTACCACCCGGGATACCAGATGCATTACGAAGGAGTAGCGGTCAACTTTGGTCAGGTCAGCTACATAACGGCTGCCGGGGGTGCAGATGCGGGCCAGATCGTTACGGGCCAAGTCCACTAGCATTAAATGTTCGGACAACTCTTTATGATCGGTACGCATTTCCAGTTCGATACGGCTGTCCAGATCCTGGTCCAGGCTGCCATCGGCACGGCGGCCCCGTGGGCGGGTACCGGCGATGGGGTAGATCTCAATCTGGCGGTTGCTGGCATCATATTTCAGCGAGCTTTCCGGAGAGGCACCAAACAGGGTGAAATCGTTATCCTGCATAAAGAACATATAGGGGCTGGGGTTGCTCTTTTTCAGGGTCTGATAGGCCGCCAGCGGGGAAGGGCAAGGCAGGGTGAAACGGCGGGATGGCACCACCTGGAAGATTTCACCAGCGCGGATCTCTTTCTGCATCTGGCGCACTACCGCCCCAAACTGGTCGTCAGTTTGATTGGTTTCGCAGGTCATCGAGGCCACGTTCACTACTGGTAACGCCACCGGTGCGGCGCTGAGCTGGGCCTGAATCTGCCCGACGCGGGCCAGCAGCCGCTGTTTCTCCGCAGCCGAGGCAGTAAACAGGCTGGCTTGAATACGGGTCTGGCGTTTTTGGTGGTCAACCACCAGCAGGGTTTCTGCCAGATAGAAGCAGAAATCCGGGCAGCGGCTTTCTTGTGTTACCGGGGGCAATTCTTCGAACCCGGCCACCAAATCGTAGGCAAACAGCCCACCAAAGAACATGGCTTCGCGCTCGTGCTCAGGCACGTCCACCAACCCTTGCAACAGGCGGAACACATCAAACACCGACAGTGAGGTCAGGCGGGCATCTTCATCCAACAAATTACTCGGGGCCGGGAAGCGCAGCACGCGGCCCTGAGGCTGGTGCTGATTCTCAACCACCGCCGGTAAGGCGGCATCCAACAGCGGGAGCAGCGCGGCCCCATTATCTGACAATGCCTGTAAGGTGACAGTGTCACCGATGGCGGTGATCCGCAGGGCGCTGTCCACCAACAGCAGGCTTTTCAAGTCGTTTTTGCTGTCGATGTCGGCGGACTCAAGCAGCAGTGTGGCCGGGCGTGCACCGCAAAGCTGGTGAAATAAAGATGTTGGGTTTTCGCCGTACACCCCGTCATCGGTGATTAATTCGAGTGCTGGTTTCATGGTCTGCATGGTTGTGCCCCGGAAAAGATTCAAAAAAAAGCCCGCAGTTGCGGGCCGGGTATTCAATTTGCATTAAGCAAGCGCATCCTCACGGCCCTCAGGTCGTGCGCCACCAACGGTTGCGAATGGAGATTACTTTCATTGAAATACCCTGTATTTATTTCGTGAACTTGCGTACTAGTTAACTGGTTCATAAGGCTAAAGTCAACAGTGATTTTTGATAATGGTCAATAATCGTTATTATAGCCACCTTACTTATATGCCCAGGTGCAGGGAGTTAACTTGCCAGACCTTTATGATTTACACAGCCACACCACCGCCTCTGACGGGTTATTGACCCCGGCAGAACTGGTTGCAAGGGCGGAAGAGATGGGGGTGACCCATCTGGCTATCACCGATCACGACACGGTGGCAGGGCTGGCGGCAGCGCGTCTGGCGATTACGCAACAAGGGTTAGCGTTAAACCTGGTGAGCGGAATAGAAATTTCCACCCTGTGGGAAAACTACGAAATCCATATCGTCGGCCTGGGGGTGGATGATACCCACCCGGCGCTGCTGGAATTTGTCGCCCAACAAACCGCCCGGCGGGACCTGCGGGCGGAAATGATCGCTGAGCGGCTCGATAAAGCCCGCATCCCCGGCGCCCTTGAAGGCGCGCGGCGACTGGCCGGTGACGGGGCCATTACCCGCGCCCATTTCGCCCGTTTTTTGGTGGAGCAGGGCCGGGCGACGGATATGGCCGGGGTATTTAAATATTATCTGGCGCGGGGGAAAACCGGCTATGCCCCGCCACAGTGGTGTACAATAGAACAAGCTATTGATGTCATTCATCATTCTGGTGGCCTGGCGGTGCTTGCGCACCCGGGGCGTTACCGGTTAAGCACCAAATGGCTGAAACGCCTGATGGCCTGGTTTAGCGAGCACGGCGGGGATGGGATGGAAGTTGCCCAATGCCGGCAGCCGCCAAACGAGCGCCAGCAGCTGGCAAGTTATGTCGTTCAATATGGCCTGTTAGCTTCCTCAGGGTCTGATTTCCATGGGCCGGGGGAGTGGACGGAACTAGGCCGCCATTTGCGTTTGCCGGAGAATGTCCAGCCGGTCTGGAGCCGGGGCTTGCCGCCCACCGACCATGAAGAGAGAATTTTATGAGCCAGTTTTTCTATATTCACCCGGATAACCCACAGCCCCGGTTAATTAATCAGGCGGTGGAGATCATCCGCAAGGGCGGGGTGGTGGTGTACCCGACCGATTCCGGCTATGCCCTGGGCTGCAAACTTGAAGACAAAAATGCCATGGAGCGCATCTGCCGTATTCGTCATTTGCCTGATGGCCATAACTTCACCTTGATGTGCCGGGATCTGTCGGAGCTATCCAACTATTCTTACGTGGATAACGTGGCGTTCCGCTTAATTAAAAATAACACCCCGGGGAACTACACCTTTATCCTCAAGGGCACCAAGGATGTTCCGCGCCGCTTGTTACAGGAAAAACGTAAAACCATTGGGCTGCGGGTGCCTTCGAACCCTATTGCCCTGGCGTTGTTGGAGGCCCTGAACGAGCCAATGCTTTCTACCTCGCTGATGTTGCCGGGCAGTGATTTTACCGAATCCGATCCTGATGAAATCAAAGATCGACTGGAGAAAGTAGTGGATTTGATTATTCACGGTGGTTATCTCGGCCAGCAACCGACCACGGTCATTGATCTCACCGATGACTCCCCGGTGATCCTGCGTGAAGGGGTGGGCAGCACCGCGCCATTCCTTTAATCGGCAATATGCGAATTTAGCCAGCGAAAGCTGGCTTTTTTGTGTCTGGAATTCAGTAAATGCTAGTGACAGTGTCACTTAAAAAGAGTATTGCAT
>CBIFWW010000165.1:0-6776 GCA_966186435.1 uncultured Enterobacteriaceae bacterium
TTGGCTTTTTCCTGAGCCAGTAGCTTTTGCTGGTTAGCGATTAGCTGATTGATTTGCTGCTGTTGGCTCTTCGCGCGGCTAATAGCAGCAATGCGGGCAGTATCGGCTTGAACAAACTGGCTATGATGATAAAAAGCTGACCATCCTAACCCGCATACCAAGGTAATGACAAACAGACCGATCATGGCACGGTAACGCAGGTCAAATTCAGACCACTTTAAGGGACGATGTAAATTACGTTGGGTTTGCGTTGCCATATAGAACTCCTCGCCAGAACACAGCGTTGCTGCATGTCATTTTTATTCTTGGGGCTATTCTCAATACTTTACGAGGTCTGTTGAAAAAAACCAGTCCAAAAGCGTGCTCTCGCTGGTCCATTTTTGGATTGTTACAAGATTGTTCAATCTCTATCTAGTTTACTATGTTGTTGTGGCCAGTACGTTAATTTATTTACTAGCCGCATGAGAAACCTCATCTATTTAATTCATGAAAAGCCCCTTGGGGCTTACTATAAATAAAATTACCTACAAAAGAGAATGAGATGTGGGTAATAAAGCCGGATGGTAGACTCTTATTTATCTGCTATCTGAACGCTCTTAAAAATAGGACGTTAAGTAATGTAATTCCTCAAACTAAACGCGCTTATTTTTGTAAAATATTTATATAAATCTCTGGTAATCAATTACCGATAACAGTTAACCCCTACTACCCAATCCAGCAAATAATCATTAGGCAATTAATTGGTTTTAACTACAATTACCACGTGGTAAAATTGGCTCTTAACCTCCCTGGAGATAACGCCCGTGCTAACATTATTACAAGATAAAATTCTCACGCCACTCGGCCCATTATGGCTTCTGTGTGATGAACAACACAATTTGCGGGCCGTGGAATGGGAAGAATATCAAGGCCGCATGATTCAGTTATTAAATATGCACTATGGTACTGTGGGGTATTCCCGAATGGATAGCCCAAACCCCGGCGGCTTGTCTGATAAGCTGAACGCCTATTTTGCAGGCGACCTGGCGGCTATCAATAATTTGCCCTCCGCCACTGCCGGCACCTCCTTCCAGCGTGAAGTATGGCAAGCTTTACGCCAAATTCCCTGTGGGCAAATCCTGCAATATGGCCAGTTGGCGGAACGGCTGGGCAGACCCGGTGCAGCTAGGGCGGTCGGTGCCGCCAATGGCGCCAATCCGGTGAGCGTAGTAGTACCCTGCCATCGGGTGATTGGGGCTAAAGGTGCATTAACCGGATATGCCGGCGGTGTTGCCCGCAAAGAGTGGTTGCTGCGCCATGAAGGTCATCTGCTGTTGTAGTCTGTTTTAGAGATAACCTTAGTTTAAACCTGTCTATAAATGGATCGGAATTATAGACAGCGCGTTTGAGATGTGCTGGTTTTTCAAGCATTTACTTTTAAACCATTGGCTAGATCCCGCTAAAAACCCTATTTTGCGCTGCCTCCAGACTTACTTCCGGCCATAAAAGATGTTAAAATTGACAAATATCAATTACGGCCTGAGCATATCTATGATCCCGGAAAAGCGAATTATTCGACGCATCCAGTCTGGCGGTTGTGCTATCCATTGCCAGGATTGCAGCATCAGTCAGTTATGTATCCCGTTCACCCTTAATGAACATGAGCTAGACCAGCTTGATAATATTATTGAGCGTAAAAAGCCTATTCAAAAAGGTCAGACCCTGTTTAAAGCTGGGGATGAACTTAAATCGCTGTATGCCATTCGCTCCGGTACGATCAAAAGCTATACCATTACCGAACAGGGCGACGAGCAAATCACCGGATTCCACCTTGCCGGGGATTTAGTCGGTTTCGATGCTATCGGAACGGGCCTGCATCCCAGCTTTGCTCAGGCGCTGGAAACCTCTATGGTTTGTGAAATTCCGTTCGAAACCCTGGACGACTTATCCGGTAAAATGCCAAATCTGCGCCAACAGATGATGCGGTTGATGAGCGGCGAGATCAAAGGTGACCAAGACATGATCCTGCTGCTTTCCAAGAAAAATGCCGAAGAACGCCTGGCGGCCTTTATCTATAACCTGTCACGCCGTTTTGCACAGCGCGGTTTCTCACCCCGTGAATTCCGCCTGACCATGACCCGTGGCGATATTGGTAATTACCTGGGCCTCACTGTTGAAACTATCAGCCGTCTGCTGGGCCGTTTCCAGAAAAGCGGTATGCTGGCCGTTAAAGGTAAATATATTACTATTGAAGATAGCGAAGCCTTGGCGCATTTGGCCGGTCAAGCCCGCAGCGTTGCCTGATAACGCCTGATATATCAACCGGATCAATTTATTTTTTATTAATTGATCCGGTAATCCCCCTTCCCCTGTTTCATTTCAGCTATATGAGTTAATCTTACTTAACAAACTGCGGTTTACAGTTGTAAGGAGACCCTGTATGGCTAAGTATCAAAATATGCTGGTGGCTATTGATCCTAACCAAGATGACCAACCTGCATTGCGGCGTGCTGTGTATTTGCATCAACGGATTGGTGGCAAAATTAAAGCCTTTTTGCCTATCTATGATTTCTCCTACGAAATGACCACCCTGCTCTCGCCTGATGAGCGCACCGCCATGCGTAAGGGTGTGATTAGCCAACGGGCAGCCTGGATACGTGAGCAGGCTAAACACTATATCGACGCTGGTATTCCTATTGAGATCAAAGTGGTGTGGCATAATCGCCCCTTTGAGGCCATCATCCAGGAAGTGATTAGAGATGGCCATGATTTGCTGCTTAAAATGGCCCACCAGCACGATAAACTCGAAGCGGTTATCTTTACCCCCACTGACTGGCACCTATTACGCAAATGCCCATGCCCAGTGTGGATGGTGAAAGATCAGCCTTGGCCGGAAGGTGGCCGTGCGCTGGTAGCGGTAAATCTTGCCAGTGAAGAGATTTACCACAATGCCCTGAATGAAAAGCTGGTGAAAGAAACCCTGAAGCTGGCCGACCAAATCAACCATACTGAAGTTCATTTGGTGGGCGCTTATCCGATAACCCCGGTCAATATTGCCATCGAACTACCGGACTTTGACCCCAGCGTCTATAACGACGCCATCCGTGGTCAACATCTGTTGGCCATGAAAGCATTGCGCCAGCAATTCTCCATTAGTGAGAACTTTACTCACGTGGAGAAAGGGTTACCTGAGGAGGTCATCCCCGATCTAGCGGAGCATTTGGAGGCGGGAATTGTGGTGCTCGGCACCGTGGGCCGTACCGGTATTTCAGCGGCGTTCCTGGGGAATACCGCCGAGCAGGTTATTGACCATTTGCGCTGTGATTTGTTGGTTATCAAGCCCGATGACTACAAAACACCAGTGGAAATGGACGATGAATAAGACGATTAATTCATTCCAATAGAAATAAAAAAAGCCGCCACGCAGGATAAACGTAGCGGCTTTTTTGTGCCTGATGGCTTATAACGCTTTTAGAATTGCCTCAACGCTGGCTTTGGCATCGCCAAATAGCATCTGGGTATTGTCCTTAAAGAACAGCGGGTTCTGCACCCCGGCATAACCCGTATTCATCGAGCGCTTAAACACGATAACGTTTTGCGCTTTCCACACTTCCAGCACTGGCATACCAGCAATTGGGCTATGCGGGTCTTCTTGGGCTGCCGGGTTAACGGTGTCATTGGCCCCGATAACCAGCACGGTATCGGTGTCAGCAAAGTCGTCGTTAATCTCGTCCATTTCCAGCACCACGTCATAAGGCACCTTCGCCTCCGCCAGCAGCACGTTCATATGGCCCGGTAAACGCCCGGCCACCGGGTGAATACCAAAACGCACTTTGATACCACGGGCCCGCAGTTTCTCGGTGATTTCCGCCACCGGATATTGCGCCTGTGCCACCGCCATGCCGTAGCCAGGGGTGATGATCACCGAGGTGGAGTTCTTCAGCATTTCCGCCGTGTCTTCTGCGGTGATTTCACGGTGCTCGCCCACTTCCTCATCCCCCGTGCTGGCCCCGCCGTCAGTACCAAAGCCCCCGGCAATAACGCTAACAAAAGAGCGGTTCATCGCCTTACACATAATGTAGGAGAGGATGGCACCTGAGGAACCTACCAGCGCGCCGGTCACGATCAGCAGGTCGTTACTGAGCATAAAGCCCGCTGCCGCTGCCGCCCAACCGGAGTAGGAGTTCAGCATGGATACTACCACTGGCATATCGGCACCGCCGATGGAAGCCACCAGGTGCCAGCCAAAGCCAAGGGCAATCACCGTCATGACCAACAGTGCCAGCACTTGCAGGCCCACACTATCAGTACGTACAAACATCACCATCAGCAAGAAGGACACCACCAGTGCCGCCAGATTCATCATATGGCGATTTGGCAGCATCAACGGTTTAGACGAAAACTTACCGCACAACTTACCGTAGGCCACAATCGACCCGCTGAAAGTCACTGCACCAATAAAGATGCCGATAAATACTTCCGTCAGGTGAATGTTTTCCATGATGGGTTCAAGACCCGGGCCGTGATCAAGGTAGCTGTTAAAGCCAACCAGCACCGCCGCCAGACCAACAAAGCTGTGCAAGATCGCCACCAGCTCTGGCATCTCGGTCATTTCGACTTTGCGCGCCAGATGAATACCAATCCCACCACCAATAATCATGGCAATGATAATCCAGCCCACGTTGCCACTCTCTGGCCCCAGGATGGTAGCAATTAACGCAATCGCCATCCCAACGATGCCGTACATATTCCCCTGTTGAGAGGTTTCATGTTTCGACAGCCCGGCGAGGCTAAAAATAAACAGAATAGCGGCAACAATATATGCTGCGGTCACTAATCCTCCAGACATGTATTACCCCTTAGTTCTTCCGGAACATTTTCAGCATGCGCTGAGTGACAGTGAAACCACCAAAAATATTGATGCTGGCGATCAGTACCGCGATAAAGCTGAAGAAAGATACCCAGCCACCGTGACCAATCTGCAACAGCGCCCCTACCACAATGATCCCGGAAATCGCATTGGTTACCGACATCAGCGGGGTGTGCAACGCATGGTTTACGTTCCAGACCACGTAATAACCCACCACACAGGCCAGTGCAAACACCGTAAAGTGGCCAAGGAACTCCTTCGGCGCCACATTAGCCAGCCAGCCAAACAGGATGATGGCCAACGCCATGATGGCGTACTTGCGCCATGGCGAGGTAGGCTCCAGTGGGGCTTTTTCCAGCGGCTTGCTCTGGGTTGGCGCACCCTGCTTAGCAGATACCTGAATAGGTGGTGCTGGCCAGGTGACTTCCCCGTCGCGGGTAACGGTCACGCCGCGCACTACCACATCGTCAAAGTCGAGAACCACGTTACCGTCTTTCTCTTTGCACAGCAGCTTAAGCAGATTCACCAGGTTGGTGCCGTACAGCTGGGAGGATTGGGTCGGCAAACGGCTGGCTAAATCGGTATAACCTATGATTTTCACCCCGTTATCGGTGACAAACACCTGGCCCGGTACGGTGTACTCACAGTTACCGCCGTTTTGCGCCGCCAGATCCACTACTACGCTACCGGGGGCCATGGAATCCACCATTTCACGAGTGATCAGCTTCGGCGCTGGCTTGCCTGGTATTAGTGCGGTGGTGACGATAATGTCGACTTCTTTAGCCTGCGCGGCGAACAGCGACATCTCTGCCTTGATAAAGGCCTCGGACATCACTTTGGCGTAGCCGTCGCCGCTGCCCGCTTCTTCCTTGAAATCCATCTCAAGGAATTCGGCACCCATACTCTGCACCTGCTCTTTTACTTCCGGGCGGGTGTCGAAGGCGCGCACGATGGCACCCAGACTACCGGCGGCCCCGATGGCCGCCAGGCCAGCCACCCCTGCGCCAATCATCATGACTTTTGCCGGTGGCACTTTACCGGCGGCGGTGATTTGCCCGGTAAAGAAACGGCCAAACTCGTGGGCCGCTTCCACAATGGCGCGGTAACCGGCGATATTGGCCATGGAGCTTAAGGCATCGAGCGATTGGGCGCGGGAAATACGCGGCACCGAATCCATTGCCATCACGGTAATGTTGCGGGCATTTAGCTTCTCAAGCAGTGCAGGGTTTTGCGCTGGCCAGATAAAGCTAATTAATACCGTGCCCGGGTTCATCAACGCGATTTCTGCGTCATCCGGTGCATTTACCTTGAGGATAACCTCAGATTGCCATACGGCATCTGGCGCAACGATTTCCGCCCCAGACGCGGTATAAGCGCTATTGTCGAAACTGGCGAGCTTGCCTGCATCACGTTCTATGGCTACCGTAAAACCCAACTTAAGCAGCTGTTCCACCGTCTTCGGTGTCGCCGCCACGCGGGTTTCATTGGTCAACCGTTCTTTTGGTACACCAATACGCATAGTATTCCCTTCCATCGGTTTCTTTGTGGAGTTTGCCAGCGTGCCGTGGCTGAGCCTGCGGGGCGAGTGTCAGCCGCGTTCACATAAATCGCACAAACTTTACCTGTAACAAACTTTCTATAACCTACTGAAAACAGTCAGCCAGCGCTAGCTCAAACTCCCTCTTATTGATGCATTATTAGCAAAAATTTATTGCCGGGCTGTTGAGTTAGCTAATTTTGCTTTAATTCTGCGCCAAATTGCGAACAATTCGCTTATTGCAGGCAACAAAGCATGATATCTCGCGGTTAAAAAGTGATATTTAACATTATGTTAAATGTTAAAGTAATTAGCTATATCGATTCTGCAAATACATTTCTTGCCTTGTAGCTAAAAGGGGCTATTCTGCCATTGCGCCGCCTTACCCCG
>CBIFWW010000166.1:0-6774 GCA_966186435.1 uncultured Enterobacteriaceae bacterium
GTTATCCTTACAATGTGTTTATCGCTTGCTAAGCATCGAGTGCGACGGAAATGCCTTAAAAGCACTCTCCTGCATACACGCACCGATAGCCACTTATTTTCGCCCCACAAATGTAGACCAGACGGGGGGCTAATGGGAAGCCTTGAGGCATGACAAAACAGGCACTAAGTCACGTTTTGTTGTCTCATTGCTGAATATTTATACCAATATTACTGGTCCCGGCTTCACGCAGGTCTGCGCGTAGCCCTTTAATCAGTTCAACGTCGCGTTCTTCACAGGCAGCTAGCAAGCGGAAAATCTCCCACTGAATGTCCCATTCTTCTTCAACCGCGGGGTTTTCTTTTAATTCTTCATCGGTCATTTCGCGACCTGCTTGGGTCATTTCCAGCATCGCCACCGTGGTAATGGAGGTCTTGCTGACTTCTATGGCGTGCTCAAGGGTCTCTCCGCTCAACATAGCATGGAGCACTTCGCTTAAACCCACGCAGGCATCAATAGCCGGATAGACGCCGTACATATCGTAATCGTCAGCGTTCGGAATGGCTTCCTCCAGCTTTTCCAGTTGGCTATCGAAGTTGATTTTGGCCCCTTTCACCGTCAGGGTCTCCCACACCAGGTCGAGCATGCGGCGATACAGCTGAGCATCGCCAAACTCTGCTTCATGGCAGAACATGGCGTAATTCGGGTACATGCGCTCGCACAGCGAGGCCATAAAAGTCACGTGCTGCCAGCTTTCTAGCTTTTCGAGGCGCAGGTGAATGGGGTTCTGTAACATTGAAACTTCTCTCAGAAGGACACCAGGCTGAAGTGTACCTTAAACAGTGGGGGATTTCCCGCCGTGCGCCCAAATGGTAGCCACGGCGGGGAGAACCAATTACCGGTGATAAGGTGCCGACAAGCGATGCACCGCTTCGACAAAGGCCCCGGCGTGCTCTGGCGGAACATCCTGGTGGATCCCATGGCCGAGGTTAAAGACATGGCCTTCACCTTGACCAAAGCCCGCGAGGATATCGCCAACCTCTTGTTCGATACGCGCCGCAGGGGCATAGAGCATGGACGGGTCCATATTGCCCTGCAACGCCACCTTATGGCCTACCCTACGGCGGGCATCGGCAATATCGGTAGTCCAATCCAGGCCCAGCGCATCACAACCGGTCTCAGCCATTGCTTCCAGCCACTGGCCGCCGCCTTTAGTAAATAGGGTAACCGGCACCCGGCGGCCATCGTTCTCACGAATCAGGCCATCCACAATACGGTGCATATAATTCAGGGAGAACTCGCGATAATCGCGGCCAGTCAGCACCCCGCCCCAGGTATCGAAGATCATCACCGACTGGGCGCCAGCCTTGATCTGGGCATTGAGGTACAGCACCACGCTGTCCGCCAACTTGGTGAGCAGTGCGTGCAAGGTTTGCGGCTCGGCGTACATCATCTTTTTGATTTTGGTGAACGCCTTGCTGCTGCCACCCTCTACCATATAGGTTGCTAATGTCCACGGGCTACCAGAGAAACCAATCAACGGCACCTGGCCCGCCAGATTGCGGCGGATGGTGCGCACCGCATTCATCACATAACCCAGGGCGTCTTCTGGATCGAGCACCGGCAGTTTATCGACATCCGCCTTGCAGGTAATAGGCGAAGTGAAGCGCGGGCCTTCCCCGGTTTCGAAGTACAGCCCCAGCCCCATAGCATCAGGGATGGTCAGAATATCGGAAAACAGGATAGCCGCATCCAGCGGATAGCGGCGCAGCGGCTGGAGAGTCACCTCACAGGCCAGTTCAGCATTTTTGCATAGCGACATAAAATCACCCGCCTCGGCGCGGGTGGCTTTATATTCCGGTAAGTAACGGCCTGCCTGCCTCATCATCCATACCGGGGTGACATCTACTGGCTGGCGCAGCAGCGCGCGTAGATAGCGATCGTTTTTTAAATCGGTCATTGTCTTCTTTCCTTAAGCAACATTTCCGGAGTGTATCACGAGCCATACTCGGCGCGGCACACCGCCACAGTGTCCTCAATCAACCGGCGCGCCACGGTGCCCGGCGCGGGCAGCAATGGCAGCTGGTCGTAGCGATACCATCCGGCATCCAACAGCTCTTTGCGATCAATAGCAATATCACCACCAGCATATTCAGCGGTGAAGGCGGTCATTAACGATTGCGGGAACGGCCAGGGTTGGGAAGCCACATAGCGCAGGTTTTTCACCTGGATGCTGCTCTCTTCCATCACCTCACGGGCCACGGCTTGTTCTAAGGTCTCCCCTACTTCAACAAAACCCGCCAGCACAGTGTAGACCCCGTTACGATGGCGTACGTGCTGGGCCAGCAGGATATGGTCTTCGCGACGAATAGCCACGATGATGCATGGCGCGATCTGCGGGTAATAGCGCTCACGGCAATGGCTGCACAGCATGGCCCATTCAGTTTTGCTGGGGTGCATTTTATGGCCGCAGTAACCACAAAACTGGTGGGAGCGGTAGAACTCTGCCAGCTGCACACCACGGCCTGCTAACTGAAACAGCCCAACGTCTTCATCAATGACCTGGCGCACCGATCCCATATCCTGGCCGCGATCCTGCGGGATCAGCCACACTGGCTCACCCAGCCATTCGCCAATTTGGGCGCCTTTCACGCCAATTAACCCGTATTTTTCCGCCGAACCATGAGGCAATTCGCCGCCGGGAAGCCATAATTTTTGTAGGTGGCTGACGATCCACCACCCGTGATCTAACTTTTCAAATAGACGTTCCATTAGCACTTGCACTACCTCTATTTCACTGGCAATCTGCTTAACATTATCTTTACATTTTCCGGGTAACGCGGCATTTAATTTTCTTTCAACGGAGTCTGTGATGCTAAATCAGCTAGAAAACCTGACCAAACGCGTTGGTGGTAGCCATGATCTGGTTGATCGTTGGCTGCAAACCCGTAAACATCTGCTCGTCGCCTACTACAATCTGGTGGGTATCAAGCCGGGTAAAGATTCTTTGGCGGCGCTGGACGAAGTTGCGCTGGATACCTTCTGCCAAGGCCTGGTCGATTACCTGTCAACGGTGCACTTCAAGATCTATGAAAACATCATCCGCGATCTCGAGAAAACCCATCCCCGGGCGAAAGCTATCCAACTTTACCCCCAGTTGGAAGCCAATACCCAGCAGATAATGGATCTCTATGATACCCACTTTGAAAGCGCAATCGATCAGGACAACTGCATTGTCTTCCAGAACGCCCTTTCAGAGATAGGTGAAGCCATGGCAAGCCGCTTTGCAATCGAAGATAAGCTGATTGTCTCAGTACTGGATGAAGCAAAATCCAACAGCGCTAATGACCCTAAGAACTTCGCCCGCCCGGCTTGACCTTGTTTTTTTAACGCGTAGTTTACAACCCAGCTCCGGTTTATAACCGGGGCGTCATCTTGTCGGAGTGCCCAGTGCGACACACGGGCTGAGACCGTTAATTCGGGATCCGCGGAACCTGATCAGGTTAAAACCTGCGAAGGGAACAAGAGTAAGCTTTTCGGCAGGGCCATCGTTACCCCCACGCCATTACTCCATCCGTCCTCTGGCAAGCCATTTCCTTATTATCTGGAATGCGCTATGTCGAACACCACAGAACATCTACAGATTTTCTACTTCACCTCTCCCTATAAGCATCTGGCTAATCATGCCCGGAGGGGAGTATGACCTATAAACCTGAATTCCCCTCAGTCCCGTTAAAGCTCGGGCTTTACCCGGTGGTTGACAGCGTAGAGTGGATTGCCCGGCTCCTGGAAGCCGGGGTACGCACCATCCAACTACGGATCAAAGACCAAGCTGAAACTGACGTCGAACAGGATGTCATCGCCGCTATTCGCCTCGGCAGGCAGTATCAGGCCCGTTTGTTTATCAACGATTACTGGCGGCTGGCGATCAAGCATCAGGCTTATGGGGTGCATCTCGGCCAGAAGGATTTGGAAACGACTGATCTGGCGGCGATTCGCCATGCCGGGCTGCGGCTGGGCGTCTCCACCCATGACGATATGGAAATTGATGTGGCCCTGGCTGCCCGCCCTTCCTATATCGCACTCGGCCACGTGTTCCCCACCCAGACGAAACAAATGCCTTCCACCCCCCAAGGGCTGGAGCAACTGGCCCGTCATATCCAGCGGCTGGGGGATTATCCGACGGTGGCCATTGGCGGGATCAGCATGGCGCGGGCAGCCAGCGTACTGGCAACCGGCGTGGGCAGCATTGCCGTGGTCAGTGCCATTACCCAGGCCGCAGACTGGCGGTCGGCAACGAATCAGTTGTTAGGGCTGGCAGGAACTGGCGATAAATGACGCTGACTTTATGCGCTATGGCCGCCAGCTACTGCTGGAGGATATTGGCATTGAGGGCCAGCAAGCGAGCTGATTTACTCATTGGAGCGGGTCTCTCATCCGATCTACGCCCCCGACTCCACCTCCAATCAACATCAAATAGCGCGAAAATGTAACCGGTTTCAGTTTTACCATTTTCTTTGTGATGATTAACACACAATCGATGGAAACCGGTTGTTGCGAAAGAGGGGGAACGATAAATATCAGTGATATCAATCGGACACAGAGAGCAGGTTTATGAAGAATATCGTTTTATGCTGTAACGCGGGGATGTCCACCAGCATGCTGGTACAACGAATGAAAGATGCCGCTCAGAAGAAAGGCATTGAAGTAAACATCAAAGCTGTGCCGGTGGCCGAGTTCAAAGACAATATCAATACCGCTGACCTGATCCTGCTCGGGCCACAGGTCAAATACGAGCAGGCGAAATTGCAAGCCATTGCTGATCCACTGGGCAAGACTGTGGCAGTGATCGATATGATGGATTACGGCATGATGAAAGGTGAAGCCGTGCTGGATAAAGCCCTGAAGTTAATGGAGTAATGCTGTGGAAGATTTAGAATCAATCATTATGGAACTATTGGTCAACGCCGGTAGCGCTCGCAGCCAGGCGCTGACCGCCCTGCAACTGGCCCGTAAGGGGGATTTCAATGCTGCCGCTCAGGCCATGGAAGAATCCCATACCTTCGTGAAAGCCGCCCATAAGATCCAAACCCAGCTTATCGGTCTGGATGAAGGCACCGGTAAACTGCCGGTTAATTTAATCACCGTTCACTCTCAAGACCACTTAATGAACGCCATGGTGATCCAGGATCTGGCCGGGGATATGATCGAACTTTATCGCCGCCTGCCGCTGGCACCCTGATAGTCAGCCATGATTATTGCAGCGTCCTAAGGGGCGCTTTTTATTTGCCACGCTTTTGCCATGAAAATCAGTCATAAAAAAAGCCAGTCACAATGACTGGCTTTTTACTCTGGCGGTTAACGCGCCTAACGATTACTCGTTATCGTCGCCACCCAGGCCGGCATTCAGTAGCTCTGCCAGGCTGGCAGTTGCTTCTTCAGCACTCACCTGCGGCGCAGCTGGCATTTCACCAGCGGCACGGCGGCGCATACGATCCTGGTGGTAGGCATAGCCAGTACCTGCCGGGATCAGACGACCAACGATAACGTTCTCTTTCAAGCCACGCAGTTCATCGCGTTTACCCGCAACGGCTGCTTCAGTCAGGACACGTGTAGTTTCCTGGAACGATGCCGCAGAGATGAAGGACTCGGTTGCCAGAGACGCTTTGGTGATACCCAGCAGGTCGCGCGCAAATGTTGCGGCAACTTTGCCATTCGCTTCCAGATCGCGGTTAGCAATCTTAACGCGAGAGTATTCAACCTGCTCACCTTCGAGGAAGTCGGAGCTACCGGCATTCACGATGGTGGCTTTACGCAGCATCTGACGAACGATAACTTCGATGTGTTTATCGTTAATCTTAACGCCTTGCAGACGGTAAACGTCCTGTACTTCGTTGGTGATGTAACGCGTTACCGCGTGTACGCCACGAAGACGCAGAATGTCGTGCGGCGCTTCCGGACCGTCGGAAACCACGTCACCACGTTCTACACGTTCACCTTCGAACACGTTGAGCTGACGCCATTTCGGAATCATCTCTTCGTACGGTTCGCTACCGTCTACCGGGGTGATAACCAGACGACGTTTCCCTTTGGTTTCTTTACCGAAGGAAATGATGCCGCTGATTTCAGCCAGGATTGCCGGCTCTTTCGGACGACGTGCTTCGAACAGGTCCGCAACGCGCGGCAGACCACCGGTGATGTCCTTGGTACCGCCGGATTCCTGCGGAATACGCGCCAGGGTGTCACCAGAGCTGATCTGTACGCCATCTTCCAGCTGAACAATCGCTTTACCCGGCAGGAAGTACTGCGCAGGCATATCGGTACCCGGGATCAGAACGTCGTTACCCTGAGCATCAACGATTTTCAGTGCCGGACGCAGATCTTTACCACCGGTAGTACGTTCAGCAGAATCCAGAACCACCAGAGAAGACAGACCGGTCAGCTCGTCGGTCTGACGAGTAATGGTCTGGCCGTCGATCATGTCAGTGAAGCGGACGAAACCACTCACTTCGGTGATAACCGGCATGGTATGCGGATCCCAGTTTGCAACGGTTTCACCGCCAGCAACCTGTTCGCCATCGCCTTTAGCCATAACGGAGCCGTAAGGCACTTTATAGCTTTCTTTGGTACGACCGAATTCGTCGATCAGTTTCAGCTCGGTGTTACGAGAAGTGATAACCAGTTTATTGCTGGAGTTCACAACTGTCTTCGCGTTGCTGAGTTTCAGGCTACCTTTGTTTTTCACCTGAATGCTGGATTCAGCTGCCGCACGAGATGCCGCACCACCGATGTGGA
>CBIFWW010000167.1:0-6747 GCA_966186435.1 uncultured Enterobacteriaceae bacterium
ATATCAATTATATTAATCTTTCGTCATCATTCTGGATGTGGAACTGTCTGCAATAGATGGTTTTAGTCTGTTAAAAAGAATAAAAGCAATGCGGGAAGATGTTTAGGTATTGTTATTATCTTTATACTCGGAATCTTTTACACCGGGCGTGCTATTAGGGTAGGAGCCAATGATTTTGTTAGCAAAAGAAAGATTATAACGATATCACTCATGCCGTGGGCATGATTTCCAAATTGCTGTTGCCCAGGCTCAGGCGGCGGCTGATTCTAAGACTAAACAAACCAGCAAGACTCGCTGTTTGGTCTTCACTCTTCTTTTTCGAAACTTCATTGGATTGAAAAGGTAAATCGGTGGCAGGAAGGGCTTGGTTAATAGGCGGTTATCACTTACTGTCTTGAATCGCACGAACCAATAATTCTGATAATAAAGGTACCCCATGAAGACTTACCCGTTCCGCCAGGTGGATGTTTTTGGCCGCACCCGATTAAAAGGCAACCCGCTGGCCGCGGTGATTAATGCCGATGGCCTTTCCGATGAGACTATGCACAACTTTGCCCGCTGGACTAACCTCAGCGAAACTATCTTCTTACAAACCCCTACCCACCCGCAGGCGGATTATAAAGTGCGAATATTTACCCCTTCTGGCGAGCTTCCTTTTGCCGGCCACCCCACCTTAGGGGCGGCATGGATTTGGCTAACCGCCACCGGTAGCCAGGAGAAAACCACCCTGATTCAGGAGTGCCGGGCTGGGCTTATCCACCTGCAACATCATCAGGGCCAGCTCAGCTTTATGGCCCCCCCACTGGTCAAGGCTGGGGTGCCGGAACCGGCTGAAGTAGACAGCGCTTGTGCCGCCCTGGGTATCTCCCCGGCGGAGTTGGTAGCCTGCCAGTGGGTAGATAACGGCCCAGGCTGGATGGGGATTTTGGTGGCAACAGAAGCGCAACTGGCGGCGATACAGCCGGATTATGCCCGCCAGGGGAATAAAAAAGTTGGGGTTTGCGCCATTAAGCCTGGCGGTAAGGGCCTGGAAGTTCGTGCCTTCTGCGGCCCTATCGAAAAAGAAGACCCGGTAACCGGCAGCTTAAATGCTTCCCTGGCACAATGGCTGACTAAATCCGGCTATTTGCCGGGTGATTATCAAGCCACCCAGGGCACGGCAGTAGGCAGCGATGGGGTGATCCAGATCCATACCGACAGCCAGGGGATTTGGGTGGGCGGCACGGTAGTGGAGGTGATCCGCGGCGAAATTCAGCTGGGCTGATTGATTTATCACTCAATTTTAAATTGCGCTAAGGCCGCTACTGCGGTCTTAGATATTGAAGTGCATTTTCAAATGGTCGTACAGCTGGCGCACCAACCGGGAGAACTGGCTGCGGTGCAGGTAGATAAAGTTAAGCCGTATGGCCGTCATCGATGATCCAGAAACCTTGGATATGATGCCTTGATCATTAGGCCTCGAAAAATTGAGATTTTGCACCCTGCTTCGGTGCCAAAAAATCCGTGGCTTGCGCCACGGATTTGTGTATCAACGTTAAGGTCATTTTCCTTTGGATAGTGCTTCACCAGTGTAGGAATGTTAACTCATTAAGCCAGAGCGCTGATACGGGCTTCCATCCACGGCAGCATTTGTTTCTTCCGGCTTAACATGCCTGGCACTACGGTAGATTCGAAATGGCTGCTCTTCGGCCCACTGAAATAGAGGGAAGAATGACTTTCACGGATATCCGTCACCATCATTACCACTAAATCACTGGCGGTGGAACTTGCCAGCGCTGCCATGGCGTTAAGCAGCTCATCCATCACCGGGGTTACCTGATCCGGGGAGCTTACTTCGATCTGGGCGATGCGCACTTTCATGCCGCCAATCTCAAAGGCTTTCATGTCTTTATTCAGCAGGGTCTCGGCAGATAGGCCGTCGATATCGGTTTTTGCCCGCAGCAGATCGGCAGCAAAGGCGTTGCGGTCAACCCCGGCGGCCAGCGCTAACTCACCGGCCACGGTGATATCCGTTTCAGTGGTGGTAGGTGAACGCAGATCGATAGTGTCGCTTAACAGCGCCCCGAGCAACAATGTCGCATGGGAGGCTGGCAGCTCACGGCGCATTTCAGCATCCATCATGGTCCACAGCAAGGTGGCAGTGCTACCTACCGGGCGAATGGTCAGCTCCAGCGGCAGAGCGGTAACCAGATCACCCAGACGGTGGTGATCGGTCACCCCGATGATGTTGCTTTCCATCAGATCGGCCGGGCCTTGGGCAGGCTCATTAAAATCCACCATCCATACGGACTCGCCCTTCAGTGGCATGGTCAGCAACTCAGGCAATGCTAGCCCGGCACACTCGAAAATAAAGCGCGTCTCCCGGTTCGCTTCGCCCAAACGCCAGGCTTGGGCAGGGCGCTGGTTTTGCGTCAGCCAATGAGCTGCCACAACGGCACTACAAACGGTATCGCTATCAGGATTAAGATGGCCAAAAACGTGTATCACAAATGTATCCCCAATGAGGGTGGTATTCAGGTCGGAAGTGATTGCGATAACCTGATATACCCCCTTTAAACCAAGAGTCATATCAGGCGTCATCAGCCCCGAAATGGGGCGGTTGGGCAAGGTGGAACGCCATCACCTTATATAAAGCAAGGTTGCTAGTGTAAAGCAGCTTAAAAGGGCTGTCAGCAGGATTGTGGCACCACAGAAGGGGAGTTATTGATAAAGGCTAAAGGTGGAATATTTACACAAGACCGGTAGCCCGGGTAAAGACTGACAGCTGTGGTAATGTGGTGATCCGATTAGGGGAAAAGGCCCATATCAATGGTCGTACTAAGCTTGATAATGGTAAATCCAGCGAGTTTCAGCCGTTTTTGGAGGCAAGTTAGCATTGTCCTGTGGGGATTCTGCCCCCCACAGGAACATTGGTATAGTTAATTAGTGGGTATTTTGGATATACACCGGGCGATTTTCTTTCAATGATTTAAGGCCTTCACGAACTAACACCAACGCCATTTTCCCGTCGTGGCCGGTAACCTGGGTAGCAGTATCATGGCGAATAGCATCGATAAAAGCCTCGGCTTCTTTTAAATAGGCTTCCTGATACAGTTTAGTCCATGACGGCATTGATTCGGTCACAATGGTTTTATCCCTGGTAACCACCTCAACATTGTTATTATTTTGACGACCAACCTTCACAATACCGTGGGTGCCGAGTATTTCCGCGCGGGCATCATAGCCGTATTGGACGTATTGCGCTCCGTCAATCATGCCAAGAATACCGTTGGAGAACTGCATCAGTACCGCGCAGGTATCATAGTAGTCGGGATATTGTTCTGCTTTTTCCGGGGATCGGAAGTTGCGGCCTATCACATGGATCATGGTCGCTTCCGCACCGGCGTACCAGCGCAGCGTATCAAGGTCATGGCTGTTTACTTCAGCAACTGGGCCGCCGCTTTTTGAGATATCAAACATCCACTCTTTGGGTTCACTGGGGCCATGTGTTAACGATTTCAGTAGTGTCACTTCGCCAATAGCACCGCTGTCGATCGCCTGCTTGCCCTTGCAAAAGTTTTCGTCGAAGCGGCGCATAAACCCAAGCTGTAATTTCACGTTGTTTTCACTGCATGCCTGGATCATTTCGTCGCATTCTTCTTCGGTCACCGCCATTGGCTTTTCACAGAAAATATGTTTTTTGGCCCTGGCGGCGGAAATAACAATATCGCGATGAAATTGCGTGGGTGTTACTACAACAATGGCGTCGATGTGCTCATTCTTTAGCGCGTCTTGATAATCGGTATATTGATATTCCACCTGTAAAATATTTTGTGCTTGTTCCAGGTTTTGCAGGGAAGGGTCGCAAATAGCGATCAATTTCGCATGTCGCAGATGGCTATTATAGTTGAGTGCATGAATCATACCGGCGCGGCCACAGCCAATAAGACAGACATTAATGGTATTTTGCATTTTTAACCTCTAACAACAGTCGGCTTATAGTCGCGCCTGCCGACCCTGGCAGGCGCGGGGGCATTATTTCTGGTTCAGCGCGCGCAGTTCATGGATGATTTTAATGCCCGCAGAGCTACCCAAGCGCGTGGCGCCAGCGTCAACCATTGCTTTTGCATCTGCCAAGGTGCGAATACCACCAGCCGCTTTGACCTGTACATCAGGCCCCCCGTGCAGTTTCATCAACCGAACGTGCTCCACGGTTGCCCCGGCGGTACCAAAGCCGGTGGAGGTTTTAATAAAGTCAGGTTTCACCTCGGAGGCTATTTTCGCCACGGCGATAATTTCTTCTTCGGTTAAATAGCAGGTTTCAAAAATCACCTTGGATATAATCCCCGCCTTTCTGGCAACATTCACTAGCGCCTGCATCTCGTCGCGAATGTAGTCGTAATCGTGCTCCTTAACCTTGCCCACATTTAGCAAGTAATCGAACTCTTGCGCGCCATTATCCACGGCGTCATGTGCTTCAAATACTTTGGTCGCGATAGTGGTTTGCCCTAACGGGAAGCCAATCGCCGCGCCGGTTAGTACCGTGGAGCCTTGCAGCATGTCGCGGCACATTGCTACTGGCCACGAGTTGATGGCAACGGAGGCAAAACCGTATTCGCGGGCCTCATCGCACAATATTTGAAAATGCTCACGCGTGGCATAGGCGTGAAGATTAGTGTGATCAAACAGGGCGGCTAATTGCTTTTCAGAAAATACCATCTTGGTTACCTCAAAGATTATGAAAGACGTTCAATAGCTGTGATGACTTATCGCAGCGCTTATTTCTGGCAATAATTCAGGGTGTTTCTTCAACCAATGTCGCCAGATAATTCCCCAGCGCTTCACTGGCTTGCTGTTCTTCTTCGCCTTCGCAGGTCAACGTAACCTGGTCTCCGACCACCACGCCCAGCTTCATTAAGGCCAGCATGCTGCGCCCATCGGCGGTTTTGTCCTGCTTGATTAACGTAACCTTGCAGCTGTAGCGCTTCACCATTTTGGAAAATGTCGCGCAGGGGCGGCTATGAAGCCCCGTTGGGTTTATAAAACGAATATCTTTGGTTATCACAGGTCATCCCTTAACAGTGAGTGTCAGGCGGTAGCGGTTGAGGTGGCGCTAGCGGTGGATGTGGCGGCGGTATATATCGATTTACGGTACAGACCATAAATAATGCCGCCGACAATACCGCCGCACAGTATCGAGACGATCCATAGTGCGCCGTGGGTCGCCAGAGGGAGGATGATTAGCCCGCCGTGCGGTGCCGGTACCGCCACCTTGAACCAGTAAGTCAGCGTGGCGCCAATAGATGAAGCCAGCATCAGGATGGGGATGACGCGCAAAGGATCTTTAGCGGCAAACGGAATGGCGCCTTCGGCTATGAAGGTGGCGCTGAGGATAAAGTTCACCGTTCCCGCAGCCCGCTCTTCTTTTTCGAAGTACTTCCTGAACAGCACGGTGGCGATAGCAATCACCAGTGGAGGCACCATACTGGCGGTCATTACGCCTGCCATAAATAGGGCATTACCCTGTTCGGCCAGCAGTACAGTACCCGTCACATAGGCCGCTTTGTTCACCGGGCCACCTAAGTCGAAGGCGCTCATACAGCCCACCACAATACCCAAAATAAGCGGGTTGGCATGCTCAAGACTGGCGACCCAATTCATCATGCCTTTGTTGACCAGCGCGATGGATTCACCTGCGTGGATCATACCTAGCCCTACCACCAATACACCCACCAGTGGCATCAGGAAGATGGATTTAAAACCTTCGAGGGATCGTGGGAATGAACGGGTGGCATGCAGTAGCCACTTCATAAAGTAGCCAGCAAAGAACCCGGCGATAATCCCACCAAGGAAGCCTGCGCCCACGTCTGCGGCAATCAACCCGCCGACAAACCCAGCCACAAATCCTGGCCGGTTAGAAATGGAATAGGCAATAAACGCGGTGAAAACCGGCACCATCAGCGAGAACGCTAGCTTGCCCAGTGTGAACAGACTGGCGGCAAAGGCATTGTATTGGTCGCTTTTTGGATCAAACGAATAGATGCCCCAGAAAAATGAAACCGCAATCAACACGCCGCCGGCCACCACAAAGGGCAACATGTTCGACACGCCGTTCATCAGCGATTTATAAAACTGCCGCCCCAGGCTTTCACTCTCAACACTGGCTTTTACGGTAGCGTTATCCGTGGCAGTGCCGGTCTGGTGGTGTTGATAAATTTCCTCATTGCCTGCCAGGGCACGCTCAACCAACATGTTGGCTTTTTTTACGCCGTGCCCCACAGAGGCGCGAATCATCGGTTTACCGTGAAAGCGCGCCATTTCTACCGCTTTATCGGAGGCGATAATCACCATATCCGCGCGGGCAATCTCCTCTTCGGTAAGGGCGTTCTCTATCCCTGCCGCGCCATTCGTTTCAACGCGGATAGTGGCTCCTGCCTGGCTCGCCGCCTTTTTGAGTGCGGCTTCTGCCATAAACGTGTGGGCTATTCCCGTAGGGCAACCCGTGACTGCAACAAAAAATTTATCCTTACCTGGCATGATTATTTTGCTCCCTGATAGGGTGAGTACAGTCGGCTGCGCTATGGGGTGGTGTAAAAAGTGAACACAACCGGTCATTTCTTGTTGTTATTTATCGTTTGATGTCGTTTGCAGTCAATTTGTTTTGTTTTCGATTGTGATGTGTATCTTGTTTATCGGTTGCTGTTGTTTTATTGGTCACAGAATTGAATTCAAATCAGATTTTGGCGCTCCCCAGGTGAGCGCCAAATC